>CAMTFK010000315.1 GCA_947071285.1 uncultured Bacteroides sp. | reverse complement strand
ATGCCGGACTGGGCATTTACGATACGATGCAGTTCATCACGAGCGATGTAGCTACGATCTGTACAGGCATGGCAGCAAGTATGGCTGCTGTATTGCTGGTGGCAGGTGCCGAGGGCAAGCGTTCGGCTTTGACTCACTCGCGTGTAATGATTCATCAGCCGATGGGTGGTGCGCAAGGACAGGCTTCGGATATTGAAATCACAGCACGTGAAATTCAGAAACTGAAGAAAGAACTGTATACGATTATTGCTGACCACTCTCATACGCCTTTCGATAAAGTGTGGGCGGACTCTGACCGTGATTACTGGATGACTGCACAGGAAGCCAAAGATTACGGTATGGTAGATGAAGTGTTGATTAAAAAATAAATATGGCAGACTCAAAAAGAAACAAGAACAAGTGTAGCTTTTGCGGACGCTTCGAAGATGAAGTCGGGTTCCTTATCACGGGGATGAACGGTTATATCTGCGATAGTTGCGCCACCCAGGCCTACGAAATTACTCAGGAGGCATTGGGCGGAGCAAAAAGAAATGCCGGTGCAACGAAGCTGAACTTGAAAGAACTTCCCAAACCTTTAGAAATTAAAGAATTTCTTGACCAATACGTCATTGGGCAGAACGATGCCAAGCGTTTCCTTTCTGTATCGGTGTACAACCACTACAAGCGTTTGTTGCAGAAGGACGGCGGTGATGATGTGGAAATTGAAAAATCAAACATCATTATGGTAGGTAGCACCGGAACGGGAAAGACGTTGCTGGCGCGCACCATTGCCAAACTGCTCCATGTACCTTTTACTATTGTAGATGCTACGGTGCTCACCGAAGCAGGTTATGTGGGCGAAGACATTGAAAGTATTCTGACCCGCTTGCTCCAGGTGGCGGACTACAATGTACCCGAAGCCGAACAAGGTATTGTGTTCATTGACGAAATTGATAAGATTGCCCGCAAGGGAGATAACCCTTCCATTACTCGTGATGTTAGTGGAGAAGGTGTGCAACAAGGCTTGCTGAAATTGCTGGAAGGTTCCGTAGTGAACGTGCCACCCCAAGGCGGACGTAAGCATCCGGACCAAAAGATGATTCCGGTGAACACGAAGAATATCCTTTTCATCTGCGGTGGCGCATTCGATGGCATTGAGAAAAAAATAGCTCAGCGCCTGAATACTCATGTGGTAGGTTATAGCGCGGTGCGCAACACTGCGGTGATTGATAAAAGTAATATGATGCAGTATATCGCGCCGCAGGATTTGAAGTCATTCGGACTGATACCCGAAATTATCGGCCGTCTGCCGGTATTGACCTATCTGAATCCGCTGGATCGCGATGCCCTGCGTGCCATCCTCACGGAACCCAAAAACTCCATTATCAAGCAGTACGTTAAACTGTTCGAAATGGACGGCGTGGAGCTGACGTTTGAGGATACTGTCTTTGAATATATCGTAGACAAGGCTGTGGAATATAAGTTAGGTGCCCGTGGATTGCGCTCCATTGTGGAGACCATTATGATGGATGCTATGTTCGAAATCCCTTCAGAACACAAAGATAGCTTTGTTGTGAAGCTGGATTATGCAAAACATCAACTAGAAAAAGCAAACATTGCAAGACTGCAAACTGCTTAAAATCAGAAGGTAAAGATGCCTGGAACCGACTTTTTTGTTTTTTATTGAAAAATATTCATTGGATTATGCTTGAAAATTAAGAAGTTGTTTATAACTTTGTTAGAGTTCTTAATAAAAAGAGCAACTAACCGAGATGTTAAACAATCACTCAAAAAACAACCTAATGAATCATGGCAGGGAAGAAGATTAATTTGACAGACCAACTGAAGAAGTACTTCGGATTTGACACGTTTAAAGGAAATCAGGAAGCTATCATACAAAACCTGTTGGCAGGCAACGATACATTCGTGCTGATGCCTACGGGTGGAGGTAAGTCACTGTGCTACCAGTTACCGTCATTAATGATGGAAGGTACGGGTATTGTGATTTCTCCTTTGATTGCCTTGATGAAGAACCAGGTCGATGCGATGCGCAACTTCAGTGAAGAAGATGGTATTGCCCATTTTATAAACTCTTCCCTTAATAAAGGTGCGATAGACCAAGTAAAGTCCGACATCCTCAGTGGAAAAACAAAGTTGCTATATGTAGCTCCCGAGTCACTGACGAAAGAAGAAAATGTGGAATTCCTGAAGACAGTGAAGATTTCTTTCTATGCTGTGGATGAAGCACACTGTATTTCGGAATGGGGACATGATTTCCGACCGGAATATCGTCGTATCCGCCCTATCATCAATGAAATCGGAAAAGCTCCGGTGATAGCTTTAACGGCGACTGCTACGCCTAAAGTGCAGCATGATATTCAGAAGAATCTGGGTATGGTGGATGCAGAGGTGTTCAAGTCATCATTCAATCGCCCGAACCTCTATTACGAGGTACGCCCTAAGACCAATAATGTAGATAGAGATATCATCAAGTTCATCAAGAATAATCAGGAAAAGTCGGGTATCATTTACTGCCTGAGCCGGAAGAAAGTAGAAGAACTTGCTGAAATTTTACAGGCAAACGGTATTAATGCCCGCGCTTATCATGCAGGGATGGATTCTGCAACACGCACGCAAAATCAAGATGACTTCTTGATGGAGAAGATAGAGGTGATTGTGGCAACCATTGCTTTCGGTATGGGTATTGATAAACCGGATGTACGTTTCGTTATTCACTATGATATTCCGAAAAGTCTGGAAGGATATTATCAGGAAACAGGACGTGCCGGAAGAGACGGGGGCGAAGGACAGTGCATTACCTTTTATACTAATAAAGACTTGCAGAAACTGGAAAAGTTCATGCAAGGAAAACCTGTGGCAGAGCAGGAAATAGGTAAACAACTACTGTTGGAAACTGCTGCTTATGCCGAGTCTTCCGTATGCCGCCGAAAAACGCTATTGCATTACTTCGGCGAAGAGTACATGGAAGATAACTGTGGAAATTGTGACAACTGTTTAAACCCGAAAAAACAAGTGGAGGCTCAAGAA
>CAMTFK010000314.1 GCA_947071285.1 uncultured Bacteroides sp. | reverse complement strand
TCGGAACATAGCGCAGCCACTTGTAGCTTGTAGCCTGTAGCTCGTAACTTTATTCTTTCTGCACGGTTTTGATTCATCATATCCGAAGGCGCTGATTTCATCCCCTCTTTTCCTTATTTCATCGGAAATGCCAACGGGATTCGTCTATTAGGCCTATTCTGGAAGTAGTTTCGGGAATATCTTTGCACTCCATACCAAAACACTAAAAACAATGAGAAAAATGAAAGACTGCATTTTAATTTTCCGAACTTCTATAGCCAGGAAACAGGATGTGAAAAGAGTAGGAACATTACTCGCACAATATCCACAGATTCATAAATGGAACGTAGATTTTGAAGACTGGGAGAAGATATTAAGAATAGAATGTCTGGGAATGAGTCCGGCTGAAATATCGGATGCACTGCGGACGATTAATATTTGTGCGAGGGAGTTGGAATAAGATATATTTAGATGGTTTCAAAATAAGCAGAAGTAGCTTCATTCTCCTCCTCCGGGGAAGAGAAGAATGAAGCTTATAATATAAAAGGCGATTCTGCAATTACAATTGCACAGTCATCTTCTTTCCTCTGTAAGAAACCGATTTATCGAACGCTGTCGTATCTTCATCTCCACAGCCTTTGCCCGGCTCTACCACCACAAAGTTGAACTTACGATTCTTCAGCATCCCCTTATAACTACCCTTACGGTCGGCAACAGTGAGAGTACGTTCTTTATCATTCCATTTCATGGTAATAGTGGTGTAAGCTCCCTTTTCGTAGTTGTAGTTATCAAACTCGTCTTCGTAAAGAGTAAATTCGGCATCAGCACCCGGATAAATACGGACCGTCAAGTTATCCCATTTCTTCTCGGTGGAGTATTGCACAGCCGGTCCCCAAGGAAGGATGGAGCCTGCACGAACATACACAGGCATGATGTCGATAGGGACTTCACGCTGAATAGTCTGTCCACCTTCAAATGTCTGTCCCGTCCAGAAGTCGAACCAGCGGGCACCCTTAGGCAGGTAAACATCTGTTTTCCCAACCTTACTCATATCTTTCAGATGACCGTTCTGATCTTTATCCTGCCAAGTATAAAGAGAATCCGTCACCGGACGAACGAGGAAGTTACGGCCGAACATATATTCAGTATCCATGTCGAGCACCTTCTTGTCTTCGGGGAAGTCCATCATCAACGGGCGGATGAAACTGCCGGCTTTATCGGTCACTTCCCATGAGGTACTGTAAACGTAAGGCAACAGACGGTAACGCAAGTGAGTGTATTTCTCCAACGCATCATAGGCCCAGTCGCCCTTCTTGCCGAACTGATAGATTTCCACAGCCACCGGACCGGAGTTGTGCGAACGCATAATCGGCTGGAATGCGCCCCATTGATACCAACGGGTATGCAGTTCGTGATAAGCAATATTATCTACCGTATTATTATACTTCCAGGCAAAGAAGCCGCCTAAGTCTGTGTTCCAATAAGGAATGCCACACAAGGAATAGTTGAGCCCCGCCGCAATCTGCTTACGCATAATGGACCAGTCCGAAACCACATCACCACTCCATGAATGCGAAGCATAGCGCTGTTGCCCCAGAAAGGACGAACGGGTAAGCAGGAAGACACGCTTATCAGAAGTCACGGCACGCTGATGCTCATAAACTCCCTTGTTGGACAGTAGCGGGAAAGCATTATGTACCCTGCGGAATGAGCCCAAATAGGTAGGTGTATTGAAGTCCTGATCTTTAACGTTCAGATGGTCCGGTTCGGTTGAGTCGAGCCACCAAGCATCCATGCCCAAGTCGAAGATGTTCTTTTTCATCTCTGCCCAATAAATGTCACGGGCAACCGGATTGAACGGGTCATAAGGTTTCACTCCAGCTTTTGGGGGCCATGTGTCGAAGTGCAGCAAGGCTTTCAGACTATCCATCTTCTGATACATCTCCGTCCAGGGACCGAAAGAGGCCCATACGGAAATCATGATGTGGGCATTCTGTTTATGCACATAGTCTATCATCTCCTTCGGACTCTTGATGCGCGGAGTGCCATAGCGTGCATTCCTGTCTTCGCCGTTCGGAAGATATTTCATGAATTCCGGGTCACCCATCTTATTGATGTAACGGGGATTCTGGAATTTCATGGAGTTCCAGTTCGAGTCGCATCCCCAGTATTGCCAATCCTGGATGATGCCATCCAAAGGCACTTTCAGGTCACGGTATTTATCAACTACTTCACAGAGTTCGTCGGGGCTCTTATAGCGTTCGCGGCATTGCCAGAAGCCTAAAGTCCAGAGAGGATAAAGGGGAGCCTGTCCGGTCAGGTCGCGCACACCGGCTATCACACCATCGGCATTGCCGCCATAGATGAAATAATAATCGGCACAATCGCCTACTTCCGAGTCAAACGACATTTCCTGCGGATTATCCAGGAAAGTGGTGGGAGAATAATTATCCCAATACAAAGCATATCCCTTGACAGAATGAACGAACGGGATACAGATACTCATATTCTGATTGCGAAGGAAAAGTTTCTGATTGCGTTGGTTCACCTTGCCCGTCTGCTGCTGTCCCAGACCGTAGATGACTTCATCTTTATCCAGCAAGAAAGCTTGGCGGACATTGAAAGAAGGAACTCCCGCATCATCGAACGGAGTGAACTGGGTTCCGTAATCCTTGTCCGTTAGCATACGTTTTCCTGACTTATCGAAGAAATGAATACCTCCGGTTTCCGTATTCACTTCCACCCGCACGGCATCACTGCTCAACGTCACGTTTTTGCCGTTTTCACCGAAAGTTACCGGGGTCGTTTCGGGAGCTTTGATAATGACCAGACTCTCTTTATTACAGGAGGTCTGCATGGGTGTTTTATAAACCCGGACGATGGTGGGCGAATAAAATTCCACACTGACATCCATTCCTTGTGCAGCATACTTGATGCCCTGGGGCGTGCGTTGCACATTCTGCGCTACGCCGCTTGCGGCAACAACGGCTGCCGATACCAGCAAGAAGCCGACTTTTTTAATAAGATTCATTTTCATGGTTTTTAAGTGTTTTATGATGTTGCAAAAGTAGGACGTAAAGGTATCTGGCAGGCAACAACCACGTTGAAAGCAACAACAATCATGTTGATTTCTTCATCTTTTCGGCATATTCGGAGGGACGGCAACCATACATTTCCTGAAAACATTTGCTCAGATAACTGGAACTGCTGAAACCTGTGCGTTCTGCAATTTCGGTAATGCTAAGGTTTCCTTCCGCCAGTAATTGGGCTGCGCGCTGCAAGCGGATGTTACGTATGAAAAGGCTCGGAGACTGGTCGAGCATAGTCACCAGCTTCCGGTAAAGTCCGGTGCGTTCCATGCAAAGGTCTCGGCTCAGTTGCTCAACGGAATAGCCGGAGACGTGCAGGTTCTTTTCCACCTGTTCGATGGCACGCGCAAGGAATGCGGACTCGGCGGCATCTTGCTTAGGAGCATGGGGCGTTTCAACAAC
>CAMTFK010000313.1 GCA_947071285.1 uncultured Bacteroides sp. | reverse complement strand
ACACTATCCTCTTCGTCGGCAGCGTCAGATGTGTATAAGAGACAGTGTTTGCACTGATTATTTGTTGAGGGATTGGCAGTTAAATGATAATTTAGCGGCATGATACGCGAAGTATCTCCATTCCCCTCCTCCTCCTGGAGGAGGGGTGCCCTTTGGGGCGGGGTGGTAGGTGAGAAAAGAATTCTTTAGTTTATGATTAATAGGTATTTTGTTGCTTACCTACCACCTCCCCCTACGGGTACTCCTCCTCCCAAGAGGAGGAGAATGAAGATGCTACTGTTAATCATCTACCACCGCTGAATTATCATTTACTCCCTAAACCTTAGAAGTTTAGCGGAGTAGCCGTGCAAGCATTCGGGGCGCGGATGCGCATCGCACTTGACAGGGTAGGAGCTATGCGGGTAATATTGACAGGAACCCGTATGGTTTCGGGTTTCACTCCACCACCCAGGAAGATGAGCGGAGCGGGGACATCGGCATGTCGCACTACGCGACTGTCGGTGACATTTTCTTCTACAATAGTCCAGCCCGGCAATACGTCTACCAGCAGGTCGCCGGAGCGTTTGCGATGGAAAGCATTTCGTACAAGTTCAATCTGGGGCGACCAGGGACCCAGCAACAGGCGATGGGCGGAATACGCTTCATTCACCCCACTGAATTGTATCAGGAAGTCGGCGGATTTGTCTTGTATCTCCGCTAAGTCCAGTTGCTTGTTCTCTATGAGTTTATGGTTGAGATAAATCTGCTGGTTATGATAAGTCTCCACGTACTGCCCTTCGCCATACGTAGCCATGAGGTACATGTTCAGCAACGTGGCACAACGGTTCAGGTGGAATTCTCCGCCCGGGATGCGGTAGAGGGCAAGGTCGGGAGCTTCGGCGTCGGCATATCCGGTGGAGGTGATGCAGAACAGCACGTTGTGCAGGCCTACTTTGCGGTCGATGAGGTCGAGCAGGGAAGCGATGCTATTGTCCAGGCGTACATAGGTATCCTGCATCTCCATGGCACATTCCTGCGTGCTCTTATGATTATAATTTCCGGCATAATAGGTCAGCGCCAGTAAATCCGGAATTTCATCTTTGGCAATAGTGCCTTTATCCAATAACTCTTCTGCCAGCAGGTTCACCTCGTCGTTGATGAAGGGACTGGTAATGAGCCGGCGGAATTTATTGATCCGTTCGCTGTCGAATTTATATTTGAAAGCTTGGTCCCGCCATTCCGGCAGGAAAGTATATCGGGTGATTGGGTGTAAGGGTTCCCACACCATGTCGCGGATGCGGTAATCGGGTGAATTCTTTTCATTATATTGGCTCACCCACCACGGGAACTCACTGTAATATGTGGTGCTGCACCACTTGCCTGTGTTTTCGTTCAGCCAGAAGGCTCCGTTTCCGGAGTGTCCGGCAGCCAATACAGCCGCGTCACGCGAGGGGGCAATGGCGTATACCAGACCTTTGTTTCGGGTGGCTATCTTCAGTTCATCGGCAATGGTGGAAGTCAGTAGTTGTGAAGGAGAGGAATTTTCTTCGGTGAAGTTGCCCATAAAAGCGGCGTCATCCACGCAGTTCACCGGGCGCAGCGTATTGATGTCCATCCAATGCCGGGATATAATGCCGTTCATTGAGGGCGTTGTGCCGCTGTAGATGGCAGCAATGGCGGAAGCGCGGTCTGCTCCGTTGAAGGGGAATTCAGTCTGGTAGAACACCTTTCCTTCGCGCATCAGCCTCTTGAAACCTTTCTCTCCGTATAAGGACGAAAATGCTTCCATATAATCGGTGCGCAACTGGTCAATCGTCAGCGTCACCACCAGTTTCGGGGCGGTGGGCAACGGTTGTGCTTGCAGACCGGTGAATGTTAGTGCGAGTATGGAAGTTATCAGTCCCTTTTTCATTTATCTCTTTTCTATCTTTTTCGATGTCAAAACAAGATTGCTTGCTGAACGTACCAGCAAACAAAGTGCCAAAGGTAATACAGCTAAGTCAAATCTTTGCGGTATTATCGCCCAAAGCAGTATAAAAAGTGTTAAAACGGTAAAATTAGCTACCATGTACCTGCTTTTCTGTCGTTTTCTCACCTTGTTTATCATCCACGGGAGGCAAAACAAGTGCAGAGGATGAAATACAAATAGCAGGTAATTGGGGCTTACTGCCGGGTGTTGGGAGAACAAAGCGAGGAAAGCAAGGATGCATCCGGCTACTCCTGCACAGAAAAACAAAAGTAAGTCCACTCCCCAGAGAGTCTTCTGGCGCCGTATGCCATAAATGGTTGCGGCTGTCACCACAATGAACAGTAGTAGGGAAGCCTGCATCGGGGTGATGCCTCCGGAGCGGTGGTCGGCATCTGTCAGTCCGGTCACTACGATTTTCTCTTCGGCGGATACCAGCGGACGGGCCTGTCCTTCCTTATTTACGATTTGGGCTGTATTGAAGTACTCCTGCACGTAGAAAGGGATGAACATCATCAGTCTCCGGTTGATAGGCTTGTCGGCTTCGCTGCCCATGCACATGTCCATGCCGAAACGCGACCAAAGGTGGCCTTCGCTGTATTTATGCAGCAAGTCACGGAAAGAGACTCCCGTGTTGTTTTCAGTCATATTGTCAGTATATTGCAGGGAGCCGTCGATGGCGCTCTCAATTTGGTCGCGCGGGCGGGTGGCACAGTTGTCGTAGAAGAAGTTGTAGCGGTACACGCGGTTCTCCGGGCGGTAGTTCTCCTGGAGCAGGCGCACCAGATGTTCCTTTTCGTCCTGGGTGAAGTTGAGTGTCTGCTGCCAGACGTCCCGTCCCAGATAGTCATATTCTTCGGCAAAGCGTTCGTAGCTTGTCACTCCCAGTTGGTAATCCGTTTCTCCCAGGGCGAAGCGGAAAATGAAGTTGGGGGCACTGAAATTGAACATACCGTAATTGAAAACTGCATCGATGCCCTGCGTATAGTTTTCGTAGCGGATGGCGGTATGTCCGAAAAGGGAATATATCTCTCCACCCGATGCACACGTCAGTAGGCTGATGCGGATGGAATCGGCGCGTTGGGCTTTCAGACCGATGGCACAAAACGCGCTTATAATCAGTAGAAGGATGGTTCGTTTCATTTCGGTGCAAAGATAATGCAAACTGTGGGTAGAATAAAAAGAATTCATTCATTTTTTGTGTCGAAGCGTTGCTTCGTTTTGCTTTCTTTAGTAAAGAGCAGCCATCCACCCTGAAAATCCTACAAAATGTCGGCATTTAGAAATGATTAACGTAAGGTAATTGCATATTTATTAACAGTTTACTACATTTGCAACACTCTCTTCTCATGCAACCTATAAGAGCGATTGGGGTCATCCCTGTGCTGATGAGTATCTGGAGAAAGGCAGAACTACTGATTATTAACCTGTTAAACTAAAATGAAGAGCCTCAAAATCGTATCTTATGTTTACTCCTTTGACCATCGCCATCTTCAGTGGTGCATTGTCCCCTTCCAGTTTGGAGGGGCAGCATTACATTTCTGCGCGGCTTCAGCAAGCCACGTGGAAGCT
>CAMTFK010000312.1 GCA_947071285.1 uncultured Bacteroides sp. | reverse complement strand
GTTTCATGTTGGAAACTTAGAATATCTGTAAAGAAAGAGCCCATCTTGCCGGCTCCAAGTATTAAAATACGCATAATGATAATGTTATTAGCTACAAGTTACGAGCTACAAGCTACGAGTTGCGGTATGATGGCGCAGCTACTCGTAGCTTGTAGCCTGTAGCTTGTCACTTATTAATTATTTCCATTTGTTGCCTCACACTCTCTTCGTGTATCAGCTCGAATACTTTTTTGATGAATTCGGAATCTACGCCAAGGAGTACACCTTGTGAACCGCGTTTGTCCAGGATTTCATTGTAACGTCCCGTCTGTAAAATGGTCATATCATGCTCCTTCTTGAAGGTTCCGATTTCACGTGCCACACGCATACGCTTGGCAAGTTCCTGCATCAGGTTGTTGTCGCACTCGTCAATCTGTTTGCGCAGTTCGCTGAGGTTCTCCGTAGTCTGAGTCTCCTTACGAATGACGAGCAGGTTCAGGATGTAATCCAGTACATCGGGCGTTACTTGCTGTGAAGCATCGCTCCATGCACAATCCGGGTTGCAGTGGCTTTCGATAATCAGACCGTTGAAGCCGAGGTCCATTGCCTGCTGGCAAAGCGGAGCTATCAGTTCGCGTTTTCCGCCTATATGGCTGGGGTCGCAGATAATCGGCAGATTCGGGATGCGGCGGCGCAGCTCGATAGGGATATGCCATTGCGGCAGATTGCGGTACAACTTCTTGTCGTAGCTGCTGAAACCGCGGTGGATGGCTGCCAGACGTTTCAGTCCGGCATTGTTGATGCGTTCCAATGCACCGATCCAGAGTTCCAGATCGGGGTTTACCGGATTCTTCACGAAGACAGGAATATCCACGCCCTTCAGTGCATCGGCTATTTCCTGCATGGCAAACGGGTTGGCAGTGGTGCGTGCGCCAATCCAAAGGATATCGATACCTGCTTTCAGACATTCGTACACATGCTTAGCGGTAGCCACTTCGGTAGAAACATACATGCCTGTTTCTTTTTTCACCTCTTTCAGCCATGCCAGACCGTCTACGCCTACACCTTCGAAACCACCCGGTTTGGTACGCGGTTTCCAGATTCCGGCACGGAATATCTTCATTCCCTTTTCAGCCAGTTGCTTGGCGGTGCACATCACTTGTTCTTCTGTCTCGGCGCTGCAAGGGCCTGCAATTACCATGGGACGTTTGTCCTCAATACCCGGCAACAAAATCGATTCTAATTCAAGTTCCATATTCTTCTATTTTTGTTTAATTCTATTTTTTATTGTATAAATATTTCTCAATGCTTCCAGAACCCTCTGCAACCCCCGTCGATAAAGCCTTTCGAGCGTGTTAATAAATATAGGCCTCGTTTTTTAAAAACGTTGCCCTCATTCTTTAAAAACGTCGGGCACGTTTTTTAAAACGGTGGTTGATTTGTGTTACAGGACTTATTTTTTGTAAATATATTACTTCATCTCCCTGATGCGCTTCAATGCTTCTTCCAATTTATGGTCTTTGCAACAGAGCGAGATGCGGATATACCGTTTTCCGTTGCTTCCGAAGATGAATCCCGGCGTGATGAACACACGTGCGTTGTGCAACACCTTTTCGGTCAGTTCTTCCACGTCGGTGCAGCTATCAGGGATTTTCCCCCAGAGGAACATGCCCACCTGCTTTTCGTCGTACGTACATCCCAGTGCATGCATGATTTCCCCTGCCAGATGGCGGCGGTTGCGGTAATTCTTGTTGTTTCCGTCATACCATTCCTGTTCGGCTTCCAGGGCGTTGGCTGCTGCCAACTGCATGGCGCGGAACATACCACTGTCGATGTTGCTCTTCACCTTCAGTATCCACTGCACAAAGTCGGCATTGCTTGCCAGCATACCGATACGCCAGCCCGGCATATTGTGGCTCTTGCTCATGGAGTTGAACTCGATGCAGCAATCTTTGGCACCCGGCACGCTGAGGATGCTGAGAGGATTATCATTCAGAATAAAGCTGTACGGATTATCGTTCACAATGACGATATTTTTGCGGCGGGCGAAATCTACCAGCTTTGCGTAAAGTTCCGGTGTTGCGTTGGCTCCGGTCGGCATGTTCGGGTAGTTGGTCCACATCAGCTTTACGCGGCTCATATCCATCTTTTCCAATTCGTCGAAGTCGGGCATCCAGCCGTTTTCTTCTTTCAGGTTGTAGTTGATGACTTCCGCGCCCAGTATCTTGCTCAATGAAGTATAGGTAGGGTAGCCCGGGTTGGGAACCAGCACCTGTTCACCCGGATTGACAAATGCCAGCGTGACGTGCAGGATACCTTCTTTCGAGCCGATGAGCGGCTGTATCTCTGTATTCGGATTCAGTTCCACACCATACCATTTCTTGTACCATCCTGCAAAGCTGCGGCGGAGTTCGGGGATACCGACATAAGGCATGTATCCATGTCCGTCGGGATTTTGCGCTTCTCTGCAAAGTGTCTGTATGGTTGCTTCCGAGGGCGGCATATCAGGGCTACCGATACCCAGACTGATAACGTCCTTACCTTCGGCATTCATTTGTGCCACTTCTTTCAACTTCTTTGAGAAGTAGTATTCGCTCACGCTCGCCAATCGGTCGGCGGGCTTTATTTTAGATGTTTGATTTACCGTCTGCATATTCGCCTAATATTTTAAGTTCTTTGGTTAGCGGTGTGATGGCCGCGATGGATTGTTTATATCTCAGTATATTGTCAAAAGCTACGTCTACGTAAAATTGATATTCCCATTCCCGTCCGATGATGGGCAGCGACTGAATCTTGGTCAGGTTGATGCTGTAGAACGAAAGGATGGAAAGTACTTGCGAGAGGCTTCCTTCCGTGTGGGGCAGTGTGAATACCATGCTTGCCTTGTTCGTTTCCGGATGGGGATGGCGTCGTATTTCGTCCACCTGCCAAGGATCGGCAACCACCAGAAAACGGGTGAAGTTATGTTTGTTTGTTTCGACGCCTTCCTGCAACACTTTCATGCCATAACGCTCGGCGGCAGCTTTGGAACAGATGGCGGCATGTCCTTTCAGGTTCTCCCGTTTGATGATTTCGGCGCTGAGGGCAGTGTCTTCGCCTTCCACGACTTTCATCTTGGGATGTTGGGCGAGGAATTCGCGGCATTGCATCAGTGCGATGGGGTGGGAGTTGACTTCCGTGATGTCGTTCCAGTCCTCTTCGGGCAGACAAACAAAACTGTGTGAGATGCGCAGTTTATACTCGCCGATGATTTGTGTGCCACTTTGGCGCAACAGCTCGTTGTTGTGCAGCAAGCTGCCTGCAATGGTGTTTTCTATTGCCAACATACCTATGGTCTGACTATCCTTTTTCACGGCTGCAAACACGTCCTCAAAGTTGGCGCAACAGATTAACTCTATTTCTTCTCCTTCGAAGTACTTGTGTGCGGCGATGTCGTGATACGACCCTAATGTTCCTTGAATGGCTATTTTCTTCATACTGTTTCTTTAAAAAAAAATCCCGCTTCCATACAATGGAGCGGGATTTAAGTATATTACTTTAGTTCTCTATTCAGTTCTTAAGCATCACTGTCACTTGACA
>CAMTFK010000311.1 GCA_947071285.1 uncultured Bacteroides sp. | reverse complement strand
GTGCATTGAATGGTAAAACGATTGCTTGTAGCTTCATTAAGAGTTCCTTGCCACCAATTCGTAAAGTCGCTAAGCGGATAAACCAATCCTTCCCCTTTCAATCCTTTCGCTCCGAAATTGATAATGGATACTTGCTGCCCGGTGTGGGAAACGAAAGTCTGCGTGCCATTTGCGGGAATAAATACCCCGTAATCCGTAACAGTTCGTACTTCCATACCGCTTTTCATATAGTCCAGCAATAAACTGATATTTCCTAATGTGTGGTCTTCCCGTTTTCCGGTAGCACCGACGATGGCTATTCTCCGGTAGCCTTTTTCTTGCAGGAAGTGGACAGCCTTGGTTTGGTCGTTTGTTTCCTGATCGGCTATATGGTGAATAATGTCCGAAAAGCGTGTTTTGTTTTCCGGCGAAAGAGAGTCTCCGTCGCCAATAATAATATCGGGAGTATGTCCACGTAAGATATATTCGTTGGCTGCTCCATCGCAACAGATCACGAATTTAGCCTCTTCCAGTATTTTCAGGGGAAGTGTATGCGTAGGATATTCGCCGTTGGCAAGTATGACGGCTTCGGGAGTATAGTGTTCACTTATCATTGTACGCTCATTAATTTTTTCCATTTAAAGTAGCCAAAGATAGCTATAATGGAGTAAAGTCCGTATAAAGCAGAAGTAAAATAAAGGTCTTTGTAGATATAAAGTCCGCAGCAGACAATATCCACAAGAATCCAGGCAAACCATTGCTCGACGTATTTGCGTGCCAGCATCCACATGCCGACAATGCTCAATGCCGTAGTAAAACTATCCAGCCAGGGCACGTTGCTGTCCGTATATTCGATCAGTATCCATGCAATGCCGATAAATGCAACAATAAATACCAGAAAAAGAGGTAAGTAACATTTCCATGGAGTATGCACGATAGGAAGGTCTTTGGGTTTGTCACCGGTTGAAGCATCTGCCGACTGTTGACCTTTCTTCTTTCTGTGTCCCCACATCCAGAAGAACCAACCGTAGATGGCAGCTATCAGATAGTAGATATTGATACCGAAATCGGCATACAGTCCTGCTTTGTAATATACGAAGATATAGATGGCAGGCATCACAATACCTGCTATCCAAAGGTAGATACTTGCCCGGTACTCCAACCAAAGGTAGACTAGCCCGACAATCGTACCGAATATTTCCAGAAAATTCAATTCCATAGCCCTGTGGTATTAAAAGCGGAAAGAAACATGTCCCATAACGTTTGTTCCTGCCTGCGCTGCATATCCGGCATAGTTTCCCCGATTCTCCACCGTATCGGTGTAGTCGCTCGAAGCCCAACCGTTGTTTTCATATTTTTCATTAAACAGATTGTACACAGTGAACCCTACCGTGACTTCTTTCAACACCTTCTTGGGACGGAAGGAGTACGCCAGATTGAGGTTACTGACAAAATATTTATCAAGAGTCAATGCTTCAACTTCCGCATTTGTCATATACTGCTTGCTTACGAACTGCGATTGCAGAGCTGCTTCGAATCCCTTATAAATGAATGAGAAGCGGTTATTAAATAGAAAGTCGGGTGAGAAAGCGATGTGAGTGTCTTTATGCTTGATCTGAACAGTTGGGAGAGAAGTAGAGCTACCGTCGTCATTATAGTGGTAGCCCGGCAGGCTTTCTACAAAATTCTGGATGCGGTTTTTGCTCCATGTAGCGTTTATATCCCATTGAAACCATTTACACGGTTTGATTCCCAGCATTAGCTCGACTCCCATACGATAACTGTCCGGCACGTTTTCGGTCAGTGCTTCACCGATGTCATTTAAAGCTCCGGTCAGAACCAGTTGGTCGGTATAATCCATGTAGTAGAAGTTTGCACCTGCTGTCAGCCATTGGTTGGCGAAAGTATATCCCGCTTCATAGTCGAGTAATTTTTCTGCTTTGGGATACGAATCCGGATCGCCATCCGTATAATTGTTTCTGGTCGGTTCCTTTTGAGCAACCGAGAAAGAGGCATAAACGCGATGGTTGGACGTGATGTTCCAGTTTAATCCTACTTTCGGGTTAAAGAAATCGAACTTCTTGTCTACTGCCAGTGGACGCAGGGAATTTTTGCTCCAGTCATATTTATCATTGTTGCCGTCGATGGTATAGTCGATGTGTCGATACTGAAGATCGGCATACGCGCTTAACTCGCTGGTGAGATCGTAGTTTGCTTTCAGATAAATATTACCATCGGTCTTTTTGGATTTATTGCGGTAATATTCATGGTCGGGAGATAGAGTGCCCACATAATTCTTCACCCAGGGAACTCTTCCGAAGTTATTGCCCCGGTATTGATTCAAACCACCTCCTAGAGACGCATTCAGCCTGTTGACTGTATAATTGAGAGAAAAAACGCCGCCACCGAATTTGTTGTCCATCTTCTTCTGACGGACTAAATCACTTTTGGTTATTTCGGTTCCATCAATTGTGAATGGTTTCAGGCCATATTCTATAAGGGATCTGCCGTCTTTGTACTCTTCGTAATAGCCGTCGCCTTTGGTATAATGCAAGGCAACATTCAGATTCCAGGCTGTTGAGAAAGTATGATTGAAGAGAAGTTGATAATTCTTTTGCAGATAATTATCAGTTTGGTCGTCATAAAAATGCTTGTTGCCGTTGGCGTCGGTGTACATCTCGCCACAGGGGTTGTAGCGTCTGCCGAAGTCCTCCATTTCCTTTTTGGTTGCGTATCCCCAGGCGTGATATGTCTTTTCTTTCCCGGCAAATGCAATCAGCTTCACGGATGTGTTTTCTGCAAAATAACCTCCTTGCAGATAGTAAGAATTTAGGTCTACCGAAGCGCGGTCTATGTATCCGTCCGTACCGATGTTGGAAAGACGAGCGTCAAACGTCCAATGATTATTGAGCAAACCGGTTCCCACTTTCACCGTTTCTTTGTGCGTGTTGAATGAACCGTATGAACCGTTGAATTCGGCATACGGCTTCATGGATGCACCTTCAGTCTGCATATTAACGCTGGCTCCGAAGGCACCTGCCCCATTGGTAGACGTACCTGCGCCGCGTTGCACTTGCATATCTTTTACGGAGGAAGAAAAGTCGGGCATATTTACCCAGAACAGATTATGGCTTTCAGCATCGTTCATCGGTATGCCGTTTACCGTGATGTTGATACGTGTACCGTCGGTTCCGCGCACGCGAAGAGTCGTGTAGCCGATACCTGCTCCTGCATCCGATGTAGTCAGCGTAGAAGGAGTCATGCTTAACAGATAAGGGATGTCCTGTCCGAAGTTAACCTTCTTCAATTCCGCTTTGCCTATATTGGTGAATGCTACGGGAGTTTTGGCGGTGGCACGCGTGGATACTACCTGCACTTCTTGCAGGTTTACTACTCTCATACTATCCTTTACACTCGTCTGTGCATGAACAGTGATGCCTACGCCCGATAAGGCGATGGCCATCCATACAATTTTTTTCATCTTGCTTACTAATTAGTTCTCTACGCCGGCATTACCCGGATCAGATTCTATGGGTATGTTCTCAGCCCGTCATGTTAAGGCACCCCTACCAGTGAATCGGTTACAAAAATAC
>CAMTFK010000310.1 GCA_947071285.1 uncultured Bacteroides sp. | reverse complement strand
TGTTTTTATCTTTCAGAATGTTCAGTATATCTTCCTTTTTGCACATACTTTTTTCAATGCCCGGACGGAGATTGTCATAAATCAGTTTGCTGGTGACGCCCGGAATCGGTGCTTCACGTGCCGGATAGATGTCTACCAGAATCACTTCGTCGAGTAGCGACAGGCTATCGGCAAAATCTTGATAGAAGTCGCGGGTGCGGGTATAGAGATGTGGCTGGAAGATGGCTGTGATCTTCTTGTCTTTGTAAAGTTCGCGCATAGACAACACGCTCTGTTTGATTTCAGAGGGGTGGTGGGCGTAGTCACTCAAAAAGACGATACGGTCGTTCTTGATCTTGAAGTCGAACCGGCGGTCTACTCCGCGGAAACTTGCCATGCCTCTTTTTATTTCTTCATCGGTAGCCCCGTTAAGGTGTGCCAATGCCATGGCGGCTACGCCGTTTTCTATGTTGATGCTAACTGGAATTCCCAGTTGAATATCGTTGATACGGGTGTCCGGGGCAACAAAGTCGATGAATATTTCTCCGTTTCCGATGCGGATGTTTTCTGCATGGAAGTCGCCTTCGTCACGTGAGTAAGTATAGACACGAACACCCGGCTGCACTTTCGGTTGCAGGGAGATGTCTTTGCGGATAATTAGTGCGCCACCCGGTTGGATAAGCGTGGTATAATGCTCGAAACTTTCCAGGTAGGCTTGTTCTGTGCCGTAGATGTCCAAATGATCGGGGTCGGTAGATGTGATTACGGTCATATAGGGCGACAGCCAGTGGAAAGAACGGTCGAACTCATCTGCTTCAATCACCGTGTAAGGGCTTGTTTGAGAGAGTAGCAGGTTGGTGCCGTAGTTCTTCGAGATTCCTCCGAGAAAAGCGGTACATTCCACGTGCGATTGATGGAGCAAATGGGCTGTCATCGTCGATGTGGTTGTTTTACCGTGAGTGCCTGCCACGCACAGACCTTTGCTCGAATGGGTAATTGTTCCCAATACTTGGGCGCGTTTCTGTATTTCGAATCCGTTGTTGCGGAAATAAACGATTTCTTCATGTTCCTGCGGAACGGCGGGCGTGTATATGACTAACGTGCTTTCCTTGTCTTTGCAGGCTTCGGGAATCAGGTCGACGTTTTCTTCATAATGTATTTGTGCACCTTCGGCAATCAGGGTTTCAGTCAATGGAGTAGGGGTACGGTCATATCCGGCCACTACCTTGCCTTTGAAGAGGAAGTAGCGTACAAGTGCACTCATACCGATGCCACCGGCACCTACGAAATAGACTGATTTTATCGTTTCTATATTCATTTCTTCTGTTTTTTATTTTAGTACGGATTACGTCGTTTGATCCCGGAGTTATACCGCTACTTCAACCTGTGTGCAATCCGATAATCTATTTATCAGCTCTTTGCTTCCGCCAGTTTGATAACCTCCTGTGCGATGATTCTCGCAGAATCGGGTAAAGCCAGCTTGGCGATATTCTCTGACAGTTCTTTCAGTTTCTGTTCATCATTGACGGTAGATAATGCTACATCCATCAAGGTTGTTTCCGCTTCACTGTCTTTGACGTAGATAGCTGCCTGTTTGTTCACCAATGCTAAGGCATTCTTAGTCTGATGGTCTTCCGCTACGTTGGGCGAAGGCACTAAGATAACAGGTTTATGTAACAGGCAGAACTCTGAAATAGAACCTGCCCCTGCACGGGAAATCACAAGATCGGCTGCTGCGTATGCGGCTGCCATGTCTTTGATGAAATCCGTTACATATAAGTTCGGAAGTGCACCTGCAGCTTTCACGGTTTCTTTCACTTGCGGGTAATAGTATTTGCCCGTTTGCCAGATGAATTGCACGTCCGTATTTTCTTTGATGGTTGCCAGTCCGGCTGTCAGCGTATTGTTGATGGTACGTGCACCCAGGCTGCCGCCTACAATCAGAATCGTTTTTTTGCCTGGCTGTAAGTTGAAGGAGCGCAATGCTTCTTCTTTAGACGGCATATCCTTTGTCAGGTTTTGGCGGACAGGATTCCCCGTCATAATAATCTTGTCGGCAGGGAAGAACTTTTCCATTCCGTCATAAGCTACACAAATCACTTTTGCTTTCTGTGCCAGGAGCTTATTGGTCACTCCGGCATAAGAGTTTTGTTCCTGGATTAATGTCGGTACTCCCATCATTCCGGCAGTCTTCAATGTAGGTCCGCTTGCATATCCGCCTACGCCTACCGCCACTTGTGGGCGGAAGTCTTTGATAACTTTGCGTGCTTTCCACTGGCTGCGCATCAGTTTAATCAATACAGATACATTTTTCCATAAACGTTTGCGGTCGAATCCGGCAATCGGAAGCCCGATAATACGGTAGCCTGCATCGGGAACCCGTTGCATTTCCATACGTCCTTCAGCACCTACAAAGAGAATTTCTGCGTCGGGGCGTAGCTCTATTATAGCGTTTGCGATAGAGACGGCAGGAAAGATATGCCCTCCTGTTCCTCCACCACTGATAATAATTCTAAGTTCTTTTTCCATCCTAATTCTTTTTCTATCCGTTGTTCAACGTTTTTTGTTCACCACTCACCGTTCATCACTTACCGTTTATCAATATCATGCTCATCTTCAAACTTGGCATCGCTGTTCAGAATCTGTGCTGTCGGTTCGGCGGCAGTCTGTGCCTCGGAATTTGCAGCTGCATCTGCCTCTAATTGCAGTTGGAGCTGTGCATCGTGCGCTTTTTGTTCTTCCAGATGGGCGGTATATCGGCTTACACTTAATATCATACCGATATAAGCGCAGTTGATTAACGTGCTTGTACCTCCTTTGCTGACCAAAGGCAGGGGCTGGCCGGTGACGGGGAATAATCCGACGGCAACCATCATATTCAATATTGCTTGCGATACCAGTAGCAACGCAATGCCCATAACGAGAAAGGCGGGGAAGGTTCGCTCGCATTTCTGGGCGATTCGTCCGGCTCGCATCAGCAGCCATAGATAGAGGAACACCACAAATATTCCTCCGATCAATCCCATTTCTTCAATCACAATCGCAAAGATAAAATCGGAGAATGCCTGACTAAGGAAGTCACGTTGTATCGAGTTTCCCGGACCTTTGCCGACTACATGGCTGGTAGCAATGGCGATGCGTGCATGCGCCACCTGTGCATCTTTATCAATATCAAATTTGGCAGCCGGCACTTCCTCCTTCTCAAAGAAGCCGGAAACACGATTCTGCCACGTTTCGAAACGGTGAAGTCCCGGAGTGTTATGCAGCGTTTTGGCGGGAATAGCCATCAGTATACCTACGGCAACACCGCCCACAAGTGCCAATATTCCCAACATTCCGAATAGCTTTTTTGCTGACACCCGGCC
Organism: uncultured Bacteroides sp.; assembly: GCA_947071285.1. Taxonomy (GTDB): domain Bacteria; phylum Bacteroidota; class Bacteroidia; order Bacteroidales; family Bacteroidaceae; genus Bacteroides. The sequence goes on along the minus strand of CAMTFK010000310.1, from coordinate 355 downwards.
GATAAACATCATCATGCATACTACTCCGAAAAGCAGCATTGCTGTCGAAAGGTTTTCCGGTGCGATAAGCAGGAATACCAGTCCGGTGAGGATCATGATATATTTGAAGGCGTTCGGGTTGGCTCCGTATTCGTCCTGCCTTTTGGACAGGATGAATGAGACGGCAATGATAACTGCCATCTTTGCCAATTCCGAAGGCTGGAACTGTAATCCCATAAAGGTCATCCAACGGGCTGCCCCGTTGACACGGTCCCCTGTGATGATACCCATCAGCGTGACAAATGCCAATAGAACCAGGGAAATCGGATACAAAAAGACCGGAAATACCTGGAACCATTTGTAGGGAACATTATGC
>CAMTFK010000309.1 GCA_947071285.1 uncultured Bacteroides sp. | reverse complement strand
AACTATTTTCGCTGCTGTCATCGTTCGGAAACGATGCAGTGATGCTGTTGATACCTTCGCGTTGAATGTCAGAACCCAACTCTTCAGGACTGTGACAACTAGTTACTCCCCATAGAAGAACTAATGCCTGGATGATTGATATAATTTTGTTTTTCATTGTTCTAAGAGTTTTATTGTTATTTCCATTCATCATATTGCTCAATCAATGAGTTATTCTTCAATTCTTCAGACGGTACAGGAAGGATATATAATTTCTTTATAAACTTGCGGTCCTGTCCGTCGCAATCAACATATTCGTATGTATTGGTAGCACCAATGATTTTAAAGCCATGTGTGCGATAGTTGTTGTATTCAATATGGGCTAATTCCCAACGACGCATATCCCAGAATAAATGACCTTCATAGGCTAGTTCAACCTTTCTTTCATTTCTGTAATCTTTGAACCAAGCCTCGCCTGTAGAGGATTTACCCGGTAAATTCACTTTTACTCTGGCGCGTACCTCATTCATGGCACTTTGGGCTTCCCCGATCTTATTGAGTCGATAAGCTGCTTCCGCTTTGTTCAATAAAACTTCGGCATAGCGAATTTCAACCCACGGTTGGGCGCTTTTCCCATTTTTGACGTCTGTCAGCGTTTCGTCTAACAATTTCCTTAAAAAATAACCGGTTGTGGTTTTGCCGTATGAAGTACCCTGTTCCCGGTAAGGCATAAACACGCCATTCTTTCCGTCAAGGCTGCAATCCATCTTTTTCCCTTTCCAGGTACATCCTCTATAGATTACAGTTGCGGCGAAGCGAGGTTCCAGTTGGTCGTATGGAGGAGTCTCATCAGTAATGCCATGCCAGGGTGTCCAGTCTATCTTTTCTCCATTTTTGCTTTCATAACATTCTACCATTTCCTGGGTAGGAGTTCCTGTTGAACCATTGTCATAACCATCACATTGTGGTACATAATATCGGTCGAAAAGATGATTAGGCCCGTTGGCAGCATCATAATCAAACTCCAGAATCGCTTCTTTATTATTCCCTTTCCATGCATCTTCATAGTTGTCCGTCAGACCATATAGTTTGAGTGCAATTACATTATTAGCAGCATCATAGGCATCCTGCCAACGTTTGGCATATAACATTGCTCTCGATTTCAGTGCATAGGCTGCTCCTTTGGTGATACGCCCTTTATTTGCCGCATCCCACTCCTTGGGTAAATTATTGGCTGCAAAATCAAGATCGTCGGCTATGAATTGCCAGGTTTCTTCAGCACTGCTGCGGGCTTTATTAGTTGATACCGGTAGATCGTCATACAAGATGACACCTCCATGTCTTTTGGCTAACTGGAAATATACAAATGCACGGAAAAAGCGTACTTGAGCTTCCCAAAGCTTATTTCTATCTGCTGAAAATTCGGAATATTTTCTTTGTAGAGATAGAAATTGGTTTGTTTCTCGGATCTGTTTGTATGCTGTTGAACGTAGCCAGATACTGTATAGACAGTTATCCGGAGAGATAGCATCCGGTGTAAGTACATAAAGATTAGGATGGCCGGCTCTGTGTCCCAGCGTATATGAACCATACTTAAATGCGTCAGTCAGACTTTCTGTAAAACTTCCGTAGAATTGGGCCTCCCCGAATTGACCGTAATCATGCAGGAGGGGATAGAAACTATTCACATATTTGTCAACCTGGGTTTCATCTTGCCAGATGATTTCATCACTAACGGTAGTCGTTTGTTTTACTTCATCCAGCCAGTCGTTGCACGAACTTAAAGTCAGCAACACAAAGAAGAGTGATATATTAATAGATAACTTTTTCATATAGCGTATATTTTAGAATGTGATTTTAGCTCCAAGTGTATAAGTCCTTTGTTGCGGATAATATCCATTGTTTACAGCTGGAGATTCCGGGTCGATGTTGTACTTGGACACAGCGCTGAAAGTCAGAAGGTTGTATCCCTCAACATAGAGGCGAAGAGCTTCCACTCCCAATGGACCCAACCATTTTTTAGGGAAATTGTATCCTATTTGCGCTGTTTTTATTCTCAAATAGTTTCCGTTACGATACCAGAATGTGGAGGCCAGCCCGTTATTCAAACTTCTCGGATTGATTTCCAGACAAGGGAACTCTGCATTTGTATTTTCGGGTGTCCAGGAGTTTGCCACCAGATAGACTGGTGCATTGCCATTCTGATAGAAAGGACGTGTGAAGGCCGTAGCACTTTGGATTCCGGATGAACCGGTTGCCGTATATACTCCGGTTAATGCAACATCGCTGCCAAGCCCCCATGATGCCAAAATATCAAAATCGAATCCTTTCCAGTTACCAAATAAATTGAAAGAACCTGTGTGGGTCGGTCTTGAGCTTTTACCTACATACCCCTGATCTTGATTGACTGTTATAATACCGTCTCCATTTCTATCGACATACTTGATATATCCGGGATAAGCCGGTCGGTCAGGCATAGTAGCGGAGTTGGCTATCTCTTCCTCACTTTGGAACAATCCCTGGGCTATGAATCCCATTTTCGAACCGATTTGTTTTCCGGTCAGTCGTCTGTATTCCGGTGTGTTTTCAGAGTCACCTGCATATTTGAGCCACCTTCCGTATGCGTATGACCAGATTAATTTGGCTCCATAACTGAAACTTCCGATTCTGTTCTGATGTGTAAAGGTGACGTCAAAACCCTTATAATCTGCTTTGTTAACGTTTGCAGTTGAAAAATAATAGCCTCCCATGGAAGGAGTGTGCGAACCGGTTACGGAAGATAATTTGTCATATTCATATTTATAAAAAGCATCCAGTTCCATTCCTAATAATCCATTCCATAAAGTTACATCTACTCCGATATTATAGTTGAGGCATTGCGCCCATGTCAAATTGGGATTTCCCAATACGGACGGATAGATAGCTGTCTGACTGGCTCCGCCTATTACTACAGAATTGGGGGATGTGCTCATCGTATTTCTCCATTGGAAAGGCTGGATACCGCTGGTTGCAGTTTTTCCAATACCTGCTCTTAATTTCAGATTGTCTACCCAAGTAGCATGAAACCATTTTTCATTATTGATTCTCCAGGCAAGAGAGAGACCGGGCAGGGTGACCCAGCGTTTGTTCATACCACCAAACAGATAACTACCATCGTGGCGTAGTGAAGCCTCCAAATAATATTTGTCAGCGTAATTGTAGTTCAAACGACCTACAAAACCGGCTACACGTGTCTGGCTGCTGCTACCCGAAGGTATAGCAGGTTGCTCTTTCCCCTCTTTGGTGAATCCTGTGATTTGGTTCAACTCATCCAACTGAATGAAATCTAATCCGGTTCCCGTTACACCGAGATTGTTGCTATTACGTTCCCGTGTTTCGGCCAGTAATAATACTCCGATCGAGTGATCTCCAAATTTGTTATCATACGTGATACTGGTTTGCGTAGTGAACTCTTGGGCGCGTGATGCCGATTCGGATAATATAGGTGTATCTTTCAAAACACTGTAGTCCTTATGGTAGGTGAGTGTGGTAGTGGCTGCATTAGGTAAATCCATAATCATGACTTCATTCGGCTTGGTCAACTGTTTAGTCATCCCATGAACTAAGTCGTACGCTCCCTGGAATTTTAAACTTAATCCTTTAAGCCAAGGTGTGTCGTATTTCAGACTGAAATTAGACTGCATATATGATTGGTTGGCCCTGTTATATCCTGAATCGTATATGGATGCGATAGGAGCTACCGGAGAACCGGAAGTC
>CAMTFK010000308.1 GCA_947071285.1 uncultured Bacteroides sp. | reverse complement strand
AGCGCAGCCACTTGTAGCTTGTAGCCTGTAGCTCGTAACTTTATTCCTTTTTTATCAATAATGAATCGTTTAGTTAGCGCATATAGACAGTATATAGAGCTTAAAAAGGAAAATATAGAGAATTGGAAATGCAATTATCTGATAATTAATGTAATATATGAGTGGTGTATAGAACTTTTATATCCCGATATAGAGTGTTTGAGACCTGTTTCACCCCTAAATTTGCATCAGGTAAAAACGAAAAGTGAAACATTAAAATCAATCAAACAATGAAAGCAAATTCAATGAAGACTATCGGGAAAAGACTTGTATGCTTATTCCTTATTATGTGTGCAGCAGTATCTATTTCTGCTCAAACCTATCAACTCTCCGGTTGCGTACAAGATGAAAATAACCAGCCGGTGGAAGTAGCGAACGTTCTTTTAAAACAAGCCAAAGACAGTGCTTATGTCACAGGTATGTTGACAGATGCACAGGGTTGTTTTACTTTTACTCAAACAAAAGGAGAATATCTATTGCATATCACCCTTATTGGTTGTGACGACATCTATCTGCCGGTATCCCTGCAAGGAGATAAGAATGTAGGTATGCTCAACTTGAAATCCTCTTCTACCTTCCTGAATGAAGTTACCGTTACGGCTGCCCGTCCGGTCATCAAGCGCCTGGTGGACAGAGTGGTTTTTGATACACACAATGCTATTGCCACTGCCGGAGGAAATGCACTCGACCTTCTGCGTGAAGTGCCCGGTCTGCGTGTTGGTCAGAATAGCATAGATATTATAGGTAAAGGTGGTGTGAAAGTATACATCAACGACCGTGAAACGAAACTCTCCGGTGATGAACTGATAGACTACCTTCGTTCATACGACGCCTCACAGATTCAAAAGGTGGAAGTCATCACTACTCCTCCGTCCAAATACGATGCGGCAGGCAATGCAGGTATCATCAATATCCGTCTGAAATCACGCCCGAAAGACTATCTGGGTGGTACGGTATCCGCTTCCTATAACGTAGGTGAGAAAGAAAACTATGGTTACGGTGGTGTCAACCTGAATATAAGTAAAGGCCGTGTATCTTCTTTCGTCAATGCAGGTACTACGCAAGGTCAGTATAAGACGCTTGAAACGAATCGCCGTTATTTCGCCCTCAATACCTGGGACGGACGCACGGATTACAAGAACTACATGGCGAGCTATTATGGACAAGCCGGTGTGGACGTTGCTCTGGAACGGAACTGGACTGTAGGTTTGCAGGCTGTTTACAACCATAACTCCCCCAAAGATCATATCGCTGTTTCCACAACAGAAGTGTACGATGTTTCTACGGCTCGTCTGGATTCCCTTTTGTTCTCAGATAATAGAGAAAACACTGAATCCGACCGCCTTAACCTGAACTTCCATACTGATAAGACATGGGGGGATAAAGGCAAGAAAATGACTTGGGACGTGGACTACCTGCGTGATAAGCGTGACGAAACCGCAGGTTTCTTATCCGAGACTCAGACTCCCGGTGGTGCAGTAATTCCCGGAACAAACTTCGATTATAATTATCTGCAAGACCGCAAGGTGGATGTGTTTTCTTCTGCTCTCGACTTTACGCTTCCGTTTGAGAAGTACAAGATAACTACCGGTGCTAAAGTATCCTTTACGAATACCCGCAACCGCATCGACTATGATACTTCAGACCCGACACTGGTTCAGGACGACTATTTCCACTATAAGGAACAAATCTACGCTCTTTATGCCGATTATAGCCGTGAGTTCTCGAAGCATTTCTCCATGCAGTTGGGTTTGCGTATGGAACACACCCGCACCACCGGTATTTCCGAGTCGGAGAATAAAACGGATAAACATGATTACACCCGTTTGTTCCCTACCGTCTATTTCCTTTATTCCCCGAATGAAGGCCATGCGTTGAATCTTAGCTTCTCCAACCGTATTGCCCGCCCTTCGCAGAACATGGTGAATCCTTTCCCGTTCTATCAGAACAAATATACCTTTGCCCGTGGAAAGGAAGACCTGAAACCCTGTTATACCTATAATGCCGAATTGGGGTATACACTGAAGAATAACTTCAACGTTTCACTCTATTATTCTTATGCAGATGATGTGTTCTTCCAGATAGTAGGTCTGGACCCTGAAACGAATGTCAGTTCTTTCTTGTGGGACAATTTTATGAAGACGCATAAGTTCGGCATTAATAATTCGTATACGTTCCGCACAAAGTGGTTGCAGACTTACGCACAGCACGGAGTGAATTACAGCCGCACTACATCCAGTGCCGCCTCCACTCCATCCGAAGAAAAAGGTTGGGCGTATTATGCAAGCCTGCGCAATACTATCTTCCTTAATGCGAAGAAGACGTTCCTCGGAACACTTTCCGGTTCGTTCACTTCCAAGTCTTATCAGGGTATTTACCTGATGAAACCCACCTATGGCATCAGTGCAGGGTTACTCTATCGTATGCTGGACAATAAACTCAGTCTTAGTCTGAATGCTAACAATATTCTGGTCAGTCATTCAAAGATGGAAGTTGTTTCCAATGGTGTCCGGATGACTGTAGACAATCAGTTCTCCTTCACCAGCTTCCGCATAGGTGTTTCCTATACATTCGGTGGAGACATCCGGAGTAAGGGACAGAGAAATAGTAACAGCGATATTCAGAACAGATTATGATGAAGTTTAAAATAGTCTCTTTGATTGCTTTCACCGTTTTTACCTGACTGAAAGTTTAGAGATGAGTGGTCTGTCAACTTGAAACAAGGAGTTGTTTCGGTTTGGCAGACCATTTTTTTGTATCATTCCCCCTTTTCTACCAGTTTTTCCCCCTCGTTTTTTTTGTGATTGTCCACTTTTGCATTGAGATAACTGAATTTAAACAAATCAAACTTAATCATTAAAGATATCAGGTATGAAAAAGATTATTTTTGCTGCATTCCTCCTTGGCGTTCTGTCAGGGGGATGTGCACAGGAGGAGGATAATACGTCTCCGTTTCAGGTGGTAGTGGCTCAAGATGGCAGTGGCGACTACACAACTATTCAGGCTGCCATTGATGCGGCACCGGAGAATCGGCAGGACCCTTGGCTCATTTTCGTAAAGAACGGCTCGTACAGGGAACAAATTGTTGTGCCCGAGACCAAGACTTACATTCATCTCATTGGTCAGGACAAGGACAAAACAATCATTCATCATCTGCTGAATGTGGGTGGGAAGCCCGAAGAAGGAACAGAACCGGAGAAAACTGCTTATTGGGAACATTCCGTTCATAACCCCGTTTCCGAAGTATACAACTTTGAAGGTAGCGTTGTGAAAGTGAAAGGCGACCATTTCTATACGGAGAACATCTCTTACGTGAACGACTGGGGGGGAGATAACCAAAGCGGCCCCCAGGCTTTGGCTATGAGTAGCCAGGCAGATTGCGCGGCATTCAACAATTGCATCTTCCGTTCCTTTCAGGATACTTGGATGACTTCTACCAATGATTCGGACCGTCATTACGTGAAGGATTGCTGGATTGAGGGCGCTGTCGATTACTTTTATGGCGGGGGAGATGCCCTGCTCGAAAATTGTACATTATATAATGTACGTAGCGGTTCGGTGATTGTGGCTCCCTGCCACAAGGACGCTAAGTTCGGGTATGTGTTTCGTAATTGTATTGTAGATGGCAATGCTTCTGCTGCTGATGGCAGACAAAAGTTGGGGCGTCCCTGGCACAACTCGCCACGCGCCGTATACATCCATACCACGATGCGCATTCCCCTTGCCGCGGAGGGATGGACCAATATGGGTGCCATACCTGCCTTGTTTGCTGAATATGACAGCCGTGATGCTGAAGGTAACATC
>CAMTFK010000307.1 GCA_947071285.1 uncultured Bacteroides sp. | reverse complement strand
GTATTAGGTTCTACTTGATTATTTTTCTTTTTTCTTCATTTTTAATCTCTTGCTTTTCAGCAAAAGTAACCTCCAGGTAACTATCTTACTTGTTTGTAACTTCTTGTTTATAAGTAAAATAGTGTATAGCTTTGCAATGTCGAAAAGTCACTGACTTCATTGCGAAGTTAGTGAAAAAACTGGTGAATACAACTATTTTATAAACTATTTAAAAACAAAAGGACAATGAAAGAACTTGCAGTAAAGAATTACAAGACCGCCGAAGGTCAGAAAATCAGTCAGGGTGGCAATGAATTTACAGTGAAACCGATTGTTGCGCAGGAAGACGTAACCCAGTGCCGTGTCAACTTTGTAGAGGTGGAACCGGGCAACTTTGCCTACGGCTATCATTATCATGAAACGGATGAGGAAGTGTTCTACATCATCAGTGGTACAGGCATTGTGCGCACCGCCAATGGGGAGGTGACAGTAAAAGCGGGAGATGCCATCACTTTCCCTGCCGGACCGGAAGGTGCGCACGTCATGCGTAATGGGTCTGATACGGAGAAACTGGTATATCTTGATTTTGATACGAATAATGTGCCGGAGATTGTGCACTTCCCGGATACGAATCAGGTGATGGCTTACGGAAGATTCTCTAATGGTATTTATGATAAGAAATAGGTTTTCTGTCTTCCGCTTTAAGAACCCCTTCATGCCTAAGGCAGAACTTTATCTTGTGACAATAGGATGAAGTTTTGCCTTGGGCATTGTGCATTTTATTAAGCAAAATTATATCCTTCCATTTTTTTTCTTTTATTTTGTGGGAAATATGTGAGTGCAGTGAAATTCATGGCTTTATCCATAAAATATCAGATAGATGAAAACTTATTATTTATTGCTCATTTTTGCGATGTCGATACTCCAGTCCTGTAGCGTGAAGCAACCGGTTCAAATGTCAGGTAATCCTCTTTTTGAAGGCTGGTATGCCGACCCTGAAGGTATGATTCTGGACAATGAATATTGGATATTTCCCACCTACTCTGATGAGTATGAGAAGCAGATATTTATGGATGCATTCTCCTCAACCGACCTGGTGAACTGGACGAAGCATGAACGTATCATTGACAATACAGCAGTGAAATGGGTGTGGCGTGCCATGTGGGCTCCTGCCGTTGTGAAGAAGGATAATAAGTATTTCCTGTTTTTCGGAGGAAATGATATTCAGAATGATGATGAGTATGGTGGCATCGGTATTGGTGTGGCCGACCGTCCGGAAGGTCCCTATCAGGATTATTTAGGTCGTCCGCTCATAGATAAGATTTATAATCGTGCCCAGCCGATTGACCAGTTCGTTTTCCAGGATAAAGATGGTTCATATTATATGTATTATGGAGGTTGGGGAAGATGCAACGTTGTTAAACTGAACGACGACTTCACCGGACTGTTGCCTTTTGAAGACGGGACTTACTACAAGGAGGTTACGCCGGAAAATTATACGGAAGGTCCTTTCATGTTTATCCGTGATGGAAAATATTACTTCATGTGGTCGGAAGGTGGCTGGGGTGGTCCCGACTACTCAGTGGCCTATGCTATTGCAGATAATCCTTTTGGCCCCTTTGAGCGTATCGGTAAGATACTGCAACAAGATCCGGAAATTGCCACCGGAGCGGGACATCACTCCGTGATTCATGAACCGAAATCTGATAAATACTATATCATTTACCATCGTCGTCCGTTGACGGAGACACATAGAGACCACCGTGCAACCTGCATCGATGAAATGACTTTTGATGAGAACGGATATATCAATCCGGTTAAGATAACTTTTGAGGGTGTGGAAAGTAATCCTCTGAAATAAGAATAAAGCGTATGGAAATAGATTTGACTACTCCGGCTCTGTTGTTCTCAGCCATCTCACTGATTATGTTGGCGTATACCAATCGTTTCATGTCGTATGCCCAATTGGTACGTGCCTTGAAGGAGCAGTATCGTGCCAATCATTCATCGGTAACCGCCGCGCAAATTGCCAATCTGCGGAAACGCCTTTATCTGACACGTGCCATGCAGGTGACGGGGACGGGTAGCCTGTTGCTGTGTGTAGTCAGCATGTTTTTTATCTATATACAACTCTATTTGGTGTCGATATATATCTTTGGTCTGGCGATGGTGCTGTTGATTATTTCTTTGGCTATCTCTGTATATGAGATTTATATTTCAGTCAAGGCATTGGAAATACATCTGAATGATATGGACGAATAGTCTACTTATCGAATCTCTTTCCAGCGATTATAATGCACATTCTCCGGCTTCCATTTATCCTTTGGAAGCGGGTTTTCAGCCGGATAGCCTACGGGAACTACATTCAGTGGAATGATATGTTCGGGTAGATGTAGAATCGTCTGAACCTCTTTCACGCGTTCTTTTATGGGATAAACCCCTGTCCACACAGCACCCAACTCCAATCCTTGTGCTGCCAGCAGTAAGTTTTCAGTAGCGGCAGAAGCATCCTGTACCCAATAATCACTACCCGCACCACTAATCGCTTTTGTCAAATCTCCACATACAACGATTGCTAAAGGTGCCTCTTTAGCCATCTTGGCATAGGGAAGGGTAGAACCCAGTTCGTTCAATATTTCCTTTTCTTTGATGACAATGAAGGCCCAAGGCTGTTTATTGGTTGCCGTAGGCGCAGCCATAGCAGCTCTAAGCAACTGTTCCACTTTCTCTTCTTCTACTTCCTTGGGCAGATAAGAACGGATGCTGGTTCTTGCATGAATACTTTCAAGAACGGTAGATTTATTGTTCTGTGTCATGATAGGCTCCTCCTTATTAATTACTTGATTATTCTTTGGCTGGATGGATAAGGCAGTCACTACTATAACCAAAGCCAGATTGAAAAAGTTCAGTACATACTGCATGGTTTGTGCTCTGGGTTGTTGTTTGGAGAAATATGTGATAGCGAAGGTACACACTGCAATTCCTGCCAGTAGTCCCAGGAAGAGTATCCAGTCGAAACTGAAAGAATCACCAGTCTCTTCCAATGAATGTGCCTCAGCATATTCCATCGCTTTCTGTACGGACTGGATGATGGCGGCGGCGGACTCCGTGGCACCGGATATGCCGTCCACCTCTTTGTTGAGTGCTTCTTCCGGTGACAGATTATCCCATTGCTGCAACAGGTTGCTGTTCCTTACTTTGGCAAAGTAGCTGGGCGTTTCGGAGTTTTCCAGAGCTACGACTTTGATAATGCGGTTGTCCTTTACATAGATTTCGAGTGGGACACTTCCACCATATCCCTTGATGTCACCGGCAATCTGTTGGGTAGATATTATTTGTACCCCATCATCTGCATGCCGCAGTATTCCTGCATTCCCGTCTTGTTTTTCCGTTGCGTTTTCACTTTCTGAGAGTATATTCCGGAATTTATTTTCTTTGCAGATAGTCACTGCCAGAATTAGGAAGAAGCAGGTTATCAGGCTAATAATGGATTGGGCTTTTAATGCTTTCATATTTAGTTGCTATTTATATTGTTTGCAAATTTAGGAGAATTCTGTTGAAAATAGCAAGCACATGCAGAAAAGTGATAGGGTGATTTGCTTTATTTATTTTTTACGAAAAGCAAATACCAATCCTGGGGCGTATATTTAGGGTACCTCAGTCGTATACTTAGGGTGTCTCAGTATACGACTGAGGTACCCTAAGTATATGGCTGAGATAGGACTTGTTTATATGCGTTCATAATCAAATAGTTACATCTTATCCTCCACTTGGTGAGAATATCGGACAAATTAACAAACGGCTATTTCGCTCATTCCGGAGCGGTTATGAATCAGTTACGAGCTACGGGCTACAAGCTACAAGTGCCTTTCG
>CAMTFK010000306.1 GCA_947071285.1 uncultured Bacteroides sp. | reverse complement strand
ATTTTATTATAAACTAAGTAGTTATGAAATCAGCGCTTTCAGATTTTATTTCCGGTAAAAAGGGGATTTATGGTATTCTTCACATTATTATATTAATAATGTCTCTTTTTCTGGTTATCAGTATCTCGGTGGATACTTTTAAGGGAATTCCGTTCTATACACAGTCTTCTTACATGAAGGTACAGCTATGTATCTGTCTTTGGTTTCTTTTCGATTTTGTGTTGGAGTTCTTTTTGGCAAAACATAAAGGACGCTATCTGCGGACACACTTTATCTTTTTATTGGTGGCCATTCCTTATCAGAATATCATCGCATACTATGGATGGACGTTTTCGGATGAGATTACCTATCTGCTTCGTTTCATTCCTTTGTTGAGGGGAGGATATGCGCTTGCTATTGTGGTCGGCTGGCTGACTTACAACCGGGCTTCGAGCCTGTTTGTCTCTTATCTGACGATGTTGCTGGCAACAGTTTATTTCTCCAGTCTGGCATTTTTTGTGCTCGAGCATCGGGTAAATGCATTGGTGAATGATTATGGAGATGCCTTGTGGTGGGCTTTTATGGATGTTACTACCGTGGGGTCGAATATTATAGCGCAGACCGTGACTGGGCGCGTGCTTTCCGTTTTGCTGGCCGCCTTGGGTATGATGATGTTCCCTATCTTTACGGTTTATATTACAAATCTGATTCAACAATCCAACAAGCGTAGAAAGCAATATTACGAAGAGGAGGAACAACATAAAAAGGCTTCCGCCCAAAAGGAAGCGGCAGAAAAAGCTGTCGTACAGAAGGTTAATACATAATATGTTTGCGGATGGATAAAAAACTGATGGAGCAACGTTGGACGTAATGTATTGGAAACCAGTAGGAAATTACTTTTCTTAATAGCATTGTCACTTTTCTTTATAAACATGGAAGGAAAAGGGGAGGAAAAGTGGAATAACTTTCTATCTTTGTAGAAAAGAGACAGAGGCAAACAGTTGTTAGTTGTTGTCTCTAAATGAATAAGTTCCACCTTATCCGGGTGAATAATAGTGACACTGATATGCTCATTTTAATTACTGGAGTTGCATAGGGGTAAATTTAATTTGTTGTATTTGATAATTAATACCGTTTGTATTGAAAATACTGGTGGGAGATCAAGCGGGAAATCAATGGGATAAGGAGGAATAGAAAAAGGTTACTATCGGGAGATAGTAACCTTTACCTACTTATAAAAGAGATCGAGAGAGAGTTTTAGTCAACAACGGTGATATGGTTGTTGCTAAACACATTTAATTCCAGCTTGTTCATGATGTATTGAATAGCTAACTGCGCTTTCACGGAGTTGCCCGATCCATCCAAAGGAGGAGCAAAGGCAGCAATACCGAACTGTCCGGGCAGTACACCCATCACACCACCGCCTACACCTGTTTTGGCAGGAATACCGGAAGTGTACATCCAGTCGCCGGTATGTTCATAGAAACCTACTGCGGCAATCATGGCAGTGATTTTAGGAGCCAGCGTGGCATCAAAAACTTCTTTCTTAGTCACCGGATTTACACCACCGTTGGCGATTGTGCCGGCTGCAATGGAAAGCTGCAATGCAGTCACTCCCAATGAGCACTGACGGGTGTAGAGGTCTAATGACATATCCGGATCATCATAAATCCGATTATAATTTTTCAGCAACCATGCGATAGAACGGTTGTTGAAGTTGGTATCCGATTCGGACTTGTACAATTCATCAATCAACTGTGGGGCACTGCCGCATAAATCGGTCACGTTTCCTACGATGGCATCCCATTTCTTGGCAGAGTCGCCAATGGGCTGCACCATGCTGCAGGCGGAGATAGCTCCGGCGTTTACCAGCGGAGTAGACGGATGGTCGTTCTCCAGCAAGATGGCGATAATTGAATTGAAAGGCAAGCCTGTTGCGTCGGCTCCAATCTTGTCCAGGATTTCTTTGGCACCATATTGGCGCAGTGCCAGAATAGCCGTATGTACTTTGGATACGGATTCTATACCGAAGCGGTAGTCAGTATCTCCCACATGGATGGTCTGCCCGTTGAGCAGGCAGACACTGATTCCAAAGAGATCTTTGTTGACATTTGCCAGGTAGGGGATATAGTCGGCGTTCTTGCCGCCGGTATTAGTCTTTACCTGATCGTATGCCTCCTGTACCACTTCTTTCAATTGAGCGAGTGTTACTTTTTTATCCATAGATCTTTTTTATTTTTTTACGGTTTTACGACGACCACCATGGTTGAACATCTTAGCTTCTACCGGAAGATTCTTTTCTTGAGCCATACGGGTAGGGGTAGGATATTCCAGTTTTTCCAGTTCGGCGATAGCGTTGTTGATGTCGCCCAGTAGCATATCTGCCATATCGCGGCTGAATCCCTGACGGACAACGACACGCATCACTACATAATCTTCCAGTTTGGAAGGCAAGGTGTAAGCAGGAACCATCCAACCGTGTTGAGACAGTTTGTCTTGCAAATCGTACAAAGTCCATTTGGCGTTCTTTGCATATTCCGGTTTCAGATACCAGATGAATAATGGGTTCACAACATCTTCAGAGTAGTTGACAAACGGAACCATCTTGGCTATTTCGCTGTGGATATATTTAGCAATTTGCAGGGAGTTGTACTGTACTTCTTTGTATCCCTGGAATCCTAAACGGATGAATTGATAATATTGTCCCAGGATTTGTGCAGCCGGACGAGAGAAGTTCAAACCTACCTGTGTAATGTTGGCACCCAGATAATTTACGCTGAATGACATTTCTTCGGGCAGATATTCTTTGCCTTTCCAGCAAACCCATCCGAGTCCCGGATATACCAAACCAAACTTATGACCGGATACGCTGATAGAAAGTACCCATTTCAAACGGAAGTCCCATTTCTTTTCCGGATACAGGAACGGAAGGATGAAACCACCACTGGCGGCATCTACGTGGATAGGAATGTCATAACCGGTCTTGGCATTGTAAGCATCCAGTGCTTTGTCCAATGCTTCGACGTCATCATTCAGTCCAGTCCATGTAACACCCTGGATAGGCACGATACAGATGGTGTTTTCATCACACATTTTCAAAGCTTCTTCGGGGTCGAGAGTGGTTTTTTCGAGTGTCAAAGGCACTTCACGCATTTCAATCTGCCACAACTGTGCAAACTTTTCCCAAACAACCTGGAAACCTGTAGAAATAACAAAGTTTGGTTTATCAAACGGTTTGCCTTGTGCTTGTCTTTTCTTGCGCCAACGCAACCAGGCAGCTACACCACCCAACATACATGCTTCTGAAGAACCGATAGCCAAAGCACCTGTTTTCCAGGTATCTTTTTCAGGAGAGTTCCACAAGTTGGCAACGATGTTGATACATTTACCGTTCATCACTGCGATACGCGGATATTCTGTTTCATCAATGTAGTTGATGTTAATGGCCTCATTCATCAGCTTAGTGGCATATTCATCCATATAAGTAGTCACGAAAGTAGCCAGATTCAAACGTGGTTGGGTTTGAGCAAATGTTTCATCTTTCACCATTTGATAGGCGACTTCAGGAGTAGTAGGTCCATCAGGTATTTTCTCTACCGGAGAGGGTTGTAACATTCTGTCTGAACCAAATACATCGGTTTTTGCATCACCTTTTCTGAAATTTAAATCTTCCATACTAATTTGTTTTTTTAAAGGTTTAGGGCGATGGGGATTTTCCCCGTCGAATTTCCCACAACAACAGCAGATAGTTTTGAAAGTTTCCGGGTTTTACATTATTTGGCGTTTATTAAGGAGGAGGACGTCCTTATTGAAACGTGCCTATTCACCACGGAGGACGCAGAGGACACAAAGGTGAATCTTGGTCATTTCCGTGCAGAAATGAGCTAAATGATAATTTTGCGGAGTGCCCTGAAAGGGCTTAATTATATAGTGTAGGGC
>CAMTFK010000305.1 GCA_947071285.1 uncultured Bacteroides sp. | reverse complement strand
AGAGGCATGATAGCCTCATCATTCATGTAGAGCGTCACCATCATTACAGAGTCCGACGGGCCACTCGTAGAGAACAAACCGTGTACCACTTCGGCGGAATCAATTGTTATCCATTGCCCGTCGCGGAGCGTTTTCAGGTATAACATCTTGCCGTCGAGGCTGGTCACCGATGACACGCCCTCAACCTTATACTTGCGACTGCACGAAGCAAAAAGCACGAGCAAAAGCATTAAAGGCAAAATACGGTTCACATTCATTCTAATCATGCAGGAAACGATTTTTATGAAACACGATACAAAGGTACAACCTATTCGGGCTGTTAAGAAACTTTTTATCAATATTTAATTTTTGCTCTCTTTTTTCCATTAATAATCCTTATAAGGAGGGAGAAAAGAAAGGATATTTCATTTAGTTTACTTATTTTTGCAGTGATAAGTAACAAAATGTAAACCGTATAACTGAAACAAGAGATTCTCCCATGTCAACTTATGCTCCTTTTGCCAAGCCACTATATGTGATGCTGAAACCGGTAGGTGCTGTATGCAACCTGGCGTGCGACTACTGTTACTACCTGGAAAAGAGTAAACTATATCAAAACAACCCTAAGCATGTGATGAGCGAAGAGTTGCTGGAAAAGTTTATTGAGGAATACATCAATTCGCAAACCATGCCTCAGGTGATGTTTACCTGGCACGGCGGGGAAACCTTGATGCGCCCTTTGTCTTTCTACAAGAAAGCAATGGAACTGCAAAAAAAATATGCCCGGGGACGCACCATAGACAACAGCATACAGACCAATGGCACCATGCTGACGGATGAATGGTGTGAATTCTTCCGCGAAAACAACTGGCTGGTGGGTGTCTCCATCGACGGCCCGCAGGAGTTTCACGACGAATACCGCAAGAATAAGCAAGGGAAACCTTCTTTTGTAAAGGTGATGCAAGGTATCAACCTGCTGAAAAAACATGGTGTGGAATGGAATGGCATGGCGGTAGTGAACGACTTCAATGCCGATTACCCATTGGACTTTTACAATTTCTTCAAAGAGATAGGTTGCCACTACATTCAGTTTGCCCCTATCGTGGAACGGGTGTTCGGACACCAGGACGGACGGCACCTTGCCTCGCTTGCCGACCGGGAAGAGGCGAGCAAACTGGCGGACTTCTCCGTCAGCCCCGAGCAATGGGGTGATTTCCTTTGCGCCATTTTCGACGAATGGGTGAAGAAAGATGTGGGCACTTATTATATACAGTTATTCGACTCCACCCTCGCCAATTGGATAGGCGAACAACCGGGCGTCTGCTCCATGGCAAAGACTTGCGGACACGCCGGAGTGATGGAGTTCAACGGAGATGTGTACTCCTGCGACCACTTCGTGTTCCCTGAATATAAGTTAGGAAATATCTATCAGAAAACACTGGTAGAGATGATGTACAGCGAGCAGCAGCAGGCCTTCGGACAAATGAAGCAACAGTCGCTCCCCACACAGTGCCGGGAATGCGAATGGCTGTTTGCCTGCAATGGCGAATGTCCTAAGAACCGCTTTGCACGGACGGCAAGTGGAGAACCGGGACTGAACTATCAATGCAAAGGGTATCATCGTTTCTTTAAACATGTGGCACCTTACATGGACTTCATGAAGGAAGAGCTGATGAATCAGCGTCCTCCTGCCAATGTGATGAATTTCACAAAATCTAAATCATAATAATTAAGTTACAATGAAAATTAGAACCTATTTAGTAGCGCTCGCAGCGCTGGCGTTCGGCTCTACAACACGTGCCGACGAAGGAATGTGGTTACTGCAACTAATGAAACAGCAGAACTCCATTGAGTTGATGAAAAAGCAAGGTCTGAAACTGGAAGCGGATGACCTGTACAATCCGAACGGAGTTTCACTGAAAGATGCAGTAGGTATCTTCGGTGGTGGCTGTACGGGTGAGATTATCTCGCCGGAAGGTTTGATTCTGACGAACCACCACTGTGGTTATGCTTCCATACAGCAGCACAGTAGTGTGGAACACGACTACCTGACAGACGGTTTCTGGGCTAAGAACCGCAGTGAGGAATTGCCCACTCCGGGATTGAAGTTCCAGTTCGTTGACCGCATTGAAGACATCACGGATATCGTGAATCAGAAGATAGCTGCCGGCGAAGTAGACGAAGTGACAGCTATGACCCGCCCTTTCCTCAATAAGCTGGCTAAGGAATTGTTCGACAAAAGCGATCTGAAAGGCAAAAAAGGCATCGAAGTGCAGGCACTGCCGTTCTATGCTGGCAACAAATTCTATATGTTCTATAAGAAGGTGTACTCGGATGTACGCATGGTGGCCGCTCCCCCCTCTTCTATCGGTAAATTCGGTGGAGAAACAGACAACTGGATGTGGCCGCGCCACACGGGAGACTTCTCCATGTTCCGCATCTATGCCGACGCTAACGGTGAACCCGCAGAATATGCTGCATCAAACGTACCTTTGAAAACACCGAAATACCTGTCCATCTCCATCAAAGGACTGGAAGAAGGCGACTATGCCATGATTATGGGCTTCCCCGGAAGCACCAGCCGATATCTCACCGTATCGGAAGTGAAAGCACGCATGGAAGCAGAGAACCAGCCTCGCATCACTATCCGTGGTGCACGCCTCGGCGTACTGAAAGAGGTGATGGCTGCCAGTGACAAGACTCGTATCCAATATGCCAATAAATATGCCGGCAGCAGCAACTACTGGAAGAACTCCATCGGTATGAACAAGGCTATCATCGACAACGATGTAATGGGCACGAAAGCAGAACAGGAAAAGAAATTCGCCGAATTTGCCAAAGGCAAACCCGAATACGAAGGTGTAGTAGAAAAAATTGATGCCATTGTAGACCAGACGATGCCATTGACCCGTCAATATTACTATCTGGCAGAAGCTTTCAGTGGTGCCATTGAATTCGGTAGCACATACATGATTATGGACAATCTGAAAAAAGGATTGGAAGAGAAGAATGACTCCATCATCAACAAATCCCTGGAACAGTTGAAGGAGGTTTATGCCGAAATCCATAACAAAGATTACGACCATGAAGTAGACCGCAAAGTGGCTAAAGCCATCTTCCCGGTATATGCTGAAATTATTCCGGCAGAGCAACGCCCGGCTTTCTACCAGATTATCGAGAAAGAATTCAAAGGTGATTATAATGCTTTCATCGATGCCATGTATGATAACTCCATCCTGGCCAACCAAGCTAACTTTGACAAGTTCATGAAGAAGCCGACAGTGAAGGCTATCGAGAAAGACCTGGCAACCCAATATTCACGTGCCAAGATTGAAAAGCTGATGTCACTGGCACAAGAGTTGAACGGCACTTCCAAGGAACTGGCACTGTTGCACAAAGCCTACATCCGCGGTTTGGGCGAAATGAAAGAACCTGTCCCCTCATATCCGGATGCTAACTTCACCATCCGTCTGACCTACGGTAATGTGAAATCATACAATCCGCGCGATGCCGTACATTACAAGTATTACACCACTACGGACGGTATTCTGGAAAAAGAAAATCCCGAAGACCGTGAGTTCGTAGTTCCCGCCAAGTTGAAAGAACTGATTCAGAAGAAAGACTTCGGACGCTATGCACTGCCCAACGGCGACATGCCGGTTTGTTTCCTCAGCACAAATGATATTACCGGTGGTAACTCCGGTAGCCCGGTGCTGAATGCAAATGGTGAGTTGATAGGTTGTGCTTTCGATGGCAACTGGGAATCCCTCAGCGGTGACATCAACTTCGACAGCAACCTGCAACGTTGCATCAACCTCGACATCCGCTACGTGCTGTTCATCCTCGAAAAACTGGGAGGATGCGAGCACCTGATAAAGGAAATGAACATTATAGAGTAACAGGCCACCCTATGGAAAGATGCCTGTAGGACTGAGCATAGATGACTATACGACTGAATAGGGTTCAGTCGTATAGTTAACCCTATTCAGTCGTATACTGATTCCCCCCCTCTTCAGAAGTATTTCTAAAGCACTTTTATATGAAAAGAATTATAT
>CAMTFK010000304.1 GCA_947071285.1 uncultured Bacteroides sp. | reverse complement strand
CCAGTAATTTCAAGTCTTTATTATTCTATTTCGGACTTCTTTCCATCAAAGGTGTAGATATGGTGGGAAGACCCATCCTGCATGTACCGAATTTAGTTGTAAGAGAACAGCTTTTTAACTTCTTGATACAAGGCTACATCAAGCATGATATCTTTAAAATAGACATGAACAAGATGAGTGCTTTATTTGAGAATATGGCTTTCAGAGGAGATTGGAAACCTTTGTTCGATTTTATCGCCAACGCTGTTCGTGAGCAAAGCCGTATTCGTGAATATATTGAAGGTGAAGCGCACATTAAAGGCTTCTTGCTTGCTTATTTAGGAATGTATCGTTATTATCAACTTTATCCAGAATACGAATTGAATAAAGGCTTTGCAGATTTCTTCTTCAAACCTAGTCTGTCGGTTCCCGTACTTCCTCCTTTCACCTATCTGCTTGAGGTGAAATATGCAAAAGCCGGTGCTTCGGAAAAAGAAATACGTGCCCTTGCTGATGAGGCGCGCGAACAGTTACTTCGTTATGGTGAAGATGAGCTGGTGGCAGAAGCCAAGGCGAAAGGTGAACTGAAGTTAATTACTATTGTTTGGCGTAGCTGGGAGCTTGCCTTGTTGGAAGAAGTAACTCTTTCTTAAGAAATAAGTACCATAAATGTTACTACAAGGTTTGCGGTTCATCCATCTCACCTGATTCTTGAAGAATTGATAAATAAGGAGATAGCAGGTAAAAGTATAGAGTAAAATAAGATGAAACCGATGGAACCGATAAATCAATAGTTTATGTTACTTGTAAACTTGTATCGGCAATTCTCCTTTCAATGCTCCTATGGCATTAAAAGCTAATGACTCCATTTCATTCTCTCCCGGATAAACATAGATGGGAGCTAGGAAAGAGATTCTTTTTTTCAGCCTTGAAACCACATAGTCCGAATAAGCGATTCCTCCTGTCAGGAGGATAGCATCTACTTTCCCACAAAGTACAGTAGCACTGGCGCCTATCGCTTTTGCAACATTATAAATCATGGCGTCCAGTATTAATTCCGCCTTTTTATCTCCTTCTTCTATCGATTGGATGATGGCAGGTACATCGGTCGTACCTAAATGAGCAGTCAATCCGGCACGTCCGGAGATACGTTTCTTCAATTCGTCTTTGGTATGCTGACCGCTAAAACAAAGGTCGATCAGTTGACCGGCAGGAAGTGTGCCGGCGCGTTCCGGTGAGAAAGGGCCTTCGCCGTCCAACGCATTGTTGGCGTCGATGGCTCTTCCATGGTGATGGACTGCGACAGAAATACCTCCTCCTAAATGGCAGATGATTAAATCCAAATCTTCGTATTGCGTCCCTTGTTCTTTGGCGAAACGCCGCGCAATTGCTTTTTGGTTCAAGGCGTGCCAGATGGTAATTTTCGGCATTAACGGAGAACCTGTAATGCGGGCTATGTCTTCCAGTTCATCCACCACTCCCGGATCAGCGATGAAAGCCGGGCAATCGGGTAGGGTGGCGGCCAGTTCGCTGGCAATCAGTCCTCCTAAGTTGCAGGCATGGGTACGCATGGCATGCACTGTATCACGTTTCATGGCATCGTTCACCTCATACACTCCGCCCGGTATCGGTTTCACCAAACCTCCGCGTCCGATGATTGCGTCAAAAGAAAAAGGAATCTTGTTATTCTCCAATTCTTGTAATACCAGATTTTTGCGGAATTCAAACTGATCTATTACCTCGGGAAAAGCAGACAGCTCTTCTACGGAATGTTTTATATTGCTGATAAATAACGGAGTCTCGTTTTCGTAAACCGCAATCTTTGTAGAAGTTGAGCCGGGGTTGATAACCAGTATTTTCATGAATGGTGAGTTTTAAATGGTGAATTTAGAATGATGAGTTGGTGACCTGACTGGCCTGTTTTCTGCACTCGCAATCTCCTGACACTTGTAAGCATGCCATCGCAATGCTATAATATTTGGACAAGCCGGAATCACTGCGCGACGGAAGTACTACAGGACAAATAGGCCCTTGAAGCAATCCTGCCATTTCTGCCTTTGCAAACAGGGAGACAGATTTGTAGAATGCATTGCCCGATTCGATGTTCGGGAATATCAGTACGTCTGCCTGTCCGTTGATAGGAGATACAATCCCTTTAATATCACCACTTGCCTGTTCGCACGCAGTACGTACATCCAGCGGGCCGTCAATAATCACATTTCCGAATTCTCCCGCTTCGGCAAGCTCTACGATATTCACATAATCTAATGAATGGGGGAACTTGGCACTCACTTTTTCCGTACAGTGAATCAAGGCGACACGCGGCTGCTCGATGCCAAAGTGGCGGCAGGTACAGATAGCATACCAAATCATCTCTATGCGTTGTTGTAGCGTGGGACGCGGAATGACCGCAGCATCCGAGAAGAAAAGCAGTTTATGATAAGTAGGAATTTCCATCACTGCCAAATGCGTGAGGATTTTTCCTTTCGGCAACAACCCTTTTTCTTTGTCGAGTATGGCGTGCAGTAAGTTGTCTGTATTGATAATCCCTTTCATCAAAATATCGGCTCCCCCTTCGCGAACGATACGGACAGCCTCGCGTGCCGCTTCGTCCGAATTTTCGATATGGATAGTTTTTACATATTCGGGATATTGTTTGAGCGTGGGATACTTCTTCAGAATTGTAGAATCTCCAATCATTAGAAATTCTGCAATTCCCTCTTCCAGCGCACGAGAGATGGCATACTCTGTGTTAGGATCGTTGGCGCAGACCACGGCAATTCGTTTTCTATGGTTTAGTTTTTTGAGATGGGCCGTTAGCTGGGCAAAATTTAGAATAGGTTCCATAACGTTAGATTTTTAGCAAATATCAGAAAAATGATTGAAAAAATAACGATTATAACCCGAAAAAATGCATCCGTTATGTAACATTTTGCTATATTTCATTTGTTTTGACTGTTGGATGTGCATGGAACCGTTTTTTCCTGTATTTTTGCAGATGAAAACAAATGCATCCGGGCAGTCTGGTATTTTATCAACGAAAGTCAATTAAATAAGAATATATATGGATATTCAATTTCCTCCCTTTTTGCAGAAAGGTGATAAAGTGGTTATTGTATCACCTTCGAGTAAGATAGACCAACAATTTCTGAAAGGCGCCAAGAAACGGATAGAATCATGGGGCTTGAAAGTGGCTATGGGAAAATATGCCGGAAGTTCATCCGGGAGATATGCCGGAACAATCAGGCAACGGCTGAAAGATTTGCAGGACGCGATGGACGACCCTGAGGTGAAAGCTATTCTGTGTAGTCGCGGAGGGTACGGGGTGGTACATTTGATTGATAAAATTGATTTTACGGCTTTTCATGAACATCCGAAATGGTTACTGGGTTTTAGCGATATAACAGCGTTGCACAATCTGTTTCAGAAAAATGGATATGCTTCCCTACATTCGTTGATGGCCCGTCATCTTACGGTAGAACCGGAAGATGATCTTTGTACGAACTATCTGAAGGATATCTTATTTGGAAATATCCCTTCTTATACGTGTGAGAAGCACAAACTGAATAAGCAGGGGACTGCGCAAGGCGTTTTGCATGGTGGCAATATGGCGGTAGCATACGGTTTGCGGGGAACTCCATACGATATTCCGGCAGAAGGGACGATACTGTTTATTGAAGATGTCAGCGAACGTCCGCATGCCATCGAGCGTATGATGTATAATTTGAAATTGGGAGGCGTACTTGAAAAACTGTCCGGACTGATTATCGGCCAATTTACGGAATATGAAGAAGACTGTTCGTTGGGTAAGGAATTGTATGCAGCTTTGGCGGATTTAGTAAAAGAGTATGATTATCCGGTCTGCTTTAATTTTCCGGTAGGACACGTGACTCATAATCTGCCGCTTATAAACGGCGCAAAAGTGGAACTTGTGGTCGGAAAGAAAAATGTGGAACTGAAGTTTATATGTTAATAAACCATTCCATCTGAACGATGCTGTGATGAAAATAACTAATTTTGAAGCCCTAATAGATGAAAGGACGATGAAAAAGAAAACTATGATAGTATTAATGAGTGCCTTTTTG
>CAMTFK010000303.1 GCA_947071285.1 uncultured Bacteroides sp. | reverse complement strand
CCGTAAACGACTTGCGCGAATGACGACGGCAACCACCAATGCTGCTTATTATCCCATGCCCATTGTCCGAACGTGCTGCTGGGGGTAATGCTTAGTGAGTGCTTCTGGTTCAGTTCGCGCACCATGTCGATAAATACACCGACACGGGGTGCACCGCACATATAGGTGACATACATATCCACCGGAGCTCCTCCGGGCATCATATCTTCTTCCAGTAAAATCACCTTGGCTCCCTCTCTGGCAGCGGCAACGGCAGCAGGTATACCTGCCGGTCCGGCACCCACTACGATTACATCGCAATGCAATTCGGGCAATTTAAACAGGGATTTATCTTGGGGATTCATCGCTTCATTCGCGGCAAACATGGAGACTCCGGGCAAAGCTGCACCAGCAGCGCCTATTCCCATGTTCTTCAAAAACTGTCTTCTATTCATTGTCATAGTCGTACGCTTATTTCTTTTTTAAACCATCGAAAAGCCCCATTGAGGCAAGTCGGTCTTGTAGTTGTTTGATATCTATGGAACGAAGTCCGGTTTGATTCAAGGCGGACATAGCTGCTGCCGTACCTGCTGCCATTCCGATGTTGGAACAAATAGGCTGCACTCTAAGAGAACTGTGAGCAATGCGTGTCGCACTGATGATACGTCCGGCAGTGAGCAAACCCTCGGTCTTGGTTGGCAGAATACTGCGATAGGGAATGCCGTAAGGGCCGATATGCTTCATCTTTTCGGGAATTTTCATACCCCAAACATCGAACGAATAGTGTGCATGGGCTATCATGTCATCATGCATCGTTCCGGCAATGAGATCGTTGGCTGTAAGCACGTACTCGCCTTTGATGCGGCGCACTTCGCGCACGCCCAGCTTTGGAGCCAGATGTACTGCGTATCCGGCTTCGTGCCAGATTTCGAGGTTTTCCTGCAGGCGTTCCAATGCTTCCTGCTGGGCTTGTGCCAGCAACAGAGGATCACGGGTATCCTTGCAATATACAGTCCGTCCCCAGTGCAGATAGATGCCGGCGTCTCTCCGGATCATATCCTCCTTGTCGTCGGCTTTCACCCAACGATTCAGATTATCTTCCACGGCACTGCTACCTTTCAGTTTATCAATAGGTAGTATGGCATTGCGCTTGATTCTTTCACTAATCAGCATCCAGGTACAAGGCTGCACCTTACCATCGGCCACTTCGATGCCTACGGGCTCGTTGTAATCGCTCTTGGCTTCGCTGCCAAACATATATTCGCATCCTGCCATATCGGCAATCAGTCCGTTGCCGGTGGCATCTATGGTAACTGCCGCATCAATATCCTGATAATCGCCATTACGCATGATGCGCACTCCGGTCACTTGGTTTCTGTTGCCGGAGGTCTTGAGCTTTACTCCTACAACGGGTGCTGCGCACATCAGCGTGATGTTTTCTTCTTTTTCGAGAAGCTGATAAATCACTTCCGCATAAGAACCGGGCATCCACCAGTGATTCTTTCCGTCACTGCCTGTTTTTCCAAACGTCTCACAAGTACGCCCGCCAATGGTGTGTTTTGCATTCAATACCTGAATCATCTCCTGAAACACTCCCACCCTGGGACCACCGCATATAAAGGGAACATACATATCGACCGGGGCTCCTCCAGGCATATTATCCTCTTCCAGCAATATTACTTTAGCTCCCTGACGGGCTGCCGCAATGGCGGCAGGTACTCCACCGGGACCGGCTCCGACTACCACCACATCACATTTCAATGTTGGATACTTGGGCTTGGCCTTCTCTACCTTCTCATTGCCCATAGCGGCTACAAATGACGAAGGCAGGACACTCAATGCTGCAATAGCAGACACTTTAGTAATGAAATCTCGTCTGTTAATTTCCATATATGTGTATACTTTAATGTTTTTCAATTAGAATTTATGGCAGAATCTCTATTGACGTGTTTGATTCTTAACCGCCAAAGCAACTCATCTACCGGCACTACCTGTACCTTTTTGTCCAGCAACTGCTTACACCAGTACACGGGAGTCACTCCTCTTGGCGAACGGCTGTTCTGCGGCGCACTGACAATACTGTCTTTCGACTCTTTCTCAAAGCGCGACCAGGCATGAACAATGGTCCACGCTATCTCTCCCTCGGGAATTTTATTCGTCGCATCTTCATTAATTACTGCTGCAATCTGCGAGGGAGTACCGGACTTTTCTTTTTCCTGGTTAGCCCATATCTGTCCGCGTGCGGAAATCACCGGAATATCGTTCCCTTTCCGGTCTTTCACCCAAAACACTTTACCGTATCCGCCATTATAGGGAGAATACTGCACGGCAAGCATTCCGGCTATTCCCTCCAATTCTTCGGCAAAGACACGATATGCATCCAGGGCTTCTTTCGAATCTATCTTATGGCAAATGAAACCAAATGCTTTGATACCCATCTTTTGCATGTGTACATTCACGATACGGGCAAAACTCCGCAACAGTCCCTCTCTGTCGGCGCGCTTTGAAGCAAAAAGGTCGGGGTAATAGTATCCGCCACCATATTCGGCAAGCGATACGTTTCGTGGCTGACTATTCATCAGTACATTAAGCACATCGGGAGCAGCCATTGACAGGTTGACCATACACGTGGTGAATGACATAGGAATCTTGCCATTATGTTCGTTGCTCCAAAAGTCAGGATTATTGATAAAACTACCCAATGTCCACTGCATATTATCTCCGTCGCTCATCACAAAGGAATGATAAATTGCATCAGATTCCCAATTTATCCGGGCCGGATTAACAGTTTTAATCTTTTTTATTTTTTCATTGCCGGTGATGGAGAGCATGGGCAGATTCATGCACCAGTCGGAAGCTGTATTAATTAATCCCCAGTAGGAACAGGGGGCGATGTGCTGAAATTCCGGCCCGCTATTCCAGCCTATCACCGGTGACAAGGGGCGTACCCACTCCAGTATAGTATCCAGCAATTCGTCCACGCCGTAATAAACCATTCCCTTATGGGCAATGGCATAATCACGATTGTTGGCTATTGACGGATTGGTCAGGACAATGAAGTTATTGTTCATCCGGGATTTGTGTTCATCAAACCAGGACCGGGTCAAATTCTCCTTGCTGGCGTCATACAATTTCTTCAAGCCGGACGCTTTTGCCTGTTCTTCCAGCGTTATATCTACCAGAATTCCTTTCAGGATGCCGGCCTGTGCGGTTGCCAGACTGATGGAGTTGTCTTTCCGATTATAATCATATAGGATGTAACCTTTTATATAGCCTTGCTTTTGAAAGCGTTTCACGACTTCCCAGGTATTCAGGACACCCCGTTCCTTTACTTTGAGGCGTTTCAGCCAGGCTTTATAATACAGCTGATAATCCGGTGTACGATTCTCAACCCAAAGTCCCTCGTTGCCGATACCCTCGTTTACAGCTTGCGCAGCAAGTCCGCATAAGGATTGGGCAACATTCATCTCACGGATATCACCGGGTCGGGACAGTGTACATTTCAAGATGTAACCGGGCCTTTTCTGAACAGGCCACCAGTTATCCAGTGAAGAGGAAGCCACTACCGGTGAGATGGTTCCTCCCAGCAGCATTCCTATTAAGAAGAGTGTTTTAATTAGATTTTTCTTTTTCATCGTGGCATTAGTTTATATAGACAAAGATATCCGGGAGCCTATAATATATGGGTTAATTTATAGGTTACCTCCCACTTTTATTTTATTAATCCTACCCGAAAAGGGCTTTTTTCGTGCAAATGTGTTCATCTGCCAACGAACGGTATCGAAGTTCCGTTCATAGATGAATTTGCAGGAAATGTTCCACTTCATCCATCAGTTTAGGAAACATATCTGTAATTCCGGGATGATTGAATGCATGGGAATAATAGGGATAAAGGTGAAGTTCGACTTCAAGGCCCTGTTTAGCAAGCCAAGAAGCAAAGTTAGTGCTTTGCACATATCCCACAAGAAAATCGCCTAACCCATGTCCGAGAAAAACAGCCGGGCTTGAAACCGGAATCATGGACGCGGGTGATATTTCACGTTTGAACTCGGCGGTGTTGGGTGCGAAATAGGGTTTATCGTCACCACCAAACATATTGTAATCGTATA
>CAMTFK010000302.1 GCA_947071285.1 uncultured Bacteroides sp. | reverse complement strand
TTCACCAATAGTATATCACTATTCTTATGCGCCGGCTGGTTGACCAACGCATGATAGCTCTTACCCTCCGTCAGAAATAAATTACCCGATGCAGAACCGGTCTGCCCATGGCACGCTACACATCTTTTATCGAAAACCTGTGACTGGATGGAACTGAACATACCCACGTCCAGTGTTCCCACATCCATTAATATAGTATCTGTAATAGCTGCGAGTTCTTCATCTTCCATCGTCTTAAATTCGACAATACATTCGCGCAGACGACTGATAACACACAATTTGAGTGATTTCACTTCATCACTGATACCTCCCAGTGTCATAACGATATCTGTTCCGTCGGTTACATTGACTGGCAGTGATTTCGTTATAACAGCGTATTCACTTTTATCATTGAAGCCTGCCACAACGACACTATAATCATCCGTCCAATTGCTGATACCACTGAAACGACCTGTCAACTTTAGGACTCGGCCACCACGCTGCACCTCTATCTCCTTCTCATAGATTCTTCCATCATCACATGAACAGAAGCAGAGTGTCATCCAGATAGCAGCAAAGAATAATATACATTTCTTCATAACTACTCTCTTTGTTTTTTTAGAAAGTATATTGCAGCATTACTGTTGCAGAATGAGTGGCCAGACCTAAATTATCATTATCTCGGTCGAGCTGTGTATCGTGCCCCGTACGGGCAATATACTGGTACATAGCCTGGAGTTTCAGGTTACAACCCTTAAAGAAATAATTCACACCCACAGCCGGCATATTCAGAAATCCGTCATCGCTGGTACCGTTACGGTTAAAGAAGTCATAACGCAAGGCAGCCTGCAAACGGGGAGCTACAAAGTAGCCGCCCTGTACATAACCACCCAGGTAATTGTATGTCTCATTTATTTTCTGACGATCGGTGAAGCCCACATTCATATAGTATGCTTCGGCGCCCAGATACAGTTTATTCTTTAACATGGCAAATTCCACTCCCACACGGGTATCATTGGTACTTTCATTCTCACTTTCCACATTGATTGAAGCCGATACACCGAACATGATCTTATCTTCATTCAAACGGTTAGGATTACCTTGGGTGGACGGCATCACACCTTTAGGCATATAAGTAAAGCGTCCCGCATACAGTAAAGAAGGAATATGCCAATCATCACTCAGAGTTTTTGTAGCTGTATTTACAGAAGAACCGGTACCATTGAATAAACCTACTTCATAGCCAAATTTATCAGCTAACAATCCGTGAATTTCAACACCGAGGTCAAAACCGGTACCGATGTTAGGCGTTACCGCATTCAAGGAATAAGGCAGAATGATGGCGGAAGTCAATGATACTGGCAACTGCGGCAACAATGTTTCGCCCAACGTCGTCAGATAAGCATGTGAGAAAGGTGTTTTGAATTTACCGACACGCACGGCAAACTGTTTTTTAAGTTGCACATCGAACCATGCTTGTTGAAGCAATGCTCCCCCACTGGCAGCCGCATTGATAGAAAGATTAAAGGCTACTTTACCAAAAGCTTTACCAGTGAAGCCCAATACAGCATAGGGAATTGAGAAACCGGAATTAGCTACATTATCCTGATTGTATGCCTTATCCAGGCCTTCATCATCATACCAATTGAAATTTGCACAAGTCTGTACCAACAGATAGGGCTTGAATACAAAGTCTCCCTTCTTGGTTTCTATCGTAAATCCCTCTCTTCCGGCAAGTGACACTACACCGTTTTCTGTATCTTCTTCATGCTGTGCCATAGCAGCCAACGAAAGGGCAGCCATTACAACCATTAAAATTAATTTCTTCATAATTGCTTGTATAATACTTATTGGTTTTATTGTTCGTTATTTGTTTTATAATGATTTCAGAAATGCGACCAAAGCATTACGATCTTCTTTACTCATCTTTTTGAAGAGATTCTTCGATGCTTCACCTTCACCACCGTGCCACATGATAGCCTCAATATAGTTGCGGGCGCGCCCATCATGCAAGAAGTAAGTATGACCATTCACAGTTTCCTGCAATCCGATACCCCAAAGCGGAGTCGTACGCCATTCGTTGCCACGGGCCAAACCGCTTACATAGTTATCATTCAGTCCTACGCCCATAATTTCAGAGCCCATGTCATGAAGCAGGAAGTCCGAATATGGATGAATTGTCTGACTACCCAGCCAAGGAAGGCGGGTTCCGTTCAGCAGTATAGAACCACGTGGTTTTGTGTGCAAGGTGGTTACATGGCAGAGATGGCACTTCGCCTTATAAAAATTCTGCTCACCCTTGATCACTTGTTCATTATTCACATTGCGACGTGCCGGAACACTAAGGCTCTGCATGTAGAGATCTACATTCTCCATTTCTTCCGTAGATACATCCAACTGGGCATAAGAAAGTCCCATCATACTGCCTTGATTTACTTGTGCCTGTCCTTCACAGATTTCTTCGGGATAGCGGCTGTTCGTAACTCCCATATCGCTGGAGAAACCAAGTTCCACTGTCAGGTCGGCATGCTGTGCTTTATTACCGGACAAGCCTAAACTTCTCATTCCTCTCTCGGAGATATAGTTGCAACGGCCACTGATACCATATTCCGGATAATTGCTTTTAGCAGCCAAAGCTTCAATTTCAGTGGGATCGAGCGCCATCATTTGTCCCATACCTACGTGGCGCAGAGGAATACGCACCGTACAGAACAGGTCTTCGGGTTTGATGCTGTCCGCATACCATTCATAAATAGAATAATTGGGTTTGCAAAGTTCATACGTCTCACCATCAGGGAACTGGAAAGTCTCATAGGTATATTCCACTTTCAGTTTTCCCTCGGGCTTCACACCATAAATAGCCTGATCATGAAGCACACGTCCATAATCCTGAAAGAAAGCTCCATTCTTACGACTAATATAAACCAACATAGACGAAAAGCCGGAGCTACCGGAACCACCTTCGCTCCACAAAGTAGGTTGCGTACGTCCGGCATTTCGGTGACAGCTACCACAAGAATAACCGGCATAAACCGGTCCCAGTCCTCCACCTATTCCATTACTACTGGTGCGGATATCATCATACAATTTGTCACCACGGGTGAAACGTTTATCGTATGCCCCTGTTATCCAGTCAGCCGACCTGTCATAAGCATAAGAGGAAGTCAGGAAGTTGGTAGCAGTACCGGCAGAGAGGGCAAAGCCGGCAGGTACTTCTATATTATCCACATCAATTCCATCATCCTCGCAGGCAAACAATGCCAGAAGCGAAAAACAGATTGGAAATGAGTATTTTAATAAGCCATTCATTCGTTATTGAATTATTATTGCAAAATACGTAACTAACATTTATCTTTTTAACGCAGATGTTGCGGAAACAACAGAATATTCATTATCCCACTGTTTCCGCAAAATCTGATTTCTAACAAGTAAAAATCTTACTGAATGGTACGGGCTTCGCCATCTTTGAAGATCAAATATTCCAAAGTGTGGTAACCACGCAAAGCTTGTGCACCGGCAATTTTATCATCTTCTTCATCATAGTCACCATCCCAGTTTAAGTCTGAATAGTTACCGGAAGTCAGGATCTGTACGATACCATCCTGGTCAAGCGGCCAGCTATCCATATTGGGGTCAAGACCTTTGTCGGCAACCGGACCAAAAAGGAATGCCTCACTAGTTTCCCACGGTGTACGAGCCGCAAGCCATGCTGTGGCGCAAGCCTTGAAGTTAGCATTGCTGGGAGAAGTACGGAATGTCTCAACAGCATCGAAAAGAGCCTGATTTCCCGCTTTCAAATCAGAGTAAGTAGGTAATACAACTACATCCACATAATTTTTTACGACTTCAGCCAACACTGTTTTATCAATACCTTCGATACAACTCTTCAAACTACCCTTGAGTACTCCCTCTAAAGTGGCACAAGCTTCCATAGCACTTACTGCTTCCGGACTATTGATATTGTTGCGGAAAGGACTCGGGATAGCCCAAATTGCTGCTGCTGCGTCATCAATCGCTTTTTTTACTTCAGTATCAAGATTAGCATTTACCGCGGCTACTGCTTTTGAGAGAGATAACTCGCTAATAGCCCCTGTACGTGTTCCGTAATAAGCATTGCGAATAGAATAGATATTGTTACGATAGTCTTCACGAGAATGCCAGCTATACCATGACTCTACAGCATACAAAGCCTTTTCTTCATTATTATGTATGAAAAGATCGTAAG
>CAMTFK010000301.1 GCA_947071285.1 uncultured Bacteroides sp. | reverse complement strand
TCAGAGGTTGAAATCGTAACGATGATCAACGAGTTTAAACCGATTGATGTAAAAGAACTCCCGCAGGCTGTTCAGGATGCCATCAAGGAAAACTACTCGGAAGCAACCATCAAAGAGGCAGCCGTTGAAGTTGCTGAAGATGGAACTAAGACTTACAAAGTAACATTGGTTGATGCAGACGGTGCTGAAAACCCTGTTCTTTTCAATGAAAAAGGAGAGGTTCAGAAGTAATAGGTCTTTATTTATATCATAGTAAAAGGGAGGGGCAGAAATTTGATTTACTCATATCTGCTTCCTCCCTTTTTGCTTTTATTCACTATTGGTATCTTTTTACATCGGTAAATTGGCAATTATGTCTTTTGAACATATTGGTAATTTACCTTCTTGCCCCATATTTACAAATACTGTGGCGCAGAGTACTGTCCATTGGTCGCCATAAGTCATGGTACTGCTGTGGCTATAACCTAAACAATGCCCGTATTCGTGGAACATAGCTTGTCGGGGATAGTTATGAGGATTGGATCCCAGCGGTGTTGCATCAAAATAGACTCCAGTATAACAGTAGTTCGCCAATCCGTAAGTGTTGCCACCTCCCAGACCGCCGACGCCTGATACGCAACCCAATACGAGTCCTCCATGACTGCGGATTCTCTGGCGTAATGCATCCAGATTGATGGCATTTCCTCCGTTATCCTTCAGTTTGCCTTCATATTTGTTCATTTCTGTGTTAAACTCTTCGGAAGAGAACATGAAAGCCATATTGGTAGCCAATGCCACCCCGTGACGACATAATAATGGATTCATGTGCCGCCAGTAAGCGTGTCCGTTGTCGGCTGAATAAGCTGAGAAACGGATGAACCATCGACTGTCTATCTGCTCTATCTTCTTCATATACGGATCTTCCGTCCGGATAATAAGCGTGACATCGTCACCGGAAAGTTCCGGTTGTGCAGGTATTGCTATCTTTCTGCCACTGCTGGTGGTGAATGTGCGGTCAGAACTGACGACAGGCAACGGGAAAGTGGCTTCCATGAAAGGATAGATCACATCGAAATGTGCCAACTCAAGGAATTCAGTACTGATTTTATTGAATCGACATAGAATCGTCACATCATGGATAGCAACCGGTGAGAAGAATTTAACCAGTAATTGATGTTCATCCGAGATAGATACTTGTAACGGTGCGTTTGCATAAAAGGAACGGTGCTTACTGTCGTAGAAGATGTCTCGTGGCTCGTTGGCTAAAAACATGGTGTCAGTCTGGAAGCGAGAGAAATCTTCTTCACGGATATAAAGCAATCCGTCCAGGTTTTCCGGATGCCGGTAATCAATGCTGATGTGGGATATACGGCCTGCCTCGATTTTGCAGTTACTGAAGCGGTATTTGTGTACAAACGATGTGCCGTCACTGCGATTCGACTCGATCGTTACAACTCCGGAAAGTGCGTCTTTACTTGGCAATGAGTAAAATGAACGACTTGCCGTGATATCATAAGATTCAATACCTTCCGTACCGGAGTATTCGCCATTTGCACTGAGACCGGTATATATTCCTTCAGCATCATCAAATGCGATGTCGATTTTGCGGATAAAACGCCACATATAATCGGACGAGACGTTCAAGTCTATATCAACTCTACCTACACATCGCTCTAATGTCACCGTCTGCGATTCCGCAGCTTGTTCCTTGCCAATATGCAGCTCTATTTTTTTGTAAAAATAGACATCATCAAGAGGGGCTTTTTCCACCTGATTCAGTAGCCAGACATCTGACAATTGCTCAGGTTCGTTGATCATTGCATTTGATTCCGCGCTCGTGGTAGCTAGGAATACAACCGTATAGTCACCATATCCCAATCCTTCAATGGTCAGTTTGGAGAAGTCTGCTTCCAGCTTTTGATACAGCGGTTTGAGTATTTCTCCCCGGTCATTGGCAATGGCATACCACATGCGGGCAATCTGTTCCGATTCACCGTTGCGTGTCCGTATGGCAGAAGTGTCATCTTCGTGCAATCCAAGAAGAAATGTTACCTGGCCGGAGGCAGGCGGTGTGAGGCCGTATTCTTGCTCAAGTTCGTTTGAGCAGTTCGTCAGCAACAATGCCAGAAATAATAGTATGATTTTTGCAATCTTCATAGAATTCCTCCTTTATTTTTTTACACAACGTAAGGATGCGAACGCTTCCATCTGCAATTGTTTTTCGGTGATGGCAGTTGTTTCCTTGCCTTCAAACGGCAACCAGTAAGCCCATGCATAACCACCCGGACAGCCGTTACGTTCGCTTGTCCATAACACGGCTCTTTTTCCGAAGGCGGGATTATTGGTGGTAGACTTGTCGCCTTTTCCGCCTGCCAGGGGGATGATAAGGTAACGTCCGGTATCTTCTGAAGTAAATCTCACATAGTGTTGCGTTCCTGTTACACCAGTCGGGGTAGTCAGGGTTCCTTCGCCAACGTGGAGTGTAGCGGTTATTTTTTCTCCGTTTCCTGCTGTGTAAGTGCCGGGAATTTCCTGCCCTTTGGGGAGAAGAGAGTTCAGTTCGCTGCGGGTTGGCACACGGTAACCTTCCGGACAAGGCATATGGGTATCGCTTTGCCAGGGTACGTCGGCAGTCTGGTTACCCAGATTGTTTGAGGGTTTATATCCTTGCCAGGGGATATACATATACTTCCGTCCATACTGGAACAAACCACCGATACTGCTGAGCCAACCATTATGGTACATCTCCTCAACAGTAGCACCGTCTAAAGGATATACCTGGTCTTCCAGATCCCGGCTACGTGCATTGAACGCCATCCAAATACTGCCACCCATTTCAACGGTCTCAATCTGCTTGTCGCTTGGAGCCACACGAATTTCTACATAATCATAAGAGCCGGTCAGCAAAGCATTTTTTAAATGTACCAGAATTGTATAGCCCAGTCGGCCGCTGCCTTGTGCGGCTACCGATACATTGAATGCCGACACTATGCCTTCTGTTTCTTCAGATACCGAAATTTCACCGAGATTCACGCCACTGTCAGTACCCTCAGTAGCTGATATGTCGATCCGGGTGTCGGAAACAAATGCCAGCTTCATGTCACTGACTCCTGTGGCGGGTATCTCTACTATATTATTCTCATAATCTACTGTTACTCCTTCCGGAATTTTGGATTGGGAAGCATTAAGCAGGATACGATGCTCTGTATCAGGTTTCCCGATAATCGTTTCGCCTTCTTCCCAAGGCTTGATTTCGAAGATTCCTTCTACTGTGGCACCTACATTGAGTACTGACAGTTCGTACACTTTGTTACGTTCTATACTTGGTAATTGCATCTTTAGCCTAATGGGGATTTCATCGTATGTACCCCGCAGGATGATATTTACAGGACGCGGACTCTCGAAAATGCGGAATATTCCCTGTTGTTCTCCACCGAAAGCAGGCTCAAATTTCTTTAAGTAACTTACTGTTTTATCTGATGCGGAAGTGTTTTCGATAAACGGATATGTTTCAGCCGGAGCATCCTCTACGATTACTTCTTTGATTAATGTTTTGCTGTCTGCTGTGGTATTCAGGTCTATACGGGCTACACCGCGTTTCATACCAACGTTGATTTCCTGACTACTGCGTGTTTGGGGAGTATTTTCCAATTCAACAACTGCAGCCATAAAGTCAGGAGCTGAATTATCGTGCAGTCCTTCGCCGATGGTCATATTGCGGAATTCTTCTTCGGTAATGTTTCCTTCCTGAACCGGAAGTGTCACTCCGGTGAGGAAGTATAGCCGTGATCCGCTGAGTGCGGAAATACTGGACTGACCATTGGATTCGGGAGTCAATTGTTGCATTTTGTACAGGTTACCATCGCTGAACTGGAAAACTGACACATCCCGTAGTTCCTCAGAAGAATCTGAACCGGAAGTCGTAATACCTTTTACCACTAATGAATAAGTTTGCTGTTTACCTTCTCCCTCAGACGGTGCATCGTCTGAGCAGGCGCCTAAAAATAATGTTCCGAGCAAGGCGGAAACGATGATTTTTTTGTAAGGGTGATTCATACTTTTTGTAAAATGTTATATTGAATATTGATAGTTCTTTCGGACTTTTTCCGAAAGCGGGTGCAAAAATATATAATTTTTCAATATGAGGAATTTTCCCTCCTGTAATCTTTATTACTTTCCTTTTGTAATCTCAACTCTTTTTGTATCTTTGTTCCCGACCCCAAATCTATTACAAAATGAAAGTACTAACTATCCAT
>CAMTFK010000300.1 GCA_947071285.1 uncultured Bacteroides sp. | reverse complement strand
CTGCATCGTCGGCCATTTCTACAAAACCGAATCCTCTGGATCTGCCTGTTTCTCTGTCCATAATAACTTTAGCTGAAGAGGTTTCTCCATACGCTGTGAATAATTCGTTCAAGTCGGCATCATTTGTGCCAAAGCTTAAACCTGAAATGTAAATGTTCATTTGAAATTTTAATTAAATAAATACTAATGTAAGAGTGAGGGGATAATTAAAGGAGAGGTCTGCTTAATAAAGGATAAAAAGAAGAACTATACGATAACGATTCGTAACTCAAACTGCGACAAAGGTAATACAATAGTTGGATACAGCAACTTTTAATTCATGATTTATTAATAAAAAAGCGATAATTGTTTTTTATTTGCATTATCTGTTGGCTTTACTCATTCACTTTGTCAGCTTTACTACCTTTGTCTTTTGGGATACCTGCGAAGATTATACGAGTTGTACAACTCATACCGCTCCAGTTGTACAACTCATGCTGCTCCAGTTGTACAACTCGTATAATCTTTGCAGGCACTGTGATTGAGAGAAGTAGTAAGGTTACGGAAACAAAGTAGCATACCAGATAAAGGTATCTGTTTATGGCAACTATCTGTTTACCAAAGTAATCTTATATAATATATGCCTGTATAGAGGATGGTCGGGGCTGACCAACGGGTGATTGAATTCTTTATCTTTCATCATACCTATCTTTTGCATCACACGCTCCGAACGTTTGTTTGGGAAGCGAGGTGAAGGAATATAGTTCTTTCATTCCCAATGTTGTCTTTGCATATTCCAGGCAGGCTGAAGCCGCCTCGGTGGCGTATCCCTGATTCCACACTTCGGGAATCAGCCGCCAACCTATTTCTACGGCCGGGGCAAAGTCTACATCAAACGTAATGTTGTGTAATCCTACATAACCGATAAATGCATGGTCTTCTTTCTTTTCTACTGCATATAGTCCGTATCCGCTGGTAGAGAATTCTTTCTGAATACGATTATAGAAGTCGAGGGTTTCCTGGTAGGAAAGTTTGTTGAGGAAGAACTCCATTGCCTTGTCATCACTGTTCAGTCGGGCAAAAACGGGGATATCTTCTTCTTTCCAGTCGCGCAGAATCAGGCGTGAGGTTTCAATGTATTGTTTGGGAGATGTTTTCATATCGTTTTTCGAGGAGGATATTTATGATTGTTTTCTTTTTCTGCGGTCCATATATTCACGTAGAAGAGTGGGAGTGGCACAGTAAATGATTTGTGCCCGGTTCCACAGATAACATTTCTGGAAGATAACCATTGCAAGGGTTATGAATAGCGCTGCACCCATGGATGCTTGTAAAGGTAACCATGCCAATCCTTCTTCCGGTAACAACATGGGGATGAATGCCAGTGCTCCGGCGGGAGCAAAGTATTTTCCTGTCCATTCGAAGATGAGGAACAAGGATACCGCAATGCATAAGGCAATGAGTGTTTCCGGTAAGTGAAGATAATGGTATCCGACAAGCTGGAACACTGTTCCCAGCGTGGCTGCGGTAGTCAGGAACAGGAATACCTGTGTCGGACGGTTCCTGAATCCGGCTTTGGAATTTACCATTTCCGCAAAAGTAACCATTAGCGGAGGCAATATCATATAAGGATAATCAGTGCTGACGGCAAACATGGATATGAGTCCCACAAGGCATAATAAGAAGAACCACCTGAACACTTCTTTCTTACTGGACTTTCCGGACGTTTTTTCCGGTAGCCGGCTTCGTATTTCGCATTTCTCCATAATGATTTGCACGACTACCGCCAGCGTTGACATTGAAAAAACGGCAATCGGGTAAATAATGCTTTCCGTGTGCAACAATACAGGTAGCACACAGGCAGAAATCAGGGGAATCAAGGTAGTCCGGCTTATCAGGAGGCAAGCTCCGGCAAATGCGAATGCAACGCATAGGTTAACTACATAATACAGGGGAGAGTATCTCACAAGACAAATACCTGTAACAGCCCCAAGAGACATAAGTAGAATTATTTGCCAACGCTTCACTTTCCATACCCTTTTATCAACAATCAGAAGACCGATAATGAGTGCTGTCATTTCAGGAAAAAGAATTTCCTTTTCACCCGTCCATTCCGCTAAACCGACCATTATCAGGATCATTACTAATGATACCAGATACTTTATTCTCATTTTAGCTTCCATTATACTTATTTTATCAGGGCACAAAGTTACTGGAAATTGCCGTACTATGAAACTTCTTGGCTATCTTTGTGCCCGGAAAATCTTGAGCGGTTTTCAATATAAGAAAATTCTGTATGCAAAATTTGGTAAAGAAGGAATATCGGATTCCTTTTATTTTGGTTACTTCCCTGTTCTTTCTATGGGGATTTGCACATGCCATACTGGATGTGCTGAACAAACACTTTCAAGATGTGCTGGTTATTACACGTGCCCATTCGGCATGGGTGCAAGTGATGTTCTATCTGGGATACTTCGTGATGGCTATCCCTGCGGGACTGTTTATCAACAAATATGGCTACCGTAAAGGGGTGGTCTTCGGTTTGCTGCTTTACGGGATAGGCTCCCTGCTTTTCATTCCCGGAGAATACTGGATGTCTTTCAATTTCTTTCTTTTCTCCCTGTTTGTCATAGCCTGCGGATTGGTGTTTCTGGAAACAGCCGCTAATCCTTACATGACGGAACTTGGCGAACGTGAAACGGCTGCCAGCCGTCTTAATCTGGCGCAGTCATTCAATGGTTTGGGATGCATATGCGGGCCGCTTATCGGTGGGTTGTTATTATTCTCGGAAGGGGGCGAAAGCAATATATCCTTGCCCTACACACTGATGGGAATTATAGTGCTGATGGTGGCACTGGTGTTCTATAAAATCCGTCTGCCGGAGATTGTTCATGAAGCTGATGAAGAAGAAGTCGGAGAAAACGGTGCACGCGGGCTTTGGTCGCACAAGCTGTTTATCTTCGGTATTATCAGCCTGTTTTGCTACGAGATTGCAGAAATATCAATCAACAGCTTCTTTATTAATTATGTGGTGGATGATGGTTGGATGAATGCCCGTGATGCTTCTGTGGTGCTTTCGTTCGGTGGCTTGGGATTGTTTATGTGCGGTCGTTTTGCCGGAAGCTGGATTATGCGGTATATCCGGGCGGAGAAGGTACTGTTTTTCTGTGCGGTGGGTACGGTGGTCAGTACTTCTCTGGCGGTGCTTGACTTGGGAATCCTGTCACTGGTAGCCCTGTTCATGGGATATGCTTTTGAAGCTATCATGTTCCCCACCATCTTTGCGCTTTCGCTGAGAGGATTGGGGAACTATACTAAGCGTGCATCTTCCTATCTGATGATGTCCCCCATCGGAGGAGCGGTAGGACCGCTCATGATGGGGTATGTGGCTGATCAGACCAATATGTCTTTCTCTTTCATCGTTCCGTTGCTTTCGTTTATCGTGGTGTTGCTTTATGCCTGGAAAGTAAAGCAACGTTCGCTCTGCTAATATCCGAATTTCTCCACAGCCTTTTCCATCTGTTCGATGATGGCGACTCCGAAGGGACAGTTCGTTTCGCATTGTCCGCACTGGATGCACTCTGAGGCGTGGTGTGTGAGGGCTTTGTAGTGTTCACGCACAGTCTCGGGTATCTCGTTCTGGGCAATGGTCAGGTTGTAGTACTTGTTCACGCTTGCTATGTCGATGCCTACGGAACAGGGAGCGCAATGTCCGCAATACATGCAATGGCCTTTCCAGGTGAACTTTTCCATGCCTGTCATGACGGCGGTGTAGTCTCTTTCTTCTTTGCTGGCGGTGCACCAGTCGATGGCTGCCTGCATCTCATCACAACTTCTGCACCCCACCATGATGGAGGCAACAGCCGGACGGGTCAGTGCATATTCGATGCATTGCACCGGAGTCATAGCTTTGCCAAAGGGTGAGTTGGTTTCACTTAGCAAATCTCCGCCGCCATATACCTTCATCACATCGAGCCCTACACCTTTCTCTTCGCACAGTTCGTAGAGCCTTTCCCGTTCCGGATCTATGTTCTGCAGGGAGTGGGCATAGTTTTCATCGGCCCATAAGTCATCTACGTTTTCAGTGGGCGGTTGCAGATCATAGCAAGGATTGATGGAGAACATCAGCACTTCAATCAGTCCGCTTTCCACAGCCATACGTGCAACGGTGGGGTTGTGGCTGCTCAGTCCGATGTGGCGGATTCTGCCTTCTTCCTTCAGGCGCAGGGCCAGCCGGATGACGGGACCATTGAATACTTCATGAAAGTCTTCTTC
>CAMTFK010000299.1 GCA_947071285.1 uncultured Bacteroides sp. | reverse complement strand
AAAAGACAGAGGAAATGGGTACTATTATAACTGACCTTAAAGAAGCTTTTCGCAGGGGGAATATTTATATCCAACTGATTTATATCAACGTAGGTGTATTTGTTATTACTACGCTGACAGAGGTTATTCTGCAATTATTCAACCGTAGCCTTGGCGGCGTGTTTGAGTGGCTGGAACTACCGGCTTCACTGACGCAATTCATCATACAGCCGTGGTCGCTGTTCACATACATGTTCATGCATGCAGGATTTCTGCATATCCTGTTCAACATGCTATGGTTGTATTGGTTCGGAGCACTGTTTCTCATGTTCTTCTCGGCCAAGCACCTGCGTGGAGTGTACATATTAGGAGGTATTTGCGGTGGATTGCTATATATGGCAGCATACAACATTTTCCCGTATTTCCGTCCGATGATTGATTACTCATTCATGCTGGGTGCATCTGCTTCCGTACTCGCCATTGTAGCAGCTACAGCTTATCGTGAGCCCAACTACCCGATACGGTTATTCCTTTTCGGAACAATCCGGCTGAAGTATCTGGCTCTTATTGTTATCGGTACGGATTTACTGTTCATCACCTCCAGCAATGCAGGCGGACATATTGCACACTTGGGTGGCGCGTTGGCAGGAGTCTGGTTTGCTGCCGGAATAAGTAAAGGCAGAGATATAACTACCTGGATTAATAAAATCCTGGATGCCATTGTTTCGTTGTTCAGCTTTAAGGCCCGTAAGCCAAAAATGAAAGTACACTACGGCAATAGCCGCCAAAAAGATTATGACTATAACGCCCGCAAGAAAGTACAATCCGAAGAAATAGACCGTATCCTTGACAAGCTGAAAAAGTCGGGATATGAAAGCCTGACTACGGAAGAAAAGAAAAGCTTGTTCGATGCGAGCAAACGATAGTACAAGAAAATGGGAATAGAACATATCGGCAAATTCGTTGCTTATCTGATTTTAGCGGTCAACATCTTCTTCATAAGCTTGTTGCTTCTTACCGCTTACAGCCCGCATATCAAGCCGGTTGCCCATCCTGTTGAGTCCTGTCTGGGGCTGACATTCCCTATTTTTCTGGTGATAAACATTTGCTTTCTCATCTTTTGGCTGATTATTCAGAAATACAAGTTCGCATTGTTTCCGCTGGTAGCTCTTCTTATTTGCTATTCGCAGATACGGACTTACCTTCCCGTCAATTTCCATACCAATAAATTACCGGAAGATAGCTTCAAAGTGTTATCATACAACATAATGGGCTTTGACGGAGCTGTGAAGAAAGATGGAGAAAACCTAATCCTGAATTACCTGAAAAACAGCGGGGCCGATATTCTATGTCTGCAAGAATACCAAACTGTAGAATCGCCCCACCATCTCACCCAAAAGGATGTAGATAAAGCCCTTAAGGACTATCCATATCATAAAATCCAGCTTGTGGGAAGTGGTAAAGGACATACCAACCGGATAGCCTGCTATTCCAAGTATCCCATTCTTTCGTCGCGCAAATTGGATTATGCCAGTGAATACAACGGTTCTGTGGTTTACGAGCTGAAGATGGGAGAAGACACTGTAATGCTTATCAATAACCACTTGGAATCCAACAAGCTGACAAAGGAAGATAAAGTAGTGTATGAAAGCATGCTCAAAGCCCCCGAAAAGGAGAAAGTGAAAAGCGGTATGCGTCTGCTTATCCGCAAACTGGCGGAAGCATCAGCCATCCGTGCTCCGCAAGCCGACAGCATTGCGCAAGAAATAGCCTCGTCGCGACATCCCTACATTATTGTTTGTGGTGACTTTAACGATACGCC
Organism: uncultured Bacteroides sp.; assembly: GCA_947071285.1. Lineage (GTDB taxonomy): Bacteria > Bacteroidota > Bacteroidia > Bacteroidales > Bacteroidaceae > Bacteroides. The sequence goes on along the minus strand of CAMTFK010000299.1, from coordinate 2,461 downwards.
TATTTCTTATGCCCACCGGGTCATCAGCGAGGAGTTAGACGACGCTTTCACCAAATCCGGTCGCGGACTGGGCATCTCCTACAACCAGAATAAATTCTATTTCCGAATTGACAATATCCTGGTAAGCAAAAATCTGAAACCCTATAACTGCACAGTGGACCGTTCGATAAAAGAGTCCGACCACTACCCTATCTGGTGTTACTTGAAAAAGTTGAAAGTGGGAAATTGAGAGTTGAGAGTTTGCAAGTCAATAATTTATAATTAATACTTTATACCTAATACTTATGTTTAAGAAGTGTATTTTTATTTTAGCAACAAGTTGTATGATGTACTCCTGTGCCACGCAGACGGAGACCAATCCGTTCCTAACCGAGTTCCAGACCGAACATGGCGTACCGCCCTTCGACAAAATCAAACTGGAACATTACGAACCTGCCTTCCTGAAAGGTATTGAAGAACAAAATGCGAATATCGACGCTATAGTGAACAATTCCGAAGCTCCGACTTTTGAGAATGTAATCGTTGCTTTTGATAATAGCTCCCCGATACTCGACCGAGTTAGCGCCATTTTCTACAATATGACGGATGCGGAAAAGACGGACGGCCTGAACGACTTGTCCATCAAGCTTGCCCCAACCCTATCGGAACATAGCGATAACATCTCTCTGAATCAGGAACTTTTCAAGAAAGTAAGTGCTGTATATCAGCAGAAAGAATCCTTGGGATTAACTACCGAACAACAGCGTTTACTGGAAGAGACCTACAAAGACTTTGTTCGTTCCGGAGCAAATTTATCTCCCGAGAAGCAAGCACGCCTGCGCGAAATCAATAAGCAACTGTCTACATTAGGACTTAAATTCAGTGATAACATCCTGAATGAGAACAATGCATTCAAGCTTTACATAGATAAAGAAGAAGACCTTGCCGGACTGCCCGAATGGTTCTGTCAAAGTGCAGCCGAAAAAGCAAAAGAAGATGGGCAGGAAGGAAAATGGCTGTTTACGCTGGGCAATGCCAGCCGCATCCCGTTCCTGCAATATTCCGCCAATCGCCCCTTGCGCGAACAAATGTACAAAGCATACATCAGCCGTGGCAACAATAACGATAAGAACGATAACAAGAAAATTATTACGGACATCGTCAGCCTGCGTCTTGAGAAAGCACAATTGCTGGGCTTCGATTGCTATTCCAACTTTGTATTGGACAACACAATGGCTAAGAATTCCGCTACAGTCATGGACTTCCTGAACAATCTGTGGAGCTATTCTTTACCGAAAGCAAAAGCCGAAGCTGCCGAATTGCAGAAAATCATGGATAAGGACGGTAAAGGTGAAAAGCTGGAAGCATGGGACTGGTGGTATTACACCGAAAAACTCCGCAAAGAGAAATACAATCTTGAAGAAGATGAAATCAAGCCCTACTTCAAACTTGAGAACGTGCGCGAAGGTGCTTTTGCCGTAGCCAACAAACTTTATGGCATCACACTGACCAAGTTGGAAGGTATTCCCGTATATCATCCCGATGTAGAAGTCTTCGAAGTGAAAGATGCCGACGGGTCACACCTGGGCGTGTTCTATGTAGACTATTTTCCCCGTCCGGGCAAGAGCGGCGGTGCATGGATGAGCAACTATCGTGAACAGCAAGGCGACATCCGCCCGCTGGTATGCAACGTATGCAGCTTCACCCCGCCTGTGGGCGATATGCCTTCATTGCTGACCATTGACGAAGTAGAAACCCTGTTCCACGAATTCGGCCATGCCCTGCACGGACTACTGACTAAATGCAACTACAAAGGCATTTCCGGAACAAACGTAGTACGCGACTTCGTAGAATTACCTTCTCAAATCAATGAGCACTGGGCCACTGAACCAGAAGTACTGAAAATGTATGCCAAGCATTACCAAACCGGTGAAACCATCCCCGACAGCCTCATCGAAAAGATTCTGAACCAGAAAACCTTCAACCAGGGTTTCATGACAACCGAACTGCTGGCCGCAGCTATTCTGGATATGAACCTGCATAACCTGACGGACACCAAAGATTTGGATGTATTAGCCTACGAAAAAGCAGCAATGGACCAACTGGGACTCATCCCTGAGATTGCTCCGCGCTATCGTACCACCTACTTCAACCACATCATCGGCGGTTATGCCGCAGGCTATTACAGCTATTTGTGGGCAAATGTACTGGACAACGATGCTTTCGAAGCCTTCAAGGAACATGGCATCTTCGACAAAAAGACAGCCGACCTCTTCCGTTACAACGTTCTGGAAAAAGGTAACAGTGAAGATCCAATGACACTTTACAAGAACTTCCGCGGTACAGAACCACAACTGGAACCGATGTTAAAAAATCGTGGAATGAAGTAAAAACAATGTCATACAAAGGCAGCAAATTCTTTGCCAGGTGCAAATATTTGAGTTCCTTTTACTTCTGAATGTGAAAAAAAAACTATATTTGC
>CAMTFK010000298.1 GCA_947071285.1 uncultured Bacteroides sp. | reverse complement strand
ACGGCTTCGCGGCACTGGCCTACGGTGACGTTACGCACGAACACATTTTCAATCAATCCGCCACGGCAGGTGCTGGTCTTGATACGGATGACGCGGTCGAGGTCAGGGCTGTCCATTTTGCAATTTTCCACATACAGGTTACGGTATCCACCGGAGATTTCACTGCCGATGACTACTCCGCCGTGTCCTTTCTTCATATAACAGCCACGTACAATGATGTTTTCGCTGGGAATGCCCCACTTGCGCCCGTCTTGGTTACGACCGGATTTGATGGCAATACAGTCGTCGCCAGTATCGAAAGTACAATTTTCTATCAGTACGTTTTTACAGGATTCGGGGTCGCAGCCGTCACCGTTGGGACCACGGTTATAAACATATACGCCACGCACGATAAGGCTTTCGCAGAATAGCGGGTGGATAACCCAGAAGGGGGAGTTCAATAAAGTTACATCTTCTATCAGCACTGTACTACATGAGTACAAGTTGATGAGTTGCGGGCGCAACCCGTCTTCGGGCGTCATTATGCGCTTATAAATGGGGGTAGAGGTTTCACCATACATCAACAGACGTTCGCGCCCGCCGTTGCGCTGTGCCACCATGCCTTCTTTCCAACCATAGCGGGGGGCACCGCACATAGGCCACCAAGTATCATTGGAACCTTGTCCGTCGATGGTACCTTTACCGGTGATGGCGATATTTGTTTCTCCATAAGCATAAATCAGTGGGCGGGCATTATAGCAGTCTATTCCTTCCCAACGGGTGATGACACCGGGGAAGTAGAGGCTTTGGTCGGTTGAAAATTTCAATGTGGCCCCTTCTTCTACGTGAAAGTTGACGTTACTTTTCAGCGTGATGGGGCCTGTATAGAATGTGCCTTTGGGAACTACAACCGTACCGCCACCATTCAGGCAGCAGGTTACGATGGCTTGGTTGATTGCCTCATGGCAAGGCGCGTCCGGAGTACCGGGTTTGGCACCAAAGTCCGTGATGAGATACGTTTGCTTGGGGAAAGATGTTTTCTTGATTTGCTTTTCAATCTTTGCACTCTCCTTGAAAGCCTTGTCGAAGTCTATCGGGTTGGCGATTGCCAATGAAGCCGAGAGAAGCAGGGAAAGAATTCCGAATACTTTTTTCATGCGTTTCCTGTTTTTCTTTTAAGTGGTTATTAGATGTTGGCAGCAAAGGTACGGAACACTCCCGTCGATGAAGATGAGTTTTTGATAGAAAATGTGTAATATTTGACGTTTTTATAATAGTGGTTTGGTGATATGTATAGATAGGATGTCTTATTTTTTTAGAATTTGTATTTGCGTTTACCATGCAATCGGTCTGTCTATTCTTAACCCCCTTCAGAGCGTGTTTTGAAAGGGGGGACAATCAGTATACGGCTGAAACCTATTAAGTATACGAGTGAACCCTATTCACTATACGACTGAAATAGGTTCATGTTACGGCTGAAATATTATCACTCCGTTATTGGCGGTGAAGAACTCTGCTAAAGTGATTTCATTTGTAAAAAATACTCAATTCCTTTTGCCTTTTGCCATTGGAATTTCCCGGATATAAAATAAGTACCCCATCACAATCAGTCTGTACAATGAATGATGACTAATTGTAATGGGGTACTCAATAGGAAGAGACACATCGCTCTATCTTGTTCTTACTTCACTGGCATCTTATCGATTCGCTTCTGATGACGTCCTCCTTCAAACTGTGTGCTGAAGAATTCCCTCATAATCATGTCAGCTTCTTCCGTGCTGATAAAGCGTCCCGGCATCACGAGCACATTGGCATCATTATGTTGACGTGCCAGATGGGCAATCTCTGCTGTCCAACACAGTGCAGCGCGGATGCCTTGGTGTTTGTTCAACGTCATGCTGATGCCTTCACCGCTTCCACAGATAGCGATTCCCGGATAACATTCTCCGGCTTCAACAGCGAGTGCCAGTGGATGGGCGAAGTCTGCATAATCGCAACTATCCGTAGAGTATGTTCCGAAATCTTTGTACTCCCAACCTTTAACTTCCAGCCAACCGCGAACGTATTCTTTTAATTCAAATCCGGCGTGGTCGGAGCAAATTCCAATTGTTTTCATGTCATTAATGTGATAATATAGCAATGTGCCAATATGCCAATGGCTATGCAGCGTATATAGCGCAGCCAATTAGTATATTAGCACATCAGCACATTGAATAATTCTTATAACATTGCCTTCACTTGCTTGTAAACATTGTCAGCCGTAAAGCCAAGCTTTTCGTCCAGCACAGTGTAAGGAGCAGAGAAACCGAAAGACTCCAATCCCCAAATCTTACCATTGGCACCTACCAAGCCTTGCAGGTTGACGGGCAAACCGGCTGTCAGACCGAACACTTTTGCACCCACAGGGATAATGCTTTCCTGATAACCCGGAGCCTGGCTGCGGAACAAACCTTCGGATGGAGCGGATACGATACGTACCTTTACACCATCTTTGCGCAACAATTCCGTACCTGCCACCAGTGTGGATACTTCCGAACCGGAAGCAACGAGCACCACATCCGGGTTCTCATCAGAACCTGCCACGATGTAAGCACCCTTGGCAGCCTGTTCGTAGTCATTTCCTGCGGGCAGGTTAGCTATATTCTGACGGGAGAAAATCAAGCCTGTAGGAGTAGTTGTATTTTCCATTGCCAACTTCCATGCTATAGTTGTTTCTTCTGCATCTGCCGGGCGGAGAACCAACATGGAGTTGTGTCCTTTATGGTTTTTCAGTTTCTCCATCAGACGAATCTGAGCTTCCTGTTCTACCGGTTCATGAGTAGGACCGTCTTCACCTACGCGGAATGCATCGTGTGTCCAGATGAACTTCACAGGTACTTCCATCAGGGCAGCCATACGCACGGCAGGTTTCATATAGTCGGAGAATACGAAGAACGTTCCACAAGCCGGAATCACACCACCATGCAGTGCCATACCGATACAACAGCAAGCCATTGTTAGCTCGGCAACGCCAGCCTGGAAGAATGCACCGCTGAAATCACCTTTCTTGAAAGCATGGGTCTTTTTCAGGAAGCCGTCTGTCTTATCTGAGTTTGAAAGGTCGGCAGAAGCAACAACCATGTTTTCTACTTGAGTAGCGAGGGCACCCAATACGGTAGCCGATGCTGCACGTGTAGCCGAACCTGCTTTCTGTTCGATAGCTGCCCAGTTCACTTCCGGAGCTTTACCTGAGAAGAACAAATCAAGTTTGGCAGCCTTTTCAGGATTAGCCTTCGCCCATTCAGCCTTAGCTGCATATTTCTTAGCCATGATTTCCTTCAGCTCGGCAGCACGCTTTGCATACATTTCTGCCACTTCGGGGAAGATAACGAACGGATTCGTCGGGTCACCGCCAAGGTTCTTGATGGTATTAACATAAGCGTCGCCACCCAGGGGAGCACCGTGAGTAGCACAGTTAGCTTCGTAGCTGCTACCGTCTGCCTTGCGCGCACCCTTACCCATCACAGTGTGACCGATAATCAGGGTCGGACGTTCGTTTTCAGCTTTAGCTTCATTCAGAGCGCCACGGATGGCATCAGGGTCGTTACCGTTAATCTTGATAACCTTCCAGCCCCAAGCTTCATATTTCTTGGCAGTATCTTCGATGGTTACATCTTTCGTCTCAGTAGAAAGCTGAATGTCATTGGCATCATAGAACATGATAAGGTTGTCCAAACCCAGTGCACCTGCGATGCGGCCGGCACCTTGTGAGATTTCTTCTTGCACGCCACCGTCTGAAATGTAAGCGTAGATAGTCTGCGGCATTACTTCTTCAAAGCGGGCTTTCATGAACTTAGCGGCAATAGCTGCACCTACAGCGTAGGTATGGCCTTGGCCGAGTGGTCCGGAAGTATTTTCGATGCCACGCTTGATATCGCGTTCAGGATGTCCCGGAGTGGGGCTGTCCCATTGACGGAATTCTTTCAGTTCGTCCAGTGTGAACTTTCCGATTAATGCCAATTGAGAATAAAGCATCGGTGACATATGTCCCGGATCAAGGAAGAAACGGTCGCGTCCTTCCCATGATGGATTTTCGGGATCATACACCAGAAACTCGGAAAAGAGTACGTTCACAAAATCGGCACCACCCATGGCGCCACCGGGATGACCGGAATTGGCTTTTTCAACCATAGAAGCAGCGAGGATACGGATGTTATCCGCTGCACGGTTCATAAGTTTGTTGTCGTTCATATTGATATTAATTATATATTGAATACTACATAAAAGCGGGTTGATGTGTTACTTGTTAATTTTAACAGCGACAAAGATAACTCTTTATGCGTAATTCGCAACATA
>CAMTFK010000297.1 GCA_947071285.1 uncultured Bacteroides sp. | reverse complement strand
AAAAAAGTAAGAATATGGCTAAAGTAGATTTAAGTTCTTCGGAATGGTGTGACCTTATATTCAACGGCAAGAACAAGGCATACGGTGCTTATAAGTTGAGGGAGACTTCTCCGAAACGTCATAATATCGCTGTGATATTGGTGATTGTCGTCGCATTGGTAGGGTTTAGCATTCCTACTTTGATAAAGATGGCTACACCGAAGCAGAAGGAAGTGATGACCGAAGTTACCACCCTGTCTCAACTGGAAGAACCGGAGATTAAACAGGAAGAGATGAAGAGAGTGGAGCCTGTTGCTCCCCCGCCTCCTGCTTTGAAGAGTTCTATCAAGTTTACCGCCCCGGTCATCAAAAAAGACGAGGAAGTAAACGAAGAGGATGAAATGAAGAGTCAGAAGGAACTGACTGAAACAAAAGTTGCCATCTCTATTGCCGACGTGAAAGGTAATGACGAAGCAAACGGTAAGGATATTGCCGACCTGAAACAAGTGGTTACGCAAGCCGAGCCGGAACCTGAAAAGGTCTTCGATATGGTAGAGCAGATGCCTCAGTTCCCCGGTGGACAGGCAGAGATGATGCAGTTCATCAGCAAGAACATGAAATATCCGACTATTGCTCAGGAAAACGGAACGCAAGGACGTGTGACTTGTCAGTTTGTGGTAGGTGCCGATGGTCGTGTGCGCGATGTGAATGTGCTGAGAGGTGTAGACCCTTATCTGGACAAAGAAGCTGTCCGCGTGATAATGTCCATGCCTAAGTGGATTCCCGGCAAACAGAACGGTAAGGCTGTGTCGGTGAAGTATACAATACCGGTTGTGTTTAAATTGCAATAATAACGTGTGTGATGAAAACGGTGAAACAACTTCAGCTTTTAGGTTTGGTGATGATGCTGGCTGCTATGTCGGCATGCCAGAGCAAGCCCAAGGATGGACTGACGGATACATACACTTCGGGCGTGATAGCGATTGCTGCGGACGAAAGTTTTCAGCCTATCGTGCAGGAAGAGGTGGATGTGTTTGAAGGACTGTTTCCTTTGGCGGGAATTGTGCCCCGTTATGTGACGGAAGTGGAAGCCGTCAATCTATTGCTCAAGGACAGTCTGCGGTTGGCGATAACCAGTCGCAGGCTGACACCGGAGGAGATGAACTCTTTCAATAGCCGGAAGTTCTTTCCGCAGGAGATAAAGATTGCCACGGATGGATTAGCGTTGATTACCAATAAAGATAATCCCGATACACTGATTACCGTGAATGAAATCCGTAACATCCTGACAGGGAAGACCACACAATGGAAAGACATCTATCCGGCATCCCGGTTGAAGAATATCAGTTTGGTATTCGATAACAAGAATTCCAGTACCGTACGTTTTGCGGTAGATTCCATTTGTAAGGGTGCTACGTTGTCGGACCAGGTAAAGGCGTTGAAGACCAACCGTGAGGTCATCGACTATGTGTCAAAGACTCCTGATGCTATCGGTATTATCGGCGTGAATTGGCTGAGCGACCGTAATGACAGCACAGGGCTTTCCTTTAGCAAAGAAGTGCGGGTGATGTCCGTCAGCGCTGCCGACAAGGCGACGCCGGAAAACAGTTTCAAACCCTATCAGGCATATTTGTTTTACGGTGATTATCCGTTGACACGCAGCATCTATGTCCTGTTGAACGATCCGCGGAGCGCTCTTCCGTGGGGATTTGCCTCTTTCCTCTCTTCCGACCGGGGACAGCGGATTATTTTAAAGTCGGGATTAGTGCCTGCTACCCAACCGGTGCGGGTGGTAAATATAAAAGATAAATAACTAAAATGAATGCTATTATGAAAACGATGTTAATTCTTAGTATGGGAGCATTGCTGTTGGCCGGCACTGTTTCTGCGCAAGCGCCTGTGAACGAATGGCAGGCTGGGGTAGATAAAATGAAAAGCCTGGTTCAGACCAATCCCGAACAAGCTTCTGAGGAAGCCGGTGCATTGCTGAAAGGGAAGAATAAAAAGAATGTGGACCTTGTGACTTCCATAGCCCACGTTTATTTGAATGCCGGAAAGCTTACCGATGCTCAGGAGTATCTGGCAATGGCGAAGAAAGCCAATAATAAGGATCCGAAAGTGTCTGTACTGGAGGGAGACATAGCTCTTGCACAAAAGAATGTGGGGCAAGCCTGTCAGCTTTATGAACAGGCCATTTACTTCGACCCGAACTGTAAGGAGGCTTATCTGAAATATGCGCAGGCATACAAATCTGCCAGTCCTTCATTGGCCATCGAGAAGCTGGAACAACTGAAAGCTGTGGAGCCGGATTGTCTGGAAGCTGACAAGGAGTTGGCCGAAGTGTATTATTCCAGTAATCGGTTTGATAAAGCTGCTGCGATGTATGCGAAGTTCATCAATACGCCTCTTGCTACGGAAGATGACATGTTGAAGTATGCATTTGCCTTATTCCTGAACCATGACTTCGAGAAATCGCTGCAAATAGCCCGGAAAGGCTTGCAGGCGAACGCCCGTCATGCTGCATTCAACCGTCTTGCCATGTATAACAATACGGACCTGAAACGTTATGAAGATGCGGAGAAAGCTGCTGATGCTTTCTTCCATGCTTCGGACAATGCAGACTATTCTTATCTGGATTATCGTTACTACGGCGCCTTATTGACCGCGTTGAAGAAATACGATGAAGCCATTATAGAATATGGCAAGGCACTCGAGAAGGATAATACGCAGACCGATTTGTGGCGTGAAATCTCCGATGCCTATGAAATGAAGAACGATTATGCACAGGCTATTGCTTCTTATCAGAAGTATTATGATTCATTAGCCAAAGATAAAAAGACCCCTGAAACCTTATTCCAGTTAGGGCGTCTTTATTACGGACAGGGCACGTCTTCGGACACGCTCACCGTGCAGCCTGCCGACCGTATGGCGGCGTTGCAGTCTGCTGACTCTGTGTTCGCACTTGTTTCCGAACAAGCTCCCGATAGTTATCTGGGAGATATGTGGCGCGCCCGGACCAATTCTGCCATGGACCCCGAAACTACCGACGGGTTGGCGAAACCTTATTATGAAAAGGTGATGGAGGTGTTGCTAAGTAAAAACGATCCGAAGTATAATTCTCCGTTGATAGAGTGTTACAGCTATCTGGGCTACTACTATCTATTGAAGAGCGACTATCCTACTTCGAAGGAGTACTGGAATAAAATTCTGGCTATAGACCCCGCCAATGCTACTGCCAAAAAGGCGTTGGATGGCATCAAATAGCAACAATTTTAGTTGTTTGTCGTGTCGGGAGGAGTGGAGAGTGATTCTTAGCTCCTCTCTTTTTTTTGCTTTTTTTTGAGGAAACGCTTGGAATATTAAAAAGTTTGCCTACATTTGCGGTGTACTAATAAACTAATACGCTAAAGAACTAATAAATATCCAAGCTTATGCTACAAGTAGAAAACATTTCGTTCAGTTATCGTCGGGGCAAGAAAGAAGTCCTGCACGATTTTTCGCTTTCATTGGAGAAGGGTAGAGTATACGGGTTGCTGGGAAAGAATGGCGCCGGTAAGTCTACACTGCTTTATCTGATGAGTGGTTTGCTCACCCCCAAGAGTGGGAAGGTGATGTATCATGACACTGATGTGCGTCGCAGGTTGCCCATCACGCTACGGGATATGTTCCTGGTACCTGAGGAGTTTGAACTTCCGTCCATATCCCTGGTTAGCTATGTGGAACTGAACAGTCAGTTCTATCCTCGTTTCAGCAAAGAAGATATGGTAAAGTACCTGCATTATTTTGAGATGGAGCAGGATTTGAATCTGGGAGCTTTATCTATGGGGCAGAAGAAAAAAGTATTCATGAGTTTTGCATTGGCTACCCATACTTCACTGTTGATTATGGACGAGCCTACCAATGGACTTGATATTCCGGGTAAGAGCCAATTCCGTAAGTTCATTGCTTCCGGCATGTCGGATGACAGGACGATTATTATCTCCACTCACCAGGTGCGGGATATTGATAAGATATTAGATCATGTGGTGATTATGGATAACAGTCATGTGCTGCTTGATGAGTCTACTGCCAGCATTTGCAACAAGTTGCTTTTCCTTGAAAGTGACGATCATGAAATGGCGAAGTCAGCACTTTATACACTGCCTTCCGTGCAAGGAAACTTCCTGATGCTACCGAATACGGAAGACGAAGAATCGGAGATTAATCTTGAACTGCTGTTCGGTGCTACGCTTGCCGCACCAGAGAAGATGGCAGAAATGTTTCACCCTAAAAAGAATGAACAATGATACGCGATACCTTTTTTAGTGCACCCCGTTTTGTGAGCTTGTGCCGCAAAGAGATGGTGGAGAGTTGGAAAGCTAATCTGCTTAGGTTCGTAATGATGTACGGCATAATG
>CAMTFK010000296.1 GCA_947071285.1 uncultured Bacteroides sp. | reverse complement strand
AATTCCCTATCGGGAGTTCACTTTTGGATATTTATTACGGTTTTAATCTTAATTTTCCCTATCAGGTAGTCAGCGCAAAAGTCAATAACCGCTCCGAAGGACTGAACTTCAGGGTATATAATAATAAAGATGTAGAATTTCTCGATATACGCGATTCCTCCGGTTTGCGAACGTATGTGCGCAGCCTCTGTTTTGTATTATATAAAGCTGTCAGCGAATTGTTTCCGGATGGGAAGCTGTTTGTAGAACATCCTGTATCCAAAGGCTATTTCTGCAACCTGCGCATCGGACGCACCATCACGCTGGAAGATGTGTCCGCCATCAAAAAACGCATGCAGGAAATTATAGACCAAAACATCACGTATCGCCGCACGGAATGCCATACTTCTGAGGCTGTACGCATTTTCAATGAGCGGGGGATGACGGACAAGGTGAAATTGCTGGAAACTTCCGGCTCCATCTATACCTACTATTATTCATTAGGCGACACTATTGATTATTATTATGGCAACCTGCTGCCCAGCACCGGCTTTATCTGGCTGTTCGACATCGTGAAATATTACGATGGCCTGTTGCTACGCATTCCCAACAAGGCAAATCCCAGCGTATTAGAGGAAGTTGTGAAGCAGGAGAAGATGCTCGATGTCTTTAAGGAACACCTACGCTGGAACTATATCATGGGATTAAGCAACGTAGGCGATTTCAATCTCGCCTGCGAAGAAGGGCATGCCACCGATTTAATCAATGTGGCCGAAGCACTTCAGGAAAAAAAGATAGCCCAGATTGCCGATGATATATACAACCGGGGCGAAAACGGTAACCGGGTGAAGCTGGTTCTCATCTCCGGTCCATCTTCTTCGGGTAAAACCACTTTCAGCAAGCGCCTCTCCGTGCAATTGATGACAAACGGATTGCGCCCCTACCCCATTGCGCTGGATAATTACTTTGTGAACCGCGAAGACACCCCTAAAGATGCCAATGGTGATTATGATTACGAATCACTCTATGCACTCGATCTCAAAAAGTTTGAAGAAGACCTGCAAGCCTTGTTGAGAGGCGAAGAGATAGACTTGCCGAGCTTCAACTTCAGTACCGGACAACGGGAATACAAAGGCGACAAGCTGAAGATTGACGAGCATACCATTCTTATATTGGAAGGTATACATGCACTGAACCCTGAACTCACTCCGCAGATACCTGCCGCGAACAAATACAAAATCTATGTGTCCGCCCTGACTACCATTTCCCTGGACGACCATAACTGGATTCCCACAACGGACAACCGCTTGCTGCGCCGCATTATCCGCGACTTCAACTATCGTGGCTACTCGGCACGCGAAACCATTTCACGCTGGCCCAGTGTGCGCGCCGGAGAAGACAAATGGATTTTCCCCTATCAGGAAAACGCCGATGTAATGTTCAACTCCGCATTGCTATTTGAATTTGCCGTGTTGCGCTGCCATGCCGAACCAATACTGACCAGTGTGCCACGCAACTGTCCGGAATATGCCGAAGCATATCGGTTGCTGAAATTCATCAAATACTTTACCCCGGTACAGGATAAAGAAATCCCGCCGACCTCACTTCTGCGTGAGTTCCTGGGAGGAAGCAGTTTCAAATACTAATTCCGTACATCCGCCGTACCTGCTCCGTAGCTGCTCCGTAGTTGCTCCGTACTCTATAGATACGGAGATAACACGGACTTGGTACGGAGCAGATACGGAGATAATACGGAGATAATACGGACCGGGATATAAATTCACTCGCCACTATCACCATAAAAATGGGATAAGCAAAGATTTTTAGGCGCTTTTCTTGTACAACCTACAGAAGAATGTCTTAACTTTGTGAGCAAATAAAATGAATCAAATATGAGAAAGATAATTACCGTACTCTTCTTAGCTGCTTTCTGCATCTGTAGTCAAGCCTATTCGCAAAACCGTGCCGATGAGCAAATGAAACAAGCGCAAGAAAATCTTGCCAAAAAGGAATATATCAAGGCACGTTACTTATTTTTACAAGCATATAACGCCTTTTCCTCTCAGGGGAAATATGACAAGGCAGTAGAGTGCGGCGTCAATGCCAGCGCCCTCTACCATCGGGAGAATTATTATAAGGAAGCCTTCGAACTGCTGCGCGGCGCCGAACTATTGGTGACTGACGGTGAACAAAAAAGCGGTAAAACCATGCCCGCCCTGCGTTTCCGCATCAATAAGGAACGCCTGCAAATGTACATCAACCTAAAGAACCCCGCCCGTGCCAAAGAGCAACTGGCTAAGTTGGAGGAAACCGCCAAGGCAGCCCGCAACGATTCTTTAAATAATGACTTGCTCTATACCCAGGCCAATTACTATTACACTTTCGGCATGAATTCACAAGGTGATGCCTACATCAACCGCCTGATAGGCCAATATAAGGAACAAAAGAACTATGCCAAGGTAGACGAGTCTTATAAAACCCTCATCGACATCGCCCGCAAAGCAAACAATGCCGGACTGGTGGCACGTACTTATGATAAATACATCCTTTGGGCTGATTCCGTAAAGGCCCTCACCGCCCAGGATGAACTGAATGTATTGAAACGGAAATATGAGGAAAGCCAGGCAACCATTCAGGATAAGGACGACTCACTGAGCGCTAAGCAATATATCATCATCGGACTTTGCGTACTGGCAGCCATTCTTGCCGCCGCACTGGTAGTGGCAGGCATCGTATTGCTGCGCTTTGTCCTCCTCACCCGGAAACAGAAGAAAGCCATTCAGATAGCCAACGAACACAACGAACTCAAAACCAAGTTTATCCAGAATATCTCCGCACAAATGGAGCCGACACTGAATACTCTGGATGCAACCCAACCGGGTGTACGCGCATTGAAAGGCTTCTCCGAACATATCCAGGAACTTTCCGAGTTGGAGAGTACGCTTTCTGAGGCTTACGAAATGCGCGAAATCAACATCAATACTTTCTGCGAAAGCGTAATGGATAAAATTAAAGCAGGTTTGAAGCCGGATATCACTACTACCGTCAATGCTCCGAAGCTTAGTGTCAAGACTAATCCGGAGCAACTTGAACGCATCCTGCTCCATCTGCTGAACAATGCAGCTGAATTTACTCCGGAAGGTGGAAAAATCTGGTTGGATTTCAAAAAACGTGGTGCGCATACCCACCAATTCATTATCAGCGACACAGGAATCGGCATCCCTGCAGAAGAGCAGGAAAACCTGTTCAAACCTTTCACCGAAGTAAAAGACCTGACACAAGGTGATGGTTTAGGATTGCCTATTTGCTCCCTGATTGCTACCAAAATGAATGGTAGCCTGACGTTGGATAGCAGTTATACCAAAGGCTGCCGCTTCGTATTGGAGTTGCATACCTAAATTCCACTTCCACATCTTTTACAGATTCCTTTTATTTCGGCGATGCATCTCCGAAATAAAAGGAATTAATCTTCAAGACCTGCATTACATTGCTTTTATCGTAAGAAAGGGGTACTTTTGCAAGCTCCAACATCAAAAGATAAGGCAATGAGAGTCAACTCCTTAGCTACATTATTAATTACGTCTTGCTTATTAATGGCCTGTACACGTTCCGGACCGAATTATAAACTTGTACAAGCTGACTCCCTCATGCAACAATCTCCCGACAGTGCCTTACGGTTTCTACAAAAAATCAAACCGGAAGAATTAAAATCATTAGAAGACAGGGCATATTATGCGCTGTTGGTGACACAGGTACGAGATAAGAACTTCATACAGCAAACAAACGATTCTCTGATACATTTGGCTGTACAATACTACGATTCGATTAGAAATACAGCCATGCAGGCAAAAGCATATTATTATTGGGGATGCATTTGGAGAGACAAAGAAGACTATCCACAAGCACTAAACAAGTTTTTCAGAGCCATACCTTATGCCAAAAAGATTCCGGACTACGATTTAGCCGGACGCATATATAATAATATAGCCAATTTATATTACATGCAACAACTAAATAAACAAGCAGACTCAATCTATCAAATAACGGAAAGATTTGCCATTCAGCAAAAAGACATTCACCTCCATGTAGAAGTGCTATCACAACGAGGTATGATTAATATAAAAGAAGGCGATTATAATACAGCAGAACAAGTATTACTTTATGCATTCGAAATATCACGTCATAGCACTTTAAAAAGCCTGATAACTAAAACTGCCTATTCATTGAGTCTGCTATACGGCCGAATGAATATGGGAGAAAAGGCCGTTGATTTTGCGAAATTAAGTATCAGCAACCAAGAAAATCCCAATATACTCCCTAGAACTTATCTTGTATTGGGAGATGCTTATTATAAAACAATGCAATATGATTCTGCACTAATCTATCTAAATAAAGCCCTGTAT
>CAMTFK010000295.1 GCA_947071285.1 uncultured Bacteroides sp. | reverse complement strand
TCGATACCAACCGAGAAACGGATCAGGTCGGGACGTACACCGGCTTCCATCAATTGTTCGTCCGAAAGCTGACGGTGCGTATGGCTGGCGGGGTGCAGCACGCAGGTGCGGGCATCGGCTACGTGGGTGACGATAGCTGCCAGTTTCAGTGAGTCCATAAATTTGATGGCTACTTCGCGACCTCCTTTCAAGCCGAAGGTGACAACACCGCACGAACCGTTCGGCATATACTTTTGTGCCAGTTCGTGATATTTGTCTCCGGGCAGGCCACAGTAATTAACCCATGCCACCTTATCGTTTTTGGAAAGATATTCGGCAACTGCCTGTGCATTCTTGCAATGTTGCGGCATACGCAGATGGAGCGTTTCAAGACCGATATTCAGCAAGAATGCATTCTGCGGAGACTGAATGCTGCCAAGGTCACGCATCAACTGTGCGGTAGCTTTGGTGATGTAAGCCATTTTGCCGAAAGCTTTTGTATAAGTCAGGCCGTGATAAGATTCGTCGGGTGTACACAATCCGGGGAATTTGTCGGCATAGGCATCCCAGTTGAAGTTTCCGCTATCCACGATGGCACCGCCTACGCTGGTGGCGTGGCCGTCCATATATTTGGTGGTGGAATGTACCACGATATCAGCGCCCCATTCGAACGGGCGGCAGTTAATAGGAGTCGGGAAGGTATTGTCTACAATCAAAGGCACGCCGTGGCTGTGGGCGATGCGGGCGAACTTTTCGATGTCGAGCACTTCCAACGTCGGGTTGGAGATGGTCTCACCAAACAGTGCCTTGGTGTTCGGGCGGAAAGCGGCTGAGATTTCTTCTTCCGGTGCGTCCGGGTTGACGAAAGTAACTTCGATGCCCAACTTCTTCATTGTCACACCGAAGAGGTTGAAGGTTCCACCGTAGATGGTAGATGAACAGACGAAGTGGTCGCCTGCCTGACAGATATTAAAAATAGCGTAGAAGTTGGCAGATTGTCCGCTGGATGTCAGCATGGCGGCCACACCACCTTCGAGGGCGGCTATCTTGGCGGCAACGGCGTCGTTCGTAGGGTTTTGCAGGCGGGTGTAGAAGTAGCCGTTCTCTTCAAGGTCGAAAAGGCGTGCCATTTGCTCGCTGGTTTCATACTTGAAGGTTGTACTTTGGTAGATGGGGAGCACGCGGGGTTCACCCTTCTTTGGAGTCCATCCGGCTTGTACGCAGAGTGTCTCCGGTTTTAATTGTTTTGCCATAATGCTATCTATTTTTATAGTTTCTTATCAATTAACGCATTTATGGGCGCAAAAGTAGGGAAAATAATTGTATTTTTGTCCGCAACAGTTGAAGTAATTTGTAAAAGCTACAAGCTACGAGCTACGAGTGACAAGTTCCTTTCGGCGTGGTAGCCGGGCAGACAAAGCGCAGCAACTTGTCACTTGTAGCATGTAGCTCATAGCTCATTAATACCTAAGGATATTATGGTTCGGATATTATTTTTGTTGTTTATATCTTCTTTCCTGTTTCTCACCCCTTTCCACGCTTCGGCGCAAGAGGAAAGGGCTGCACCGAGGTCTGGTGAAGGCATTTCGGCCTTCTTGCAACGCAATAAGCGTCCCGGTAAAGCCTACTATCTGGAGTTTCTTGAACTGAATAAAAAGCAGTTACGCGGAAAACAGGAATTGCGCTTAGGAGTGAAGTACCTGCTTCCGCCACTGAAATCCAAAACTGAAACTGCTGCAAATTCATCTACTTCTTCTGCCTCTTCTGCCGGTTCCGGCAAAACAATTCATGAACCTCTTTTCGGAAAAGAACTGGCTAAAGTCCGGGTGACCGGTAACCGTTTGAAGGGTGCCTGCTTCTATGTGGTCAGCGGACATGGAGGACCCGACCCCGGTGCTATCGGTAAGATAGGGAACGTTGAACTCCATGAAGATGAATATGCTTATGATGTCGCCCTGCGTCTTGCCCGTAATCTGATGGAAGAGGGGGCAAAGGTTTATATCATTATTCAGGATGCCAAAGACGGCATTCGTGACGAACGCTACCTTAATAATAGTAAGCGCGAAACCTGCATGGGAGATGCTATCCCTCTGAATCAAGTGGCTCGCCTTCGCCAGCGTTGCATCAAAATCAATGAACTTTATAGAAAAGACCGCAAGAACTATACCTATTGCCGTTCCATCTTCCTGCATGTGGATAGCCGCAGCAAGCGACATCAGACGGATGTGTTCTTTTATCATGCCCCCAACAGTGCCAACAGCAAGCGCCTGGCAACTACGATGAAGAATACTTTTGAGTCTAAGTATGATAAACATCAACCTAATCGCGGCTTTACGGGCACGGTAGGCCCGCGCAACCTGTATGTGTTGGCTAATTCTACTCCTGCCGGGGTTTTTGTAGAACTGGGAAATATTCAGAATACCTTCGACCAACGCCGTTTCGTTATCAGTTCCAATCGCCAGGCTTTGGCGAAGTGGATGATGGAAGGCTTTATTACTGATTATAAAAAGAGTAAGTAATCACTCTTATCAGCTTGTTTTCTTCTCGTGCATAATGACGACGGTGACCGCCATCAAAATCAGCAATATGCCCAGACCAGTGCCCGGAGTGAAACTTTCTTTGAAGACCAGACATCCGATAGCTACCGCCGTAAGAGGTTCTAAGGCTCCGAAGATGGAGGTCAGTGTAGGGCCGATGTACTTGATGGCTTTCACGAGCGTGATATTTGAAATAGCTGTTGCCGGTAGTGCCAGTCCGAGGATATTCAGCCATGTTTGTCCGCCTGTTGCCAATTGAATACCGCCTGTCAGACTTCCCCCTATAATAAAGAATAAAGCGCCCAGCCCCATGACGTAGCAAGTCAGTGCGGTAGATGGGATATGAATGGCACGGCTCTTACGTACTCCGACGATATACCCGCCGTAAAAGAATACGGATAGCGTGGCGGCAATCAGCCCTGTTGTTGTATTTCCACCTTTAAAGTCTATCTCTCCCGATGATAACAATGCCGCACCCGCCAGCGAAACCAGTACGGCAAACAGAATGGAGAATGATTTCTTTTCCCGGAAGAAGAATATCATGGCGAGGGCAACGGCCAGCGGATACATGAAGTGAATGGTGGATGCCACTCCGCTGGCGATATGTTGGTAAGCTATGACGAGGCTTAGTGAAGTTGCTGCCCGGAGCAGGCTCAATATAAATACAGTTCCCCAATCTTTCCGGCTGATACGGAAAGTTTCTCTTAATAGTACACCGAATATTCCCAGGGTGAGTGAAGCGATTCCCCAACGGTAAGCAAGCACTTCGAAAGAGGAAAAGCCTGAAGCCAATAAGGATATGGTGAAAAAAGGGGCTAATCCGAATGTGGAGGAAGAAGCTGCCGCGTATATATAACCTTTTATGTTGCTCATGGTTCCGATTCAAATTTTCATACAGGATTCTGAAATCCGCTGCAAAAGTACAAAATACAAAGGTGAAAAAATCCATAATCGAGAGCAAAATCGCTTTTATATTGTTATAAGCTCAACGTCGGCTGTGTTCTTAGTTTATAAGGAGATTGTTTCCTTGTCAACTAATAAGTTGAGTGTTTACGAAACTGAAATTAAAATGAAAAATTCTATGAGAAAGAAATTGTTAGTCTTGGGCGCATTTATAAGCGTTGTTATGTTGATGTCCTGTACGGGCAGTAAGAAGGAGGCGGTGAACTATACCCCCGAAGAGATTGCAGATGCAGGGCAAGTGGTGAAATATTATGATACTTCATTGGCTCTGTTGAAAAATTTGGTGAAAGAGAGAGATGTAAATGCGGTTCTGGGGTATATGGAACAGCAGGCTAAGGTGCAGATGTTTTCGCATATCATGTCTCCTGTCATTTCTAAGAAAGATTCTGCGGCGGTGATACAGCCGGGTGACTACTTTGGCGACGATGTACGGCAGAACCTGATACAGAATTATACCGAACTTTTCCAGTCAAGGGGGCAGTTCTATGCTAATTTTAATAAATACCTGTCTCTGCTGAAAGAGAAGAAGACGGAAGGAATAGCGGATTTGCTGAATGACAATTATGAACTGAGTGTGGAGATGTCCGAATGCAAGCAGAACATATTTGATATTCTGAGTCCTATCGTTGCGCAGGCCCAGCAAGTCTTGCTGGCGGAAAATCCGGTGAAAGAGCAGATTATTGCCATGAAAAAGATGAGTCTGACAATGCAGAGTATTATCAACCTCTATGCCCGCAAGCATGTGGAAGACAAAGCCCGTCTGGACCTGAAGATTGTGGAACTGAGACTGCAATTGGATGCAGCCGAGAAACTACCTGCCGTGGAAGGGCATGAGGAGCAGACGGAGAAATTCAAGGATTTCTTGTCGAAAACCGAAGAGTTCATGAAGATAGTACAGGATATCCGCCAGAAGAACTCATATACTGAGGAAGAT
>CAMTFK010000294.1 GCA_947071285.1 uncultured Bacteroides sp. | reverse complement strand
TCAGCGAAGGCATGATTCTAAGTGCCGAAAACAACGACGGCAGTCTGGCAGTTATTATGCCGGGACGTGAGGTGAAGCCGGGCAGCGAAGTAAAATAAAGATTTCCAATTGCGCCTACAGTATAGGCGCAATTGGAAATAACTAATTAGCTTTTCGCCAACAATTTTACAAAACATATCCAATAGTGAACGCAGTGCGTTCACTATTGATTACACCTACCTAACATACAACTTATCCAACAGAAAGTAGAAGAATGGAAGAAAGAATTTTCCGAACAGCAACAAGCAAAGATACTATCCGATAAAGTAAAATAATAGCATGAGCGAGAATCAGTCACTAAAAGAAAAAACAGCCAAAGGACTATTTTGGGGAGGATTCAGCAACGGCATACAGCAGTTGCTAACTCTTGTTTTCGGAATTTTCTTAGGACGATTGCTTACCCCTTCAGACTATGGTATGGTAGGAATGTTGTCCATTTTCTCCCTCATAGCCAGCTCAATACAAGAAAGTGGTTTCACAGCCGCCCTTGTCACTAGAAAAGAAGTAACTCATAAAGATTATAATGCCGTATTCTGGTTCAACATTTCAATCAGTCTGTGCTTGTATCTAGTATTATTCCTGTGCGCACCACTCATTGCTGATTTTTACAAAACTCCTGAACTGAAATCGCTAGCCCGATATGCTTTCACAGGCTTTGTCATCGCTAGTTTGGGAATATCCCACAGTGCCTATTTGCAGCGTAATCTGATGATTAAGCAACGGTCTTTATCCATGGTTATCGGAGTTACCATATCCGGCATTGCCGGAGTCACACTTGCCTATCTAGGCTTCTCATATTGGGGGTATGCCACACAAGGCATAGTTTACGTAGCCGTCAATACAGCTTGCAACTGGTACTTTTCAAGTTGGCGGCCTACGTTCGAATTCAATCTCGCTCCTATAAAACAGATGTTCGGATTCAGTGGAAAACTTTTAATTACCAATATCTTCAATCACATCAACAACAATCTGTTTTCCGTGATACTGGGTAAGTTCTACACCGAAAAGGAAGTAGGATATTACAATCAGGCCAACAAATGGTGTACAATGGGGCAATCTTTCATATCGGGCATGATAAACGGAGTGGCACAGCCGGTACTCACCAAAGTGTCGGACGACCTCGAACGACAAAAACGGGTATTTCGCAAAATGCTGCGTTTCACCGCCTTTGTCTCGTTTCCTGCCATGTTGGGATTGTCCATTATATCGCAAGAACTAATTACTATTGCCATCACCGACAAATGGCACTCCAGTATATCTATCATGCAAATACTCTGTATTAGTGGAGCTTTTATCCCTATTGCAGGACTCTATCAGCAACTCATCATCAGCAAAGGAAAATCCCACATCTATATGTGGAACACCATAGTGCTCGGCATTATTCTACTCACGAGTGTCCTTTTGGCCCATTCGCACGGAATCTATGCCATGCTTGCCGTCTACGTATCCATCAATATATTGTGGATACTGACGTGGCACTTCTTCGTGCAACAGGAAATCGGACTAAAGTTACACCATGCTTTGGCAGACATACTTCCTTATGCTGTCATTGCCGCCACCGTTATGGTAATCACCTATTATTCCACCCGCTCCATCGAGAATATTTATCTCCGCCTGGCAAGCAAGATAGTGCTCGCAGCAGCACTCTACGTAGCCGCTATGTGGGGCAGCCGTTCGGTCACCTTTAAAGAAAGCATCCAGTATTTCATCAAAAAGAAGCCACATGAACCCCAATGATCTTGCCACTAAATACCGCCTTCTGAACAGTTCTTTCAAAAAGACGATGATCTATCACATAGGTATAGACGCCGGATTCTTTACCGAATACACCTATATGCTCCATGCAATGCTCTATTGCCTGCAACACAAAATACAGTTCAAGCTTTACTCCGACGACGCCAACTTCGGATGGAAAAAGGGCTGGGAAGACTGTTTCGCACCTTTCTGCGAGCAAGTGCACGAACCGTTTCACCACACCTACAACACCCATCGCCTGCCTTCATGGCAAGCATTAATGAAAGACAAAAAACTATCTAAAGCGAAGTTACTGAAATGGAAACTGAAAGTAACCTGCAAGAACATCATCGGAAAAGCCCTTGCTTTCTTCACGTATGGTAAACCGGTGTTGCTCAACTTCCAAGTGACGTTCAACCCCAACCAGCACTTCCATATCCCCGAACTGGGAATAGACGGTGACTACCTCCACACCTTCCAAAAGCTGACGGAAATCACCTGGAAACTCAACGACAACACCACACAGGAATGTCGCCAATTTGCCGCCACCCTGCAACTTCCGCCTCAATACGCAGGATGCCAAATACGCGGAGGAGACAAGATAACCGAAACCAACCTGCTGCCACCGGAACACTACATACGCCTCATCAAAGAAAAAACAGCCATCCGCGACGTCTTTGTATTGACCGACGACTACCGCCTCTTCGAGCAAGTGCAAACCCTTGCCCCGGACATACACTGGTACAC
Source organism: uncultured Bacteroides sp. (assembly GCA_947071285.1). Taxonomy (GTDB): domain Bacteria; phylum Bacteroidota; class Bacteroidia; order Bacteroidales; family Bacteroidaceae; genus Bacteroides. The sequence continues at coordinate 1,953 of CAMTFK010000294.1, read as the reverse complement.
CCTTTGCAGCCCCAACGAGCAAGGATACGTCAACAGCGCCTTCACACAGACCACCAAAGAGCTGAAACAGAAGCAAATGGCACGGTTCCTCTGCTCGATACAGCTATTGATGGATGCTTCCGTCTTTATAGGAAGTATCACCACCGGTCCCAGCCTGTTCCTATTGAAGAAGTTCTATCCGGAGATCCATCCGGCAGACTGTCTGCTCAAGGACTTTCCGCAAGCATCCGTCCTCCCCATTCCGGGACGCGGGCGAGTGGCCACCGAATTTATGCAAGGAAACTTAAAGTTATAGTAACTTAGCAATATAATTACTACATTTGCAAGACAACGTGCATTAACCATTTCCGATGAACAAGAAATATACAGCCGAAGAGCTTGATTTATTACATGCCGAACTTTACGACATATTGGGAGAAACCATCCGGGTGTGTCAGAAGCACGATATTCCCTATTTTGTGATAGGCGGCACAGCCATCGGCGCACTCTACGATCAGGGAATTCTCCCCTGGGATGATGATATAGACATCGGCATGACGCGGGAGAATTACAACAAATTCTTAAAAGTAGCACCCGGAGAACTGGGTCCTTCCTACTTCCTTTCATGGATAGAGACAGACCCTCACACCCCTTATTACTACGCGAAGGTTAAGAAAAACAACACCCTCTTTGTAGAAGAAATGTTCAAGAACGTCCCGATGCATCCGGGCATCTTTGTAGATATCTTCCCGTTCGACAGGATTCCCGACAACAAACTGTTGCGGCAAATGCAATCCGGCATACTCGGCTTCCTCAAATGCTGCCTGATGGGAAAAGAGATATGGATGTGGAAACACTTCGGTAAGTGCGAAATAGAGAACCCTACAAACCGGGGAGCCTTCTCCTGTCTCCTGAACAGAATAGTCGACTCTCTTTTCTCTAAAAAAGCAATTTACCGGATGCTGGTATCCGTGCAAAGCTGTTTCAACTCACGAAACACCCGCTACTACAACAACGTCATGGCAACCGCCGACCACGTGACCGTAGAAAGCCTCCACCACCTGCAACCGGTGAAATTCGGTCCCCTCACCGTGACCGCTCCCGATGACCTGGAAGGGTTCCTGCGATACAACTACCCGACCTTGCATCGATTTACCAAGGAAGAACAGGAGAAAGTGAACAACCACTATCCTGCCGCCCTGTCATTCAGTACAACCCCAAAACAAGAACTATGAATATGAAATCCGCTTTAGTAGACGTCCCGGTACTTATCCTGTTCTTCAACCGCCCGCAACAGTTGTCGCAAGTGTTCGAGCAAGTGAAGAAAGCGCGTCCGTCCCGCCTCTTCCTCTATCAGGACGGAGCACGAAACGAACGTGACCTGCCCGGAATAGAAGCCTGCCGTGAAATCGTATCACAGATAGACTGGGAATGTGAAGTAGAACAGCTTTATCAGGAAAAGAATTTCGGCTGTGACCCTTCAGAATACATTTCGCAAAAATGGGCCTTCTCCAAAGTCGACAAGTGCATCGTATTGGAAGACGACGATGTGCCCTCCGTCTCCTTTTTCCAATTCTGCAAGGAGATGCTGGATAAATACGAACACGACACCCGCATCAGCATGATTGCCGGATTCAACCCCGAAGAAATCACCCAGGATATGCCATCCGACTATTTCTTCGCCACCACCTTTTCCATCTGGGGATGGGCGAGCTGGAAACGGGTAGTCGACCAATGGGACGAGTTTTACAGTTTCCTGGACGACTCCTTCAATATGCAACAACTGGAGCAACTCATCAAGGAACGCAAATTCCGGAGCGACTTTATCTATATGTGCCAGCGTCACCGGGAACAGCAGAAAGCCTTTTATGAAACCATTTTCCACGCCTCTATCCTGTTCAACTCCGGACTAAGCATCGTGCCTACCCGCAACATGATAAACAACCTCGGAGCAACGGCAGATTCCACCCATTT
>CAMTFK010000293.1 GCA_947071285.1 uncultured Bacteroides sp. | reverse complement strand
TGCTGTCCGTTTTCGCTCTCCATTATACATCCATTCTATTTCATCCGTATACTCTTGTCCCTGATGAGAGACGGTCGCTTTCAGCACATTCTTGCCATCATTCAATACCACATTATCAAATATATAATGTACATCGGTATACCCCTTCCGGACACCTGTCAGTTCCCGTCCATTGAGATACACCTTGGGAGTGCCTATATTGGAGTACACCGTAACAGTGGTCTCTTTCTTTTCACGCTCCACATTCCGACGTTGCGTCAAATAGACAACCGGCTCCTTGCTCCAATTCGCCTTATACCAGAAGTAGGAATCTTTCTTGATTTTGCGATCAAAAGTCATCATTCCTTTCATATTGCGAGCATCCACACTGCCTCTTTTAGATGTCGGTACTGCAAAATCGAACATGTTCCACAGGTAAGAAGCAATAATATAAGGATGCTGGGCAATAATGCTCCACTGATATTCATGCGTTTTGGTCTGGAATGTTTCCGGATAGAAAGGGCTTGTCCAATTCAGGGCATCACCTAAAATTTCTGTCTGATGCTTGATATTGGCATCCGCACCATACTCTGTCAGCATCAGGCGTTGCCAAGGATATTCCTGTTCCATCTTTTCTATCCACGGCTTAATATCTTGTACTTTCCTTTCATACCAGCCGAAGTAGCGGTTCATACCTTGTATATCTGCATTCTGATTGACAGGATGGTTGGCATGACCGTAACCATTGACAGACACTGTATAACGATCCGGGTCTTCCAACTTGCAAAGGTCGTGAATAGATTGGGTAAGAGCTGCGGTATAACCATGCGGATGATACACTTCATTATGAATTCCCCATACATAGATAGAGGGATGGTTGAAACTCTGGCGAATCAGTTCACGCATTTGTTGGTGAGCGTTATCCCACTCTTGTCCGGTAACACGATTTACGAAAGGAATTTCAGCCCAAATAACCAAGCCCAGCGTATCGCAACGTGAATAAATGTAATCCGATTGCTGGTAGTGTGCAAAACGAACAGTAGTGGCACCAATGTCCATAATCTGTGCCAAGTCGAAATCATGTTCTTTGTTAGTCAAGGCACTACCCAGCCCCCACCAATCCTGATGGCGGGTTACACCATACATCGGGTATCGCTTTCCATTCAAAAAGAAGCCTTTACCGGCCACAACTTCATAGTTGCGAAGCCCCAGCGGTTGGATAACTTCATCTATCACACGTCCGTTCTGCATAAGGCGTGATACGACTTTATACAGATAGGGATCTTCACGTCCTTGCCATAAATGAGGATTGTTCAATTTAAAATGAGATGCATAGTTTTGTACACCTTGTGGAGTAAGTTCAAAAGACTGGATATGCTTCTTCACCAATTTGCCATTCATATCATATACGGTATTCTCCAGTTCCAATAATGCAGGGGCCATAGTTGCATTATCCACTTTCACCTTTACAGTAACCTCAGCCGATTTCTTTGAAACATCCTTCTGAGTGATATACACACCGGAAGAAGCACAATCGTTCACTACAATGTTGCAAGGTTCCGTCACAATCAACCACACAGGACGATAAATTCCCCCATAAACCCCAAATAGAATATGGTTAGTCGGAATGACATCGGGACGTGAAGCATTATCTGCTTTCACTACAATCTCGTTTTCTTCGCCGAACTTCACTTGCGCTCCAATCTCGCATACAAAAGCTGAATACGCTCCCTTATGCGTACCTACCAAGTAACCATTAACATAGACTTCGGCACACGAGCCAACACCCTCAAAACGCAGAAAGATGCGTTTACCTTCCATATTATCGGGGAAAGTACACTTTTTCCGGTAATAGGCTACACCTTCATAGAAAGCAGACACCTTCTTCTGCATATCGTCTGCATTCCACGTATGAGGGATGGTTACTTCCTGCCAATCCGTATTCCATTTCTGTACAGCCTGCATAGCATCTTTTGAAAACGGGCCTTTCTTAAACTCCCAACCGTCATTGAATGATGCCACTTCGCGCGCATCCATCTTACCGGATATGCCTGACATCAACAAAACAAGCAATAAAAACAATATATTATTTTTCATAATTAGATAATTGATTATAAATCTGACATCCGGACAGCAAAAATGCTCCGACTCCATAAACCTCGGTCATATCTCGCGTCACTTTACGCGGGTCGGCGCCGATAGGCTGTACATAACCCAGTTTACCCGTCGGCTCCACCGCATCCACCAATGCTTGCCATCCCTTCTCTATCACCGGCATGAACGTTTTTTTATCAAGCAGCCCCTCATTCACACCATAAGCAAACGCATAAACGATAAAACCGGTTGCACTTGTTTCAGGTGATGGGTAGGATGCAGGATCAAGCAAACTGGCATGCCAATATCCATCCGGACTTTGCAAACCCGCCACACGAGTAGCCAAAGTCACAAACAAATCCTGATAAAAGGCACGTGAGGGTTCAGTCCGGGGAAGCACCTGCAATATTTCAGCCAGTCCTCCCAATACCCAACCGTTACCTCGTCCCCAAAACACTTTCTTACCATTAGCTTCCCGCTTGGTAAAATAACGACGGTCGCGATAGAACAGATGTTCTTCCTTATCATACAAGTAATCATAAGTGGCTTTGTACTCTTTGTTCAGGAAATCCAAGTACTTTTTATCTTTAGTTAATGCATAAAGTTTGGCATATACAGGGGGAGCCATAAATAATGCATCACACCAAGACCAGCGGTCCAAGGTTTCCAATTTGCCATAATCCAGTTCCAAAGTTGTTTCCGCCGGATTTTCTACTATCCAGTTAGCTCTTGCCATGACGGGTGCAATCATCTTCTTATTGCCATATTTATTGTAAAGGTCGATAAAAGGCTGTCCTACGGCAATAAAATCAGCATGATACATCCACTTTCCTACTTGAAAATGATTACGTCGTCCTATACGGAGCAACCATTGGTAATATGAATCATCACCATCTTCTTTCTCCGTCAGTTCCGCCCAATCCAGCATTCCCATGTACAAGGCTGCATGTGTCCAATCCAAATCGTCATGTTCCGCCCCCTTATTAGGGTTGGCTATCTGCCAATCCGCCACTCGCTTCATAATGGATTTTATGGCAGCCTTGTCAAAGTTTTGCTGTCCAGCGACCTGCATAGCAGTTATCAGGAAGAAAAATATAAGAAGAAAAGGCTTCTTCATAACATTATATATAATTAAAGGTTAGAATATCGTTTTTTTAAATAGGTATTGACGGAACCGCATACTCACAGAAATCAGGTCAGTGCATCACGATATTTATCTGCTGCACTTGCATCTTCCTCTATCTGTAGCTTAATGACAAAAGGACCGGCAGGTGCCTTTGTCGGCATGTTCACATTATATTCATTACGTGCAGTTTCTTTCACAGCCACTTCTTTTCCATCCAGCAAAACGGCTTTTGCCACTTTTGTACCTTTCGGCGTCTTTACTACTAAAAGCTTAGAATAAGGGGGATTGAAGACAACCATATACACATCTTTTCCTTTACGGGTGTAATATCCCCAGGATTGCTTGTCCCAGCCGGCATAATCACAGCCATAGATACACTCACCATACTCCTTCATCCACTTGCCAATGGCATCAGCCAATTCCTTCTCTTCATGACGGAAATCACCATCAGCTTGCGGTCCGAAGTTCACGACCATATTTCCTCCCATAGAAACAGCATGTACTATGCGCTCCAGCACTTCCAACGGAGTTTTCACATAACTTATAGACCAATCTTTGTGATACCCCCATTGGTTTTCGGGAACCGTCATACATGCTTCCCAGTCCCAACGAGTCACTTTCACATCTTTCACCGGATCGGGCAGGCGGCGTTCATAGCCCGATTCATAATCGCCCATCAAATGACCATTGCTATCGAAGTGACGTTTACCATAATCGTCAGCACGCAAGCGACTGTTGATTGTCACCCCCGGCAACATATCTTTCAACATTTGTTCTACATGGGCCGTCCACCAACCATTCTTCTTGATACTGGCATCCCATGTACCGTCAAACCAAAAATCCTTTACGGTAGGATAACGGGTAGCAAGTTCCTTCAACTGATTGTCTGTAAACTCCAAAAAACGATTAAAAGCGACCTCATCTTCTTTCGACTTAATGTCATACCGGTAATCCGGATGGCTCCAGTCCATCACCGAAAAATAAAAATGAACGTCAATGCCTTCATCATTATAGGCTTTTACCAATTCGCCCAAAATATCTTTTTTATAAGGTGTTTGCGCCACTGTATATTGGCTATATTTACTTGGCCATAAACAGAAACCTTCATGGTGTTTCGTAGTAATTTTCACATATTTCACTCCCATCTTCTTAGCCATCTTCGCCCAAGCCTTGGCATCAAATTTTTCCGGATTCCACTGTTCCATCAATTTCAGCCACTCATCTGCCGGAACTTTCGCCCATGATTTCAACCATTCGGCAGCTCCATTGTATATC
>CAMTFK010000292.1 GCA_947071285.1 uncultured Bacteroides sp. | reverse complement strand
GCAAGTTCCATCCGGCGTTCGTGAATAATCTTTTCTCTCATTTCGGTCTGCGTCAGAGTAGTCGGCAGCTCTGTCAGTCCGGCACGCTTACGAACGATATTCAATGGTTCGGCAGCCTGATCCGGATGTCCCTGCTCATTCAAAGCTTCCGCTTTCTTCAGTAAGACATCCGCATAACGGTATACTACAAAGTTGTTGGGGTTGGTATTATACTCCGGAGAGACGGTTTTCGACACAAGGAACTTACGTACGTTATAACCCGTATTCGACCAGGAACGTCTGTATTCCATACCGTCAAAAGCAGGACAACCCTGATACAACACAGTGATGTCTTTCCGCAAATCACCGTCCTCATATTGCTTGACAAACTCTTCCGTAGGCAAGTTCCATCCATAAGCACCGGCTACCATACCCGAATTACGAGGCCCCATGAAAGTAGACAGCCAGGATGCTTGATTATCGCCACCCCAAAAATCATATTCCGTACTACCGGAGTATTGCACTTCGAAGAGAGATTCTGCACCATTATTGATCGTCGCATTAAAGTTATCAGCATAATTGCATTGAGTCAGATCATATCCCATTGCAGCAATGTTATTGCACAAGGTCACTACTTCATTATAATAGTCGCGATGGTTGGGAGCCAGTGTCAGGTAAATATCCGCCAGCATCGCCATTGCAGCCTCTTTGCAGGCACGTCCCCTGTCAGCATCTCCATAACTGCTTTTCGGAGGAAGCATATTCACTGCATTTTTGCAGTCGGAAAGAATTTGAGCATATACCTCATCTACCGTATTACGGGCAATATCCGCAGATTCTCCCGGTTCAAACGGCTCCAAGCGCAAAGGCACCCCTCCGTACAAACGAACCAGAATATAATAATAATGTGCACGCAGGAAATAAGCCTCACCCATGCAACGGGTCTTTATCTCATTGGAGATAGATGCTGAAGGCAAATTGGAAAGCACGATGTTGCAACGTCCGATCCCTACCCACGGAGAACGCCATACATACAAGGCAAAGCCGTTATCGCTCTGGGCAATGAAATTGGAAGCCTGAACAGTCTCCAAACCGTCAGTACCTCCTCCGGCTCCTACTTCACTGTTGCCTGCGATGATGTCGAGGCTCCAAATACGCTGGTTATACATATTAGATGACTGAAGAGTCTTGTAGCAGGCAGTAGTCAGTGCCACAGCAATCTCATTCGTCACTTCCGACTCGGGATCGACGCCATATTTGGGATATTTATCCAAGAAATCGTTGCACGATGTCAATGCCAGCACGGCAGACATAAATACCAAAGTTATTATCTTTTTCATATTCTTTCTCCTGATTTAAAAGTTAAAGTTCAAGCCCATACTGAAAGTACGTGAAATCGGGTAACGGCTGCTGTCGATGCCATTAATATCCACTTCCGGGTCGAAGCCGGAATATCCGGTGATAGTTGCCACATTCTCGCAAGAGAAAGAGATGCGGGCATTTTCCAGTTGAATCTTTTGCATCCACTTTTTGGGCAGTGTATACGAAAGCGTGATGTTCTTCAGACGGAGATAGGAACCGTTTTCCACAAACCTGTCGGATACACGGCAGTTCTGGTTCGGGTCTCCCCAAATGGCGCGGGGCATAGAGTTGCTGGTTCCTTCACCCGTCCAGCGGTTCAATACGGCTGTGGTTTGGTTGTAAGCGGCTGCCATTCCTTCGTTGTCAACATTGTTGGCGTTATAAATCTTGTTTCCCGATACGCCTTGCAGGAAAACGGAGAGTTCCCATCCCTTATAAGAGAAATTATTGCTTAAAGAGAAGAACCAGTTCGGATTCGGGTTACCGATAACGGTACGGTCTTCATCGTTGATGACTCCATCGTTATTCAAATCCCGGAAACGGATATCCCCCGGAGCTGCTCCCGGTTGGGTGGCGTGGCGGTTTACTTCCTCCCAGTTTTGGAAAAGTCCGTCGGTCACGTATCCGTAGAATACATTGATCGGATAACCGGCTCTAAGCATAGTCACGTATGAGTTACCCATCTGATTGATAAACATCGGAGTTTCGCTGTTCAGGTCCAGAATTTCATTCTTGTTATAGGTAGCCGTTAAAGCAGATTCCCAAGAGAAAAGACCTTTCAGGTTGATGGTGCGCAGGGTCATTTCCACTCCTTTGTTGCGCATTTTGCCGGCATTGGTAAAGGTTTCAGTAGTATCTTCAAAACCGGAGGTGATAGGGATGGAAGCTTTCACCAACATGTCTGCCGTCTTCTTGATGTAGGCATCCAGCGAAAGGTTGACACGTGAATTGAACAGGCTCATATCCACACCGAAGTTGGTTTGGCGTACCTCTTCCCAATGAATATTCGGATTGGAAAGGGTGGTAGATACCAAAGCGGTGGAGTTGTTGTTGCCGAAAGGATAGACTCCTGTATTATAGGAAGCCACAAAGCCGTAGTTACCGATTTCCTGATTACCGGTCACACCGTATCCGATACGCAATTTGAGGTCATTCACCGGAGAATTGTCTTTCGGAAACCATTCTTCCTGCGAAATACGCCATGCCAGAGAAACGGAAGGGAATGTTCCCCAACGGTTGTTCTTACCGAAGCGGGAGGAACCGTCACGGCGCACAGTGGCTGTAAGCAGGTATTTATCTTCGTAAGAATAGTTGAGACGTGCCATCAGAGAAAGCAGTGCCCAGTCGCTCTGGCTGCCACCAATACTGTACATCTTCTCGCCGTTGTCCATTTCATGGATATTATCAAACATGAAGATATTCTTTTGAGCATTCAGGTAATCATAGTTGTTCCACTGGGCGGAAGAACCTGCCATCACACCTACACGATGTTTTTGGGCGAAAGTATGGTCGAATACAAAATAATTATCCCACAGGTAGGTAAATGATTTGTTGTCACTCTTATAGCGGGAAGATTCTTCTACCGGATTCGGTTTCCAGTCGTAAGCCGGAGTAAAGTTGTCGACAAACCAGAATTTGGCATCATAACCAAAGGTACTTTTCAACTTCAACCATTTGGTAAAGGCAATCTCTCCGGTGATGTTTGCCAGAAAGTTATATCCTTTTGTTTCGTTCGTCATCATACACAACGTACCGATCGGATTGCGGACACTTCCATACCATTGCGCTTCCTGTCCGGGACCGCTCCAGCTACCGTCTTCATTCTTCACCGGCTGGGTGGGGAGTGCTTTCATCGCATCTCCGATGCTATAGCTTCCCCCTTCTTTCACGTCCGTACTGAATGTCAGATTGGTAGTGAACTTCAACCATTTATTGACCTGGGCATCACTATTTGCCTGGAAATTGAAACGACGGTAATTAACGCTTTCCACGATACCGGACTGGTCGAGGAAACCGCCGGATACATAGTAATGTGCCTTTTCCGTACCACCGGAATAGCTAACCGAATAGCTTTGTTTCACTCCCGTACGTAGCATCTCATCCAGCCAGTTCGTTCCTGTTCCCAATAAAGAAGGGTCTGCCCAATAAGGGTTTGTATTATCATCATTATTAGACAGCATATCATTGCTCAAGGCGGCATATTGCGCAGCATTCAGCATATCGGGCACTTTAGTAGCGTTCTGAATAGCCCAGTTTGCGTTTACCGTTACTTTTCCGGCACCTTCGGCACCACGTTTGCTGGTAATCATTACCACACCGTTGGCACCACGCGAACCATAGATAGCTGTTGCCGAAGCATCTTTCAATACGTCTACCCGTTCCACATCAGCCATATTCAAGGAAGACAATCCCAAGTCGGTAGGAATTCCGTCAATGACAATCAGCGGGTTACTGTTATTGATCGTACCCAAACCGCGGATTTTAATGGTGACATTATCACCCGGCTTACCGGCATCGATAATCTGCACGCCGGATACTTTTCCCTGCATTGCCTGACCGATATTAGCTACCGGAGAATCTTTGATGTCCTTCACTCCGACGGAAGATACGGCACCAGTCAAATCGCTCTTTTTCATCGTTCCGTAACCTACTACAACAACTTCGTCCAATACTTCCGTATCTTCCTGCAAGGTTACTTTCAACGAGTTTTTCCCGTTCACCGGAACAGTCTGCGTTTTATAGCCGACAAAAGAGATAGTCAGCGTGCTGTTAGCCGGAACGCTTAATGAGAAATTACCGTCTACATCGGTTATCGTACCATTCGTTGTACGTCCTTCCACCACACTGGCACCGATCACCGGTTCACCCGTGGCATCTACTACATGTCCTTTTATTGAAATCTGTTGTGCGAATGCACTAAGAGATAGGAACAAGCCCCACATTATTAATAAGAGGCGGCGTTCAAAGCCTTTCGACTTCATACTCTGTTTCATGTACATTAATTTAAAGTTAATATTAGGGTTACTTTTGTTTTCGTTCTCTGTGTCATTTCTGGAAAAGCTCTGTCTCTTTTCTGAAATGAGCACGAAACAAAAGTATCCACATTTCATACTGCTTCTTAAAGCAGATAGCAAAAATATAGTGATTTACACAGTATCTCACAGTATAAACC
>CAMTFK010000291.1 GCA_947071285.1 uncultured Bacteroides sp. | reverse complement strand
AAAACGCTTTTCACCGCTGCTTAATTATGAACAACAGCCGTTACTTGGTAAGTAATTCAGACGGGTATTTCCGTTACTTGGTAAGTAACAGATAAATTAAAACGCAAAGTATGTTAACACAAGCCACACAAGCAGCAATAGCGATCCTGCATGATATTTCTACAGGTATCTACTTCCGTTCAGCCAACTTCCGGTTTACAGAGGAAGAATGGGAAAATCTGTTCCATAAATTAGAGGAAGGACATATTATACGATTGTTACCGAACTGTGAAGCAAACATAATATCATCCTACGTATTGTGCCGCTCCTTGAACGACCTTTCCTTATTAGATATACTTGAAGCATTGGGCGAACCTATTTATTGTATCCGCCCTACTCCCGAATCCCTCTATTTGCAGAATATGCAAGTCGCTCAAAAGACAGGCGTGCTCAACCAGGTTACGCGGATGCTTCTGACAGGAATCAAAATATCCGACTGGTAACCGTATAGTACACATAAAAATGACACACATCAACTTATGAAAAATAAACCTACATATTTAAAACGCCTCGCTTTTCTTTTCGGTTTACTATTATCCCTTTCTGCTGATATCTTTGCACAGAAGGAGCATACCGAAGAAATTTCTGTCAAGCCTGCCTTGCTTTATTTCCGCTTTGACAAAGCTTTGGTAGACAGTGGCTATATGGACAATGGACGCACATTACGCCGTTTAGATGAACTTTTCTCGGACAGTATTCCGACCGCACGGATAGATTCAATATACATACTGTCTTTCGCTTCGCCCGAAGGTGTTCCATCCTACAACAACCGCCTGGCAATGCGGCGTTCTCATGCGGTGAGGAATTACCTGATATGGAAATATCCCCACCTCGACAAGTGCCGTATCCTTCCGTGTCCGCAAGGTGAAAACTGGCAGGAATTACGCCGTATGATAACAGAAGACGCGAACCTGCCCAAACAAAAAGAAGTGTTGCAAATCATTGATTGCACACCGGAAACGGAAAAGCGCAAGGCGCAGTTGAAAAAACTGGATAATGGTATTCCCTACCATTACATCCGCCAAAAGATATTACGCTATTTGCGCAATGCTTCCATCTGTACGGTCAAATTATATGCCGACACCCTGCCGGCTCTACCCGAGCCTGTCTGTGTAAAGCCGGAATACCAACGGCAAGAACCGTATGCGCATAATCTGCCGAATCCCTTGACAGAAGAAACAAGGCGAACTATGGAGCAAGTCCGACAGCAGGAACAGCTTGCAAAAAATAAACGCCCGCTATTTGCCTTGAAAACGAATCTTCTGTTCGACGTCGCCATGATGCCGAATATAGAAATAGAAGTCCCCATCGGCAAACGTTGGTCCATAAATGGTGAATATATGTTCCCGTGGTGGCTGTTCGACGGCGACAAGTACTCCATGCAAATCCTTATGGGCGGTCTGGAAGGCCGCTACTGGTTGGGAAGCCATCAGAAGCGCGAGAATAGCGAAGTGCTGACCGGGCATTTCTTCGGGTTATATGCCGGAGGAGGTAAATACGACCTTCAGTGGAAAGAGAACGGTTATCAAGGAGAATTCTTTATTGCTGCAGGCATCAGTTACGGCTGGGCAACACGGATTGCACGCAATCTGCACTTGGAATTCAATATAGGTATTGGTATGCTACGTACCGATTACCGGCATTACCATGCACGGGACAACTACCAGACCTTGCTCTGGCAGGAGAATGGCAAATACACCTGGTTCGGCCCTACAAAAGCCAAGCTCTCTCTCGTCTGGCTGTTGAACCGTAAAGTGAGGAAAGGAGGTATAAAATGAGTGATAAGTGGTTAATAACAAGCAACGGACAGCTACTGTTCTTCTGTCTCTTATGTGTTTCCATCCTGCTTGTCTCCTGCGAGCGTCGTGACCTGACCTACTATGAAGTATCGGAGATTACCCTAACTGCCGACTGGAATGATTCGGGATTGGACGACAAAGAGCAAAAATACGGTGCCACAGCCGTGTTCTATCCGCGGAATGGCGGCGAACCGAAAATCTTCATGATGGGTGACCGTTCGGGCGACGCAGTACGCCTGCCGATGGGAGTGTATGACATCATTGTCTTCAACCGTTCGTTCAACGATTTCAGCAACATTGCTTTCCGTGGCAACAGTTATGAGACACTGGAAGCATACGCCCGCAAAGTAGAGACGCGTGTGGACAAAAAGACACGTGTGGAAACACGCACAATCATTTCCTCACCCGATGAATTGGCGGCAGCCACGCTGGAAGGTTTCACTGTTACGGAAGATATGCTGGGAAATTATAGCCAGACCACCTACGGGCGGACGGCTCCTTCACGTTCGTCGGAAGAGACGCCGGACGGACTTTACCACCTTCATTTCGTTCCGAAAAAGCTGACCCGCGAAGTGTCCGCCGTGCTTCATATAGAAGGACTGAACAACATACGTTCAGCAACCTGCCGCTTGGGCGGGGTGGCAGAATCTATTTTCCTTGCAACAGGAAAAACATCCGCCAACACGGTGACGCAGGAGTTTACACCGTCAAATCCGGAATTCTCGCCCGGTTCTCCTTTCAACGGTACGTTGAGTTGTGAGTTTGAAATATTCGGTCTCAACGTTATTGATAACAACAACCTGCATCTGGATGCATTACTGGTGGATGGAAAAACTGAATTTGAAGGGGATTGTACCAACGTAAAAATAACGGAAAACGACGACGGAACAGGGAGCATCACGCTTATTCTGGAAGCCAGTACCGAAAAAGTGCCGGACGTAAAACCAGAAGGAGGAGCCGGTTCCGGCTTTGATGTGGACGTAGACGGATGGGGGAACGAAATCAATACGGATATTCCCATCAATTGACTCTATAAAAATGAATGTGCAATAAATTTATTAATATATAAACAATGAAAAACTAAAGCTAAGAAACAATGAAAACGATTAACGCTATGATGTTATCGCTTGCGGCACTGACGATAGCAGGCTGCTCGCAGAATGAAGTGACAGAAATCAGTCCGGACGCTCACCCGCAGGTGGGATTCGGTGTGTACACGGGAGTACCAACCAGAGGTGTGGATATGACTACGGAAAGTATGAAGGATGATCCGACAGATGCCAATAAATATGGTGGATTCGGCATCATGGCCTACTTTACGGGACAAGATAACTTTGAAACTGTAAAGACCACGGTAACCCCCAGCTTCATGCACAACCAGATGGTAAAGTTTGACGGGACCAACAATGTCTGGACGTACTCTCCGGTGAAATACTGGCCGAACAGACAGAATGACAAAATTTCTTTCTTCGCTTATGCACCTTATGAGAGCGACTGGCAGAACGGCAGCAAATCAGGAGTAATCACCTCGGCAGCCACTGCTCCGGGTATCCCCTACATCAAGTTTAAGCTCAAAACAACGGACAAACTCGACAAGATGGTGGATCTTGTGGTTGCCGACCAGCGTGACAAAACGTATACGGCCGAAAATGGAGGCAAGATCAGCTTTACCTTCGAGCATACGCTCTCGCGTATCTCCTTCCGCGCACAGTTGGGAGCCGGTGACTTCGATGGTATGGACGGTACGAACAGTTTCGTTTATATCACCCACATGTGGATTGTAGGTACGGACCACAGTGCTGACGGCAGTAATCTTTCGCTGATAGACCCGGCATCGCCCGTTAATGCGAATTCCAAATTCTACACCAGTGCCAAATGGTCTGAACTTCACTGGAACTATGAGGCGGATGCCACTATTGCCCAGGCAGACTTCAGTCTCGACAAGATGCTGAACCTGGAAAGTCCGGGTATCGATATATCCACCCCCGCCGCAGGACATGACGCACGTACACAAGGTATCCGAATCACAAAAGCGTCACAAGGGACAGCAGAGAAGGCCGTTCCGCTTTTCAAGGATAAAGAGTACCTTTATCTCATTCCGGTAGGAGAAAAGAGCGGCACAGATCTAACCCAAAACAAGGGTTGTGCCAAAGGAGACATCAAGATAGGTTTCCATTACGATATCGTGTCCAAAGATGCGACTAATGCCGGCAAATTCATTGCCAGCCATGGGGAAGCTTTCATCGAGCTACCGGCAGGACACATGAAACGTAAGGAGTCTTATTTGTATACTCTGAAAATCAATCTGCATAAGATTGAGATTAGTGATGCTACGGTCACTCCATGGGAGGATATCAAAACGGAAGCAACAGTAGAATAATCAAACGCTGATTCCGGCAACCAAAGCCGGCACATCAGACCGGGCAGGGTTGAATGTCCCTTCCCGGTCACCAAAGAAAATGAAGAAAGAAGAAATATGAAGAATCGAACGATAAAAGCCGGACGGCTATTCATTCACAAAAACGGGATACGCGCCGGAGTCTCCGTCTTTCTCCTGACGCTGCTCGCTGCATGCGGTGCGGACGACAATGTCCCGGACATGCCGTTGGGAGACCGTTCCATCGGTTTCTCCACCACGGTGGAGGATACACAGACGCGAAGCGGAGCGCTTGCCACCGGCAATCTCCTGTCTATGGGCATCTTTGCCTACTACACCGGCAGCAATGACCTGACGATAAGCGAAAAGCCGAACTTCATGTACAACCAGGAAGTAAAACGAAGCAATGCCTCCTCGCCGTGGACCTACAGCCCGGTGAAGTACTGGCCCAACAA
>CAMTFK010000290.1 GCA_947071285.1 uncultured Bacteroides sp. | reverse complement strand
TTATACTCCAGCGTAAATTCCTGTGCTTGCATGCTGGTTATGGTCAGTGTCATGCAGGCTAATGCTATTATAATCTTTTTCATGGTTTCTTCAGATAAGGTTTTATATTCAGGGCAAATCCTTCCCAGCGCGTCAAGGTGTTGTTGAACAGGCGTGGATAGTTGGCTTCGCTTTTCAGCCGGAATAGCTCTTCTCCGTTCTCATTCGTAATGATAATATAATGAGGTATCTGGAACAGGTAGTTTCCGGTTGCCGGATCAATGTTGCAGAAAACATATTCTTCTCCTTTGGAGATGGTGCGAACAATTTCTCCGCTTTGGCAATTCATAATAGAAATCTTATTGTTCTGACTCATGATTATAAGCTCGTGGGGATGGGTTGGATGAAAGAAATAACTGCTGTAGTACTGCGGATAAAAAACAGTTTTTCCTCTCGCAAAGTTCTGTAAAGGCGTGAGATAGAAACCATAAGTAACCACAGGCTCACATAGGTAACTTTCGTTTATCTGGTAATTCCAAGGCTCAGGATAGTCTTCCGGGGTAAAATTGGTTCCCGATAAGGATACGGTCTTTTCAAGTTCTCCATTGTCTGCGTTATAGAGGTATACCTTGGAGAGGTAATTATAATACAGTGCCAGTTTGTTGTCCGATGTTAGTAATATATCTTTGGGTACATAATTATTTTCGGGATAGTCTATTTGGGCAATGGGATTTAAATCTTTCCCGGAAAAGATATAAGCCTGATCGAAATAGTCTACAGCCATCTTGTCTGAGTTGGGTGATACGGCAATAGGCGTTGCGCTACTTTTATTTTCTTTAAATTCCGCTATTTTTGCCAGGGACGGAATGTCGTAAGAATTCACTTCTCCGTATTGACTGGTATATAAAATGTTGGAGTAGAGACTATACAGGCGATTCAACTGGCTTCCATTCAAGAAGGTATCTACTCCTGTATAGCTGTACCCTTTCATAAAGGAAGGAGTAAGTTCGTTGCCGGCTTCATCCACTATTCGTACCTCTATGTATCTGTATGGGCTGCCAAATGAAGGTGCGGGCAAGGTGATACTGGTATCTTTAGTCTTTGCAGCTATAACTTCTCCATTGTTTATCACTTTGAAGTAGTACTTCTTCAGATTGAATGTCCAGTGAATCGTAACATGTTCCAGTGAAGTCTCTTCAGGCTCCTGATAGAAAGTCAATTGAGGGACAACGAAGCGGGCAGGCCAGTTCATTTCACCTTCGTATGTTTGTCCGTTGTAAACCTGGTCTCGTATACTTTCGCCTTGTTTTAGCGACTTGGTGGTAATCCTACATCTCACCTGAACGTTTCCAGTCAAGTTGTTATTGTAGACTTGAAAGCGGCCTTGCGGAGTATTGCTCTCGCAAACCTGATTATCGCCAATGTAGAAAGAGGCGGAGATAAGCCGAGACTCCGGAGCATTAATCCGATAGTTTATCTCTATACCTTCTACTAATAATAGTTCGCCGGAACTGTTTTGTTCTGCGTCTAATAGTATTTCTATCGGCGTTTCCAATGGCAGCGGTTCAGCGTCCACGTAGTTGTCGTCGTGCAATGCTACTTCGCAACCGCAGAGCGACAGTAGGATTAATAGTGAAAGATAATGTAGTTGTTTTTTCATCATAGTATTATTAATTGTTTGTTTCTTTCTTCTTCTCTTTATCCGAACAGTGCCCGGAACGCCTCCTCCACCTTCCGCACCGGTATCAGTTCTATCTTAATCTTCTTCGTGTCAATCCCTTGCAGATTATACTTAGGCAGCACAAACCGTTTGAAGCCTAACTTCTCCGCTTCTCCTATGCGTTGCTCAATTCTATTCACCGGACGTATCTCCCCGGACAAACCGATTTCCCCCGCCATACAAACCTCCTGTTCAATAGCCGTATCCATATTGCTGGAAAGGATGGCGCTGATAACTGCTAGGTCTATTGCCGGGTCGTTCACCTTCAATCCTCCTGCAATATTGAGGAATACATCTTTCTGTGCCAACTTGAAACCGACCCGTTTTTCCAGCACAGCCAGCAGCATGTTCATCCTCCGCAGGTCGAATCCCGTGGCCGAACGTTGCGGATTACCATACACCGCACTGCTCACCAATGCCTGTGTCTCAATCAGGAACGGGCGTATCCCTTCTATAGCCGAGGCGATGGCTACGCCGCTCATTCCTTCGTGGTCCTGGCTCAACAGCAGTTCCGACGGATTGCTGACTTGCCGTAGTCCATCCTGCCGCATCTCGTAAATGCCCAGCTCCGCCGTACTTCCGAAACGGTTCTTGATACTGCGCAGGATGCGATACATATAATGCTGGTCACCTTCAAACTGCAATACCGTATCTACAATATGCTCCAACACCTTCGGTCCGGCAATGCTGCCTTCCTTGTTGATGTGCCCGATAAGCAACACCGGCGTGTGCGTCTCCTTGGCAAAATGCAGGATACTTGCCGAACATTCCCGTACCTGTGCAATGCTGCCCGGCGACGACTCGATACTTTCCGTTGATATGGTCTGTATGGAGTCGATGATAATCAGATCCGGGCGTGTGTTTTTTATATGAACAAAAATCTGCTCCAATGACGTTTCGCAAACAATGAGGCAATCGGTGGGGTTCTGTGACAAACGGTCGGCACGCAGCTTTAACTGGCGGGCACTTTCTTCACCGGAAACATAGAGAACGCGTTTTTCCGGGATATGCAGCACCGTTTGCAACACCAGCGTTGATTTACCGATACCCGGTTCACCGCCGATGAGTACCAAAGAGCCGGGAACCAATCCGCCTCCCAACACCCGGTTCAGTTCCTCGTCGTGCAAGTTGATACGTGGTTCGTCATCCGCTTCTATTTCGCTGAGGATTATAGGCTTTGGCTTTTCTGTTTCTATTCCGGATACCGGACGTTTGTTTACCGCCTCTTTTCGTACTATCTCTTCCACATACGTATTCCACTCTCCGCACGACGGACATTTGCCCACCCATTTCGGAGAGTCCTGTCCGCAGTTAGTACATACATAAACTGTTTTTTCTTTTGCCATATAAGGAAATGTCTTGCTGAATGATTGGTCAAAGATACGAATTTAGCTGTTTCAGAGACAGAAAAACAGAACAATTTATTCCGCCCCGTAGCTTCTTTGTACCTCCTTCGCACCCTCTTCGTATCTGCTTCGCTATTTCCATCCTCTTATAGAAGCGAAGGGGATGCGAACCGGGTGCAACGAAAGAGTACTTTTGACCAGATATTAGTTTTTCCTTTGGTATGTGGTATTTATGCGTAATTCTGCATGCCGCCGCATGAATTCGTGGAGAAAATAAGGTTTCTCTCTAAATCGTAGTGATTTCTCCTGCCATAGGTGTACTCATGCGTTCCCGTACTTCGCTGGGTGTATAGCCATGCCCCAACAGGAACATGAGCTTCGTGACCGCAGACTCTGTAGTGCTGTCGTAACCGCAGACCACGCCTGCCTGCATGAGTTGGTAACCCGTTTCGTAGCGTTCCATTTCTACGGTTCCGGCACTGCATTGGGTGACGTTGACAATTACAATCCCTTGTTCGCAAGCATTCCGCAGGCGGCGTATGAACCATTCCTTGCGGGGGGCATTGCCCGAACCATAGGTTTCGAGCACTACAGCTTTTAAACCTTCGATGCCCAGTATGCTCGACACCACATTCTCCTGAATGCCCGGAAAGAGCTTTAGCACGGCAACGCTCGTGTCTAATAAATAATGTGGCTTCAGTTCCCGTTCCACTTCCTTAAAGCGGATTTGCACATTATTATATTTAATATGTATACCGGCTTCCGCCAATATAGGGTAGTTGAACGAACGGAACGCGTTGAAATTCTCAGCGTTCATCTTGATGGTGCGGTTACCGCGCATCAGGTGGTTCTCAAAGAAGATGCAAACCTCGGGAACAAGCGGATTGCCTTTGGCGTCGCGTGCACTGGCTATTTCAAGACTGGTCAGCAGATTTTCTTTGCCGTCCGTGCGGAGCACGCCGATGGGCAATTGTGAGCCGGTGAGAATGACAGGCTTGCTCAAACCTTCCAGCATAAAGCTGAGGGCGGATGCGGTATACGCCATCGTATCAGTGCCATGCAGAATCACAAAGCCGGTGTATTTGTCATAATGGTCACTGATGATATGCACCAGTTTACGCCAGGCTTCCGGGTCCATATCCGAGGAGTCCATCGGAGGATCGAACTGGTAAGTATCGATATGGAATGTGAAGTTTTGCAGTTCCGGTACGTGCTTTTTCAGTTGCTCGAGATTGAAATTCTCTAAAGCACCTGTTTCGGGGTTTTCTATCATTCCGATGGTTCCACCGGTATAGATTAGCAAAATGGAAGTTATATTCGGGCTCATACGCATTCTCTTACGGTAATTTAGTGCAAATATAATGATATATCTTGAATTGGATAACAAAATGTAAGAAAAGTATGTCCGTGTTATAGGGATTTCGTGCCGGAATGTGTGAAAATGTCACTTTGCCTTTTTGCATATTTCTGCCTCTTTTTGCGGCTTTCTATATTTTTATTACAAAAAAACCACAAAATGTGATAGATTGAATGTTTTTATTATTACTTTTGCGACACTTATCAATAAAGAAAGAAACAGAGAGTATGAACAAGTACTATCAACATACAGTCACATCCATGTGCATGACCATGACCCTTAGGGGTTAATGGATAGTATTTGTGTTTCTACGTGTTACACTATTTTT
>CAMTFK010000289.1 GCA_947071285.1 uncultured Bacteroides sp. | reverse complement strand
ATTCTTACCTGTACGTTGCAGAATAAAACGATTCAGGGCTACCCCTTTTAATTCCTGCTTCGTACTACCCGTACGATAATGGTACTGACCTTTATAATTTATCGGATTTGAATAAGGCGGTACCACGATTTCGATGTATTCCAGCCCGTTTTCTTCCAATAAGTTTACATCTACAATCACGCCCAACACATCACGCACTTTATTCGGTATATCTTCCAATAACTTTTTAGCATTAGGAACTCCCACCACTTTTCCATTATCGTCCATACCTATATATATTTTACCGCCTACGGCATTAGCGAAACCGCATATCCATTTCAGATATTCATCACGCCAGCTTTCTTTCCATTCTATATTTTGATTCTCACTCATATACTCGTACTTTATCAGGTGCAAAAATACTAAAAACGCCAATTACTAAAGAAGAATAATCTTTATTCTTTCCCTTTAATCAGACAACATTACAGGAATATTCTCGTATTATTCTACGCAGCATCGATTTAACATAGCGATAACATAACAATAACATAACTTCTACCACCAACCCCGTACTTTTGCTCCACAGAAAAAGAGAATCCAAGGCAATACATAGCTAATGAGATGATAGTAAAATAATAAAAACAGAAATAAAATGAAAAAAGGTACCAAGATCAAGCAACATGACATCACCGATTGCGGAGCAGCCTGTCTGGCTTCCGTATGTGCCCACTATGGCCTGCGTTTCCCCGTTTCTCGCATCCGCCAGTATGCATTCACCGACCAGAAAGGTACAAATGTATTGGGACTGATAGAAGCCGCCAACAAACTGGGACTGTCCGCCAAAGGTGTCCGCGCACAATTCGACGCATTGTACACAATTCCCAAACCCACCATTGCGCATGTGTTGGTGAACCACAAGCAACTTCAACACTTTGTCGTAATCTACAAAGTGACGAAAACGCACATCACTTACATGGACCCGGGAGACGGACGAATGCACAAAGTGCTGAACGAAGACTTCCGGCACGACTGGACGGGCATACTGGTATTGATGGAACCGGAAGAAACCTTCAAAAAAGGAAACCAGAAGACCAGCATGACCAAAAAGTTTCTTTCATTGCTGGCACCCCACAAGTCCGTAATGCTGCAAGCCATTTTCGGTGCACTCATTTTCAGTATTCTGGGATTGTCCACTTCCATTTATGTAGGGAAAATCACCGACTACGTATTAGTAGACAAAAACACCAACCTGCTCAACCTGATGGGTGTGATAATGCTCGTCATCCTATTGCTGCGCACCTTTATCGGAGCCATGAAAAGCATTCTGGCCCTAAAAACCGGACAAAGGATTGATGCCGCATTGATTCTGGGGTATTATAAGCATCTGCTGACCCTGCCACAACAGTTCTTCGACACCATGCGCGTCGGTGAAATCATTTCACGCGTCAACGATGCCGTGAAAATCCGTAACTTCATCAACAACGTGTCGCTCGACCTGGTGGTAAACATCATGATATTGGTGTTTTCCCTCTGCCTGATGTTCATCTACTCCTGGAAACTGGCAGTCATCACCCTGATAGCCGCGCCACTGTTCCTGCTCATCTTCTGGAGCTTCAACAAGCTGAACCGGAAATACCAGCGCAGCATCATGGAAAGCAGTGCCGACCTGGAATCCCAGTTAGTGGAGTCCATCAACTCCATCTCCACCATTAAGCGCTTCGGCATCGAAGAATATGCCAATCTGAAGACCGAAAGCCGTTTCGTGCACTTGTTGAAGAGCACCTACCGCAGCATTTACGGTTCCATCATGGCACAGGGAGGCATTCAGTTCGTGTCTACAGGCATCACAATCGCCATTTTGTGGCTGGGCAGCATTCTGGTCATCGATCAGGAACTGACGCCCGGTACGCTGATGGTGTTCTACTCCCTGGTTGGCTACGTCGTCTCGCCCATCGGCTCACTGATATCTTCCAACCAGACCATTCAGGACGCACTGATAGCCGCCGACCGCCTTTTCCAGATTATGGATCTGGAAAGAGAACAAGAAGACGAACAGAAAATCATCCTCGAACCGGATATGATGGGAGATATCACCTTTGAAGACGTTTCTTTCAGATACGGTTCGCGGAAAGAGGTGTTCAACTCTCTGAACCTGACCATAGAAAAAGGCAAAACCACCGCCGTCATCGGAGAGAGCGGCTCGGGAAAAACGACTTTGGTTTCTTTGTTGCAACACATCTACCCCATTCAGTCCGGGCGCATCCGCATCGGAGAATATGACATTGCACAGATTGACAATCGCAGCCTCCGGCGCCGGGTGGGTACAGTGCCCCAACAGATTGAGTTGTTTGCCGGAACCATCGTCGACAATATAGCACTCGGCGATATGCAGCCGGACATGAAGCGCATTGCCGACCTGATAACCCAGTTGGGACTGAACAGTTTTATCAACAGATTGCCCGACGGATACATGACCCAGATAGGCGAACACGGCGCATCCCTCTCCGGCGGCGAACGGCAAAGACTTGCCATCGCCCGTGCCTTGTATAAGGAACCGGAAATCCTAATTTTTGATGAAGCCACGTCTTCACTGGATTCCATAGCCGAACGCTACGTGAAGGAAACACTGGACGCGCTGGCAGGGAAAGGAAAGACAGTCATCATCATTGCCCACCGCCTCACCACGGTGAGATGCGCCGACAACATTGTGGTGCTCGACAAGGGCAAAGTAGCGGAAATCGGTACGCACAGCGAGCTGATCAGGAGCGGCGGAGCATACGACAGACTCTGGACTGAGCAGTTCGCCATGTTCGAATAATATTAACATAGTGATAACATTTACATAACATTGTTTGATTCTACATTGTCCTATTTTTGTACCAACAAAAGAAATAGAATAATTAGTAATCAAACAATGTTATTTTTATGAACAAGCTGATTGTAAAATATCTGATAATTGCCGGCTTACTCATCACCGGCAACGCACAAGCGCAGACCGAACGATGGACTCTCCAACAGTGTATCGACTATGCCATCCGGCACAACATTGAGGTGAAACAAAGCCAAAACCGGATTGAGAAACTGAAAGTGGAGAAAAGTACGCTAAAGAGCAGTTTCCTGCCGGAACTGAATGCCGGAACCTCGCAGAAGTTCGACTTCGGGCGGTCGCTCAACCGCAGCAATACGTATGAGGACAGCAACACACGGAGCACTTCTTTTTCGGTAAGTGCCGAAGTGCCCCTTTTCACGGGATTCCGCAGAAGCGCGTCCATATCCCGCAACAAGTTCGACCTGATGGCTGCCCGGGCCGACAAAGAATTAATAGAAAACAACCTGTCACTGAACGTCACGAGTTGTTACTTCCAGATTCTGCTGAATAAGGAAATCCACAAGATAGCCCTGGAGCAAATCCGGCTGACCCGGGAGCAGGAAGACAGAACATTGCTTCTGATTGAAAACGGCAAAGCCCCGCAATCTCAGTTATACGACGTCAAAGCACAATTGGCAGATGACGAACTGACGGCAACGGAGGCAAAGAACTCGCTCCGCCTTTCACTGCTCGACCTCCTGCAATTAATGGAATTGCAGACTCACGAGGATTTCGATGTCGATTCTCTCGATGAAAACAGTTTCCGGATAGATACCATTATGCCCCAGGCCATCTATGCTGACGCACTGAACTGTATGCCCCAGATTAAACAGGCTTACTACTCACTGCAAAGTAGTTCGAAAGCCATCAAAGTAGCCAAATCGGGATACTATCCTACGCTTTCATTAGGTGCCGGTGCCAGTACCGGATACTACCATTCGGGAAACAGCATAAACCCGTCATTCAATCAGCAACTTCAGAATAATATGCAGAAAAGCGTCTACCTCACACTGAGCATCCCTATTTTTGACCGCTTTTCAACACGAAATGAAGTACGCTCCGCGCGGATAGAAGAGAGTAACGCCCGCCTGTCTCTGGAAAATGAGAAAAAGAGCCTGTATAAAGACATTGAAAAAGCTTATACAGATGCCGTGAACGCACTGGAAAAATATGAATCGACCGCCAAGGCTGTCGCAGCCAATGAAGAAGCTCACCGCTATGCGTTGGAAAAGTATGCCGCCGGAAAATCGGCCGTATATGAGTATAATGAGATAAAAATGAAGTTGGCGGACGCTCTTTCGAAGCAATCACAAGCGAAGTATGCATATCTGTTGAAAGAAAGGGTATTGTCATTCTATGCATGCAAGCCCATTGGCGAACCCGGTTCCCAAGGGCAGGAACGACAGTTCCCACGGTAGGAAACTGGCGTTCCCATAAGGAGAAACCGCAGTTCCCATTAAAGGAAACGAGCGTTCCCATTAGAGGAAACTGTCGTTTCTTCGGCTTGGGAACGAGCGTTTGATGTGTACTGGTTTTAGTTGACAACTTCGGTTGTTATGACTTAATAAGTTTACTCACTATAATTTAATTCCTAAAATAGTTTACTTCCAAGGTTGTTCTTCCTATATAAGTTGTCATTTGTAAGTGTTTGCAAAAATATGCATCTTCCGGCAATACCCCAAATACTTTGTTGAAGAAATCCCTTGTCTCATAAAAATAACTCATCGGTCGGGGAACGCCCGGCGGCAAGGGGCGGGACCACCCGTCCCGACGAGCGTTAATTACATGACTGTTCTATGAATACTCCTGACCATATCCATGGGTGTCTTCATTCCTATCCCCTGATGTGGTCTTACGTGATTATAAGTATATACAGCTTGCTTGATACGCTTGTACACCCGTTCGAAGTCCTGGTCACCG
>CAMTFK010000288.1 GCA_947071285.1 uncultured Bacteroides sp. | reverse complement strand
ATTACTAAAACAGTTGATTGCAGGTTTCCAGGCAGGATTACCTGTGGAAGTATATCCCCGTGAATTGGCGTTGCCCGTAGATAGTAACAAGATAATTACGGTTCCGGGTGTAAGGCGTTGTGGCAAATCTTCTTTATTCTTGTTGGCAATCAATCAATTGATTTTGGAGAAAGGCATCCGGAAAGAGCAGATACTTTTTCTGAATTTCGACGATGAACGTTTGCAATTCAATGCTGAAAATTTGGATGAGATTCTGCAGGCTTACCGGGAGCTATATCCTGATATTTCACTGAAAGATGTATATATGTTCTTCGATGAAATACAAATGGCAGAAGATTGGCAACCGTTTGTGCGCAGGGTGTATGAACAGGAGTGTAAGCACATCTTTATTACGGGTAGTAATTCGAATATGCTTTCATCGGAACTTGCCACTTCTTTGCGGGGCCGCACATTGCAGTACGAAGAGTTTCCTCTTTCATTCCGGGAATATTGTTCATTCGTAGACGTAGATACCAATTATTATGTACCTGAATATCGGGCACGTATTGTAAATGCTTTTAAAGAGTACCTGCATCAAGGTGGTTTCCCCGAAGTCAGTCTTGCCATTCCTATGTTGAAGGACCGTATTTTGCAGGAATATTTCTTTGTAATGCTCTATAAGGATTTGTTGGAAAGATATGAAATAAAGAATCCGGAACCTGTCCGTTACTTTATCAAGAGAGTGATGAGTAATTTGACGAAACCGACCTCTATCAATCGTATTTATAACGAATTAAAATCGCAGGGAGTTAGCATCGGAAAGAATACCTTGTATGACGTAATTGTACAGACTGAATCTATTTATCTGTTTTTCCCGTTAACGAAGTATGAACCCTCACTTGTGAAAGAGAGTAGTGGAGATAAGAAATATTATTGCATTGATAATGGTTTACGTTCTGTGTTGCTTAATCCTCAAAGTGAAGATAATGGTAAGTTACTTGAGAATGCCGTTTATCTTCATTTACGCCGGAATTTGCCGGTACAGGGAGGTTTGCATTACTATAAGGGTAAAAAAGAATGTGATTTTGTAATTACTAATCATGAAGAAGTGATTCACTTGATTCAAGTGATCTATACTTTGCACGATGAAGATACCCGTCAGCGGGAAATAGACGGCCTTTTGGAAGCGGCTCAAGCTACGGGATGCCGTGAATTACTCATTCTGACTCTTGAAGAGGAGGAAGAAATAAATGCCGGTGAATATACGATTCATGTCCTTCCTGTGTGGAAGTGGATGTTGAAAATAGTATCTTTGTCCCCAAAATAATGACAAGATGAAGCTTCGTTCGCTTTACATCCTTTCTATTGTAGGACTTTTTCTCGTTGTGGTGATACAATTGGGAGGGATGATGTATGCCTATGACAACTATAAGAAAGAAGCCCGGCGCACACTGAACGAATGTTTCCGGCAGGCTTTTATAGAGACGGTGGATAATCAAATCAACAATCTGCCTTTCCCCGACTATACTATTCCTTTCTATTCATACATACCCAGAGATGCAAAAAGACCTTATGATGAACGGGTATTTTTGGAATATCAGCAAGCCGCCTCTTTTCTGCAAGAGGCTTATCAGGTGACGATACCTCTGGATGAGATGGAAAGGACATTGGAAAAGAAACTGAAATGGAAGAACATAGACCGAACCGTATGGATTGATGCGGCAGAAGACCATAGTCAGTATTCTGCCTACAGGCTTTTTAAAACAGTAGTCTCTGATGCTGCCTGGCTGAATGAAAAGAAAGGAGAAGCCATAGAAGCAGCCATTATCACCCCTTTCCTTCCGCTTGTGAAGGACATATTCTTTCTGTTTCTTCCTACTCTGTTGCTGACTGCTTTCCTGATTTATAGCTGGGCGCAGCAGATGAAGTATATCATCAGTCAACGCCGTAGCATTGAAGAACAACGTTCCGCCTTTTATACTTTGGCGGAGAAAATGAGGTTGCCGATAGGCGAAGTGCGCAGTCGGATTCCCGGACAGCGGTGGGGGGAGATAGAAACATCGAGCAGGCATATTCTGGACATGACAGAAGAAACGCTTTCCGTTGCCAAAGAAGAAGAACGGAAAAGACGGGCACGCAAGCAGCACTCTTTCAAGGTATTCTTTATGATAAGTCTGCTGGCAAGCTGTTTGCTGATGGTAGCCTGGTTCGTCTATTTGTATCGCACGGCTGCCCGTGAGACGGTTTATCAGGTGAACGACTGTTTTGAGGCTGCCTTTTATGATGAGGTGATGTATAACCGCTACTCATTATTCCTTTCGCAACCCAAAGAAGAAAAAGAACCTGAAGAACAGAGAAAAATAAGCGAGACACCTTTTGCCAAAGAACAAAAAGAGTTTCTGAAAGGAAAAGATTCGGTGTATCATATAAATAACATGTATGTGGTACATATTCATAATACGATTGATCAAAATTATCGTCTTCGTGCAGCTTTGATTATGCAGAAGCACTTGGAGGGAGTGGAGATGAATTCCCAGTATCTGGATTCTGCCTTTGCCGAACGTCTCAGCCGGCTGGGGATGAAATCGCGTAGTGGAATCCGTCAGTTCCGTTACCCTTCGGACAGTACGGTTGCACAGGCAGGATATACTTCTGTGAAGTATGGCGACTATACTTCGCGGTTTATACCATTAAGGGAAGACAGTACGCTTTGTGTGCAGGGGATAGTGAAGAATCCATACCGCTATGTGGCATTTTCCATCTGGTATTTGCTGGTTCCTCTCTGGATTATGTTTCTGGTGATGCTGGATTGCATCTTCGGACAGATAAAGGTGCTCCGTATGCAACGCCGCCTGGAGCAGTTCCAGAAAGACTTCACGTATGCCATGATTCATGATATGAAGTCTCCGTTGAACTCCATACTGATGGCGGCGCATGTGCTGGCGGGCGGGAAGTTGGCGGATAAGCCTGAAAAAGAAGAAAAATACCGCCGGGTAATGACGGAAGAGAGTGAGCATTTGTCGGCCTTGTCAAACAGGGTGCTGATGCTGACGCAACTGGACGAAGGACATCTGGAGTTGCATAAGGAAGAAGTCGCCCTGCGTCCCTTGCTTGATGATCTGATAGCGAAGATTTCTTTGAAAACCAATAAGAAAGTGGAATTCAATACGGTTTATCACCGTTGTGAGACTGTTTACGCGGATGCTTTCTGTCTGCGCGAAGTATTGGGTAATCTGATGGACAACGCTATCAAGTATTCTCGTGATGAAGTGAAAATAGATATTGTCAGTGTGTCGGAGAAAGGTTTTTGCAAGATAAAGGTGTGTGACGACGGATTGGGTATTTCCTTGAAAGACCAGTCGCGCATCTTCAACCGCTTTGAGCGCTCTGCGGCAGCCGGGCGTAGTGATAAGGGTGGAGCTTCGGGCTTCGGTTTAGGACTGAACTATGTGCAGCAGGTGATGCTGGCACACGAGGGCAGGGTAGAGGTGGAGAGCGAAGAAGGCCGTTTCAGTGAGTTCACTCTTTATTTTCCGGTAAGATGATTTTGCCTGCAAGGGTTGTTTACAGGCAATCACCAGATATGAAACCGCAACTCTTGTGAACAGTCATTGATGAATGCATCCTTGCCGAAGGAGCGCAATTTCCAGAGGATACAGACGTCATCGATGCTGCCGATAATCAGAAATGTCCCGAGTAAAGCACTGTAATAATGTCCCGCTATCATGCCGCAAAAGAGTGGGATGATTCCTAATAAGAGGATGGGCAGAAAGCAGGCGGTGCGATATTGCCACATCTTGATAGGTTCATTGCAATGGCAGAAACGTATGCCTCCCTTATGCTTCACGAAAGATATGGACCGGAAGCCTTTGGGTGAGAATATTCCGAAGAAGAGGGCATGGAGCAACAGGTTCACTGCAAAACCGGCCAGGGCGCACGACCAGAATATCAGATAGGATATGTGAGTCATTTCTTCTCCATGAATCAAGCGGAATAGCACCAGGGTGGGCAGAGCAAGCAGAATGGCGGCTATGATTCCGTTGCGGTTGATTTTGTTTCCCGAAACTACTATTTCGGTACCTTTTCTGCTCTGTATGATTGAAATATCCGCTTTCATAATTTAATCCTTTCTAAGTGATACTGTTTTGTTTTCTTTCGGTGTTGCAAAGGTAAGGCGGAAGGGCGAGGAGGAATGTTATCGCAATGTTATCTTTACGTTAACGCAGGGTTATAGACCTGTCTGCTTGTATCCTTTCGAGGTAATTCTATTTACCTCAAATGGTAACTTCATTTATATGCTGAGGTAAAGGCCGTTACATACCGAGGTAAAGAGCGTTACAATAGGTGGTAAAGGTCGTTACATACGGCGGTAAATGCTTTTACATTAGGCGGTAAATGAATGGTAAATGCTATCTGTTGATAATCAGTAGACTAACTAAATATCGTGGTAGGGTTAATTCGTTTCTGTAGGGTTATGAATCAGTTACGAGCTACGGGCTACAAGCTACAAGTGCCTTTCGGAACATAGCGCAGCCACTTGTAGCTTGTAGCCCGTAGCTCGTAACTTTACTCCTTTCTTATCCATCATGAATCCTTCATAATAATCTTAAACTTCGACACTCTTTAATCAAGGCAAGAACTTTGAATGATGTGGCAGGAATTTCTTGTTTTCTTCCTCTAATGTCCCCCCGTTTTTCTTGTAATTTGAAAATGTCCCCTTGTTCCTTTCCCTTGTTTGAATAATAATATACTGAAATACACATTTTTATAATCAAAAGGCTCTTCTTCATTTGTCCCCCCTGTTTAT
>CAMTFK010000287.1 GCA_947071285.1 uncultured Bacteroides sp. | reverse complement strand
CTATAGAGTAGAGTAAGGGAGATGATGATAATTGATAATAGCTGATGAAACTTAAAACAATCCTACTGACTACAGTGGCCACAGGCGCTTTCATGTGCGAGCCTGTTGTGTTGCATGCTGTAAATTCTACACCCGATTCTATGGGATGGTTCCGAAAGAAAAAGAAGAGCGAACCTAACGACAGTGTTAAATCCAAAAACGAGTACGAAAAACTGACCGGAGACGGTAGCATCCTGCGCCGTGGTATGTTCAACGTGTACCAGAAAAAGAATGATTATTACTTTGAGGTACCCACCCACCTGCTGGGCAGGGACATGCTGGTAGTGAACAAGCTGCAACGCGTTCCATCCGAGCTGAATGAAGCCGGAGTGAACCGTGGCACGAACTACGAGAACCAGATGGTGCGCTTTGAGCTGGACAAGGCAACGAGTAAATTGCTGATTCGCCAGAGCCGCCCTCTCCCACTCGCCCCTGCCGGAGATGCCATCAGTCAGTCCGTACGCGATAATTACATCTCACCGCTGATAGCCGGTTTCAAAATCGAGGCATTCAATAATGACTCCACTACCATGGTTATCAAGGTGAACGATATTTACGACGGTACGGAAACAAGCATCAATAACGTATTCACCAACATCAACCTGGGAACTTCTTCCATCAAGAACCTTTCCCGTATCCTCTCAATCAAAGCATTCGAGAACAATGTAGTGGCCACCTCCGAACTGACAACGAAAGTGACCGAAGGAACGACTTCTGTTTATGTGACGGTTGAAGTAAGCTCCTCGCTGATGTTGCTGCCGGAAACGCCGATGACGGGACGACTGGATAATGCCCGGGTAGGGTACTTCACCAATCCATTGCTGAGCTACAGCGACGGGCAGCAACGGGTAAACAAACAACAATTCATCACCCGTTGGCGTCTGGAACCGAAACCGGAAGACCGCGAACGCTATCTGCGTGGTGAATTGGTGGAACCGGCAAAACCCATCGTGTTCTACATAGAAAATTCTACGCCGTATCGCTGGCGCAAATATATCAAACAGGGCATTGAGGACTGGCAGGTAGCCTTTGAGCGTGCCGGCTTTAAAAATGCAATCATTGCCAAAGATGTCACCGACAGCATGGCGATAGATATGGACGACGTGAATTACTCCGTCCTGACTTATGCCGCCTCAACCAAGGCTAACGCCATGGGTCCCTCGATTCTTGACCCCCGTTCAGGAGAAATCCTGGAAGCGGACATCATGTGGTGGCACAATGTGTTGAATATGCTTCAGGAATGGATCACCGTACAGACAGGAACCGTCCGCCCCGAAGCCCAAGGTATCAAGTTGTCCGACGAACTGATGGGCGACGCTATGCGCTTTGTGGCCTGCCATGAGGTGGGGCACTCATTGGGGTTGCGCCACAACATGATGGGTTCGTGGGCATTCCCCACCGACTCACTCCGTTCCAAGTCGTTTACCGACCGGATGAACTCTACTTCCTCGTCCATCATGGATTATGCCCGCTTCAACTATGTGGCACAGCCGGGTGATGGCGTCACTGCACTATCTCCGCATATCGGTCCCTATGATATTTTTGCCATCGAATACGGTTACCGTTGGTATGGCAAGGAGACTCCGGAGGAAGAGAAGGATTTGCTTTATGACTTCCTGAGTCGCCACACCGACCGTCTGTATAAATACAGCGAAGCGCAGGATGTGCGCGACGCCGTAGACCCTCGTGCACAGAACGAAGACTTGGGAGATGATGCCGTACGCTCCTCCCAATATGGTATTGCAAACCTGAAACGCATTGTTCCCGAAATTATCAAATGGACCACGACCGGCGAAAAGGGACAGACTTATGAAGAAGCTTCACGCCTGTATTACGCGGTCATCAACCAGTGGAACAATTATCTCTATCATGTGCTTGCCAATATAGGCGGTATCTATATAGAGAACACAGTAGTAGGCGACGGACAGAAGACGTACACTTTCGTAGAAAAAGAAAAGCAGCAAGCTGCCCTGAAGTTCTTGCTGGATGAAGTGCTGACTTACCCGAAATGGTTGTTCGATACGGAAGTAGGAGAATATACTTATCTGCTTCGCAACACTCCGCTGGGTGTAGTAGAAAATGCACCGACGCAGATATTAAAGAATGCACAGTCGTATATTCTTTGGGATCTCTTGGGTAATAACCGACTGGTGCGCATGCTCGAAAACGAAGCGGTGAATGGTAAAAAGGCTTTCACGGCTGTAGAGCTGATGGACGGCTTGCATCGCAGCATCTTCGCAACTACCGAGCGTGGTGCGTTACCCGATGTCATGACGCGTGCCTTACAGAAGAACTTTGTAGATGCGCTGATTACGGCTGCCGCCGAAAGTGAAGGTGTGAAAATCAATAAGAAGTTAATGGATAACCATTTCCTGTTGGACAATCAGTTGCCGCTATGTAGTTGTGACGAACACGCCCACCGTTCATTGGACGCCGACCGCATGGGTGCCCGCCGCGAATTGAACTTCTACGGCTCGCAACTGAACCGTATCTCGGATGCCATTTCCGTGAAGCGGGGCGAATTGCTTCGTATCAAAGATTTGCTTCAAAGTCGTCTGGGAACATCGGACGTAGCAACCAAGTATCATTATAAAGACATGATTCTCCGTATCAACACGGCATTAGGACTTTAAATTTAGCGCTATGCGCTAAATTTAGTTACGAGCTACGAGCTACAGGCTACAAGTACCTTTCGGCATGATAGTCCACGAGTGTAGCGCAGCAACTTGTAGCTCGTAACTCGTAGCTTGTAACTTGTAGCTCGTAGCTACCCCCAGTTTTCAATATAAGTATTAATTTTATTTTTTTAATAGATGAAAAGACGCTTATCTATCGCGTTCCTATTACTAATAGGAACCTTCAGTTACGCCCTTGCCGCAAACCGGCAGATAGAGGGTGTAGTAATTTCTTCGGAGGATAATTTACCTCTCATCGGTGCTTCTGTCTATGTGACGACTGATGATTTGAAGAAAAACGGGAATAACCAGTCGACCATTGGTGTCATTACAGATATTGACGGTAAGTTCTCAATCTCCATTCCGGAGGGAGTTACCCGTTTTTATTGTAGCTATGTGGGTTATGATGTAGTGGAAGTAAAGCTCATACCGGGCAAAAATAAATACGACATCACCCTGCAACCTTCCGCACACATGCTCGATGCTGTAGTTGTGACAGGATACCAAACGGTAGAACGCCGCAAGTTGACAGCCGCCGTATCGAAAATTGATATCTCGGACCAGATGGTAGGTGCCACCAAAAGCATAGACCAGGCATTGGCCGGACAGATTGCCGGACTTTCCGTAAGCAACATTTCCGGTACTCCGGGTGCTCCTGCCAAAATCCGTATTCGCGGTACATCCTCCCTGAATGGTACGCAAGACCCTTTGTGGGTGTTGGATGGCATTCCATTGGAAGGAACCAATATCCCCAACATGGAGGTACTGAAAGACATCGACAACATCGGTCAGACTGCCATTGCCGGACTTAATCCTGCCGACATCGACAATATCACCGTACTGAAAGATGCTGCCGCAACCGCCATTTACGGTGCCCGTGCAGCCAATGGTGTAATCGTGATTACTACCAAGAAAGGTAAAGTGGGTAAACCGGTTATCAACTTCTCCACCAAACTGACCTATTCTCCGAAGTTGAACATAGACCGCTTGAACCTGTTGAACTCGGAAGAAAAAGTGGGTCTGGAACTCGACCTGCTGGCAGCCGGCTATCCTTACAGAGAAACCAAAGGTGAAGTATACCGCATCATCTCCGGCATGAACGAACTCAAAAACTTCAAAGACGGAGGTTGGGACGCTTTGTCGCCAAACGCTCAAAGTGCCATCAACAAACTGAAAGCAACCAATACGGATTGGAGTGATATACTTTTCCGTGATGCATTTACGCAGGAGTATAACCTGTCTCTGTCCGGTGGTAGTGAAAAAGCAACTTACTATACTTCTTTCGGATATATGAAAGAGAATGGTAACGTTCCGAATGTATCGGCCGAGCGACTGAACTTAGTGATGAAGACCAGCTATAAGGTGAACAGTATCCTGAAAGTAGGTGCTTCGATGTTTGCCAACCGCCGTAAGAATTCAAGTTATCTGCCGGATTCAGATGGCTTAACCAATCCGATATTCTATTCGCGTCTGGCTAATCCTTACTTCACGCCCTATGATGCCAATGGTAACTACAATTACGACATCGACGTGGAGAATGATGTGGACATGGATTTTGGCTATAATCCATTTGAAGAACAAAGAAATACCACTAACGAAACCACCATCAACGGGCTTTCCTCCATCTTCGATGCAGAGTTGCGTTTTGACGACCGGTTCAAGTTTACTACCCAACTCGGACTGCAACTCGATAAGACTTCCATCGAAAAGATTGCTGACGAAGAATCTTTTGCCATGCGTAAGGAAAAAAAGAACCATCGCTATAATGGTGTGACTTATCTGCCGGAAGGAGGATTCCATAAGGCTAACGAAAACTCGTTGTCTCAACTCACCTGGAAAGCGATGGGAGAATATCGCGATACCTACAACGACATCCATGAGTTTGAAGTAATGGTGGGAACAGAAATCCGCAAGACATGGGAAGAGAAACTGTATAGTGCCGGTTATGGATTTGACCGTAAAACGCTGACAACAAAGCCAATTATCTTCCCGGAAGAGAGCCAGGCATTCAAGTTACATGAGAAGGGTCATGTGGAGAACGCCTATGTGTCCGCTTTCTCAACCCTATCTTATTCTTTGCTGAACCGCTATACATTGGGAGGAAGTATCCGTTTCGACGGTTCCGACCTTTTCGGTGTAGACAAGAAGTACCGCT
>CAMTFK010000286.1 GCA_947071285.1 uncultured Bacteroides sp. | reverse complement strand
TTCAACATTCCTTCATGCGCAAGTCGTAACAGATGAGCGGATGTTTTCTTTTGAAGAACCACAAATTCCGGATTGTATATCCGGCACTCATTCTCAACTGTCAGTATCCGATGTGCATTATAAAGACGGAAAACATTCGTTGGAATGGACATTTGAACCAGGTGGTGTATTGGAGCTTAAAAAAGACTTGAAGTTTGAAAAGAAAGATCCGACTGGCAAGGATTTATTCCTTTCGGCTTTTATTGTGTGGGTTTACAATGAAGAACCCCAAGATGCAACCATCGAATTTGAGTTTCTGAAAGACGGTAAAAAATGTACTTCTTTTCCTTTTGGTATTAATTTCACTGGATGGCGTGCCGCATGGGTCTGCTATGAGAGGGATATGCAAGGCACACCGGAGGAAGGGATGAATGAACTTCGTATTGTAGCTCCAAATTCAAAAGGTCGCCTTTTCATCGACCATTTAATTACATCCACTAAAGTAGACGCACGTCAACAAACAGCCGATTTGCAAGTCCCTTTTGTCAATGCCGGAACCACCAACCATTGGCTGGTTGTCTATCAACACTCGCTTTTGAAACCGGATATTGAATTGACTCCTGTAGACGATAAGCAAAGAGCAGAAATGCAACTGTTAGAGAAGCGTTTTCGTGATATGATCTACACGAAAGGCAAGATCACAGATAAAGAGGTTGAGAATATTCGCAAGAAATATGATTTCTATCAGATCACTTACAAAAACGGTCAGGTTTCGGGAGTACCTATCTATATGGTACGTGCCGCGGAAGCTTATGAGCGAATCATTCCGGATTGGAACAAGGATATGCTCACTAAGATGGGTGTGGAAATGCGTGCTTACTTCGATCTGATGAAAAAAATAGCTGTTGCATATAATAATAGTACGGAGAAACCGGTGATTCGGGAAGAAATGAAGAAGAAGTTCTTGGCAATGTACGATCACATAACCGATCAGGGCGTGGCTTATGGTAGTTGTTGGGGAAATATCCATCATTACGGGTATAGTGTTCGCGGCCTGTACCTGGCATATTTCTTGATGAAAGATGTGCTTAGGGAAGCAGGCAAACTTCAAGAGGCCGAACGGACATTACGCTGGTATGCGATTACTAACGAAGTGTATCCCAAACCGGAAGTTGACGGAATTGATATGGACTCTTTCAATACACAGACCACAGGGCGTATTGCCAGTATTCTAATGATGGAAGATACACCGGAGAAACTGCAATACTTACGGTCTTTCTCTCGTTGGATTGATTATGGTTGCCGTCCTGCACTGGGGCTGTCCGGTTCATTTAAAGTGGACGGAGCTGCTTTCCATCATCGCAATAACTATCCGGCTTATGCCGTAGGCGGACTGGATGGGGCAACAAACATGATTTATCTTCTTAGCCGGACGGAATTTGCAGTTTCCAAGTTGGCTCATGAAACGGTGAAGAATGTATTGCTGACTATGCGCTTTTATTGCAATAAACTGAATTTCCCTCTTTCTATGTCCGGTCGTCATCCGGATGGAAAAGGTAAACTGGTTCCTATGCATTTTGCCATGATGGCTTTAGCCGGTTCTCCCGATGGAAAGGCGGAATATGATAGTGAAATGGCATCTTCTTATCTTCGTTTGATTTCAAATTCGGGCGTTGAGAATGATGCTCCCGAATATATGCCCAAAGTTTCAAATGCTGAAGAACGCAAAGCGGCAAAGCTTCTGATAGAGAAAGGTTTCCGTCCGGAACCGGACCCACAGGGGAATATAGCAATGGGCTATGGTTGTATCTCTGTTCAACGTCGCAGTAACTGGTCTGCCGTGGCCCGTGGACATTCCCGTTATTTATGGGCGGCTGAACATTATTTGGGAGCGAATTTATATGGTCGCTATCTGGCACACGGCAGTTTGCAGATATTGACTGCTGCACCGGGGCAGACAGTGACTCCGGCCACTAGTGGTTGGCAGCAGGAAGGTTTTGACTGGAACCGTATCCCGGGAGTTACATCTATTCATTTGCCGTTGGAACAATTGCAGGCTAAAGTACTCAATGTAGATCGTTATTCAGGAATGGAAGAGATGCTTTATTCTGATGAAGCTTTTGCAGGCGGATTGTCTCAACAGAAGATGAATGGTAACTTCGGAATGAAGTTGCACGAGCACGACAAGTATAACGGATCGCACCGGGCACGTAAATCTTACCATTTCATCGATGGAATGATTGTCTGCCTTGGATCGGATATTGAAAATGCAAATACGGAATTCCCTACTGAAACGACTATCTTCCAATTGGCAGTCACAGATAAGGCGGGACATGACTATTGGAAAAATTATCAGGGAGATAAGAAAGTATGGGTAGATCATTTGGGAACAGGTTATTATGTTCCGACAGCCATTCGATTTGAGAAAAACTTCCCTCAATATTCGCGAATGCAGAATACGGGAAAGGAAACAAAGGGTGATTGGGTTTCTTTGGTAGTAGATCATGGAAAGGCACCGAAAAACGGAAGGTATGAATACGCTGTTTTGCCTCAAACGAATGAAATCGCGATGAAGAAGTTTGCGAAAAAGCCAACTTATAAAGTTTTGCAGCAAGATCGGAAGGCGCATATTGTAGAGTCCGCTTCCGAGCAGATTGTTTCTTATGTATTGTTTGAAACTCCTGAAACAACGTTGCCGGGTGGTCTGTTGCAGCGTGTGGATACTTCCTGCCTGGTTATGACTCATAAAGAATCTGCTGATAAGATTAAACTGACGGTAGCACAACCTGATTTGGCTTTGTATCGCGGTCCAAGTGACGAAGCGTTTGACAAAGACGGGAAGCGGATTGAACGTAGTATCTACTCTCGTCCGTGGATTAATAATGGAAGTAGTGAAATACCGGTGACTGTGACCATAAAAGGCCGATGGAATGTGGAAGAAACTCCCTATTGTACGGTAGTCTCCTCCAATGAAAAGCAAACAATCTTGCAATTCAGTTGCAAAGATGGTGCTAGCTTTGAAGTGGAACTAAAGAGATAAGAAGTCAGGCAGTCAGAAAATGTTTTGTTTCCCTTTGTATAAGCGTGGTTTCCAAAGCTTTGAAACTGTTGTTTCTAGCCGCAGAAACTTTAGTTTCTACAAAGGGAAACTTTGGTTTCAAGCGTATGAAACTCTAGTTTCAAGTAAGGAAACCAAAAGTTTCAAATAGCGAAACGATTGGTTTCTCGGTGTGAAACTAATCGTTTCCCGTAATGAAACAAAGGTTGTATATAAATGAAGTAAATATGACTGTTGGGGCTCCCGTAATGAATGTCTCCGATTAATGAAATGTAGTTTGCTGTTTTCGGTGACAGCAATATTGTCATCACAATGCTGTCACCGATTGCTGTCACAATGCTAATCGTTTATAATCAAATCATTAGGCAGTAATCGGTGACAGGTGACAGATATATAATCAAAATAATTGTGTAGAGAGAGATTAGAACATGAACATGGCAACAGCAACAATGCGGTTGTTGCATACGGCATGAGTATCTCTGATTTTTCCGTTGGAGGCATTGAGTGAACCATACCATGCAGAGCTTAAGGTATATTCCAATCCGAATTTCCAGTGGGGAACATTGTAAGTCAGTTCTGCCCCTGCTGTTACTAACTGGTCGAGGTTGGTTCCCGTTCCATACACTTGAGCGTCAGTTCCATCAGGAGCATATAGTGCATCGCTTGTTCCCAAATTCTTAGCATAACCTACAAAGATTCCAGGTTTCCATTTCTGTCCGTAAACAACATTCAACCAAGAGCTGGAGAAACGTATGGGAGTATATTTTTGTTCTCCGGTGTGTTCGTTGACTGACTTAATGCCGAATCCGCCTAATCCGGAAGCTTGTGTAAGATTGGAACCCAATACACTCTTTGCGGCAATGAACCAGGCTTTATGGGTATATTTCGCATGGGCCTCGTAAGACAGGGTAGTTATGCGTTCGTCTATTTTATATTTATCTCCGTTCGCTCCCAAGGCACTTGTGCGTGGCTTTAATGATAACAATTCAATGCCGACACCTGCCAGTAAGCCGTCTTTCTTGTAGTCAGCTCCTACATATATCTCCGGGATGCAGCCATTCTTTAAGTATTCATGACTTTTTTTACTCTCTTTCGGTTTGTCAGGATTGATACCTTGTGAAGTGTATTGTGATTGCCATACTGCTGCTCCGGTAAGTTGGAAATTTTTGTTTGTATAGCGATAACGAATTTGAGGTGCACGACTAAATGGCTGGAACGGTGCTCCTACGGAAAGATTAAGAATCTGCGGCGATACATCTCCAAATAACGGATGCCAAGTCTGTCCGAGCAATACAGCCGATTTTCCCCAATCCAAATTCAAATAAGCATGGCGGAGTCTAATGACCGAATAAGAAGTACCTGTACCACGGAAGTCGACCTCTACTTTGGCAGATGTTTTGGCCGTTCCCAGCTTCGGACCCGCAACATCTACTCCGAGACGTGAATACAAGGTATAGAAATTACTGTTGGGTGTTGAGTTCAGGTCTTTCCCGTCCGGATCACGTACCTTATCTTTCGGATACATATAGAACAATCCGTCTACGGTTTCTTCATTGGCGCGACTGTTGTAATAGAAATCAGTACGAATCTGTCCGTAGAATTTGAACTTGAAATCCTGCATTTGTGCGAAACTGCCTGATAACTGTATCAGACAAAGAAATAATAAAATGTATTTTTTCATAATGTGCTTGTTTATAAACGGGCGCAAAATTACACAAAATTACTGGCAATTAATCTATCGTTGGTTAAAAAAGGCATGAACTGCTTGAGTATATTTGTGGAGGTTGGTGCTTTTATGAATAGCTTTCAATAATTTCCTGTCTGCATTTGGTAGTAGGTATTCCCAAAAAGCTTTCATCTT
>CAMTFK010000285.1 GCA_947071285.1 uncultured Bacteroides sp. | reverse complement strand
AGGTGGAAACCATGCCGGGCGTGACGTGCTGGCAAAAGGCGGTGGCTATTGAAAAAGTGGGATTGTATATTCCCGGAGGAACGGCTCCTCTGTTCTCTACAGTGCTGATGCTGGCTGTGCCTGCAAAGATTGCGGGTTGCAAGGAGATTGTGCTCTGCACACCACCGGACAGGGAAGGACGGGTGCATCCCGCCATTCTTTTTGCCGCACAAGTGGCAGGTGTGAACCGGATATTCAAGGCAGGCGGCGTACAGGCCATTGCTTCGATGGCTTACGGAACGGAAAGTGTGCCGAAGGTTTACAAGATATTCGGTCCCGGAAACCAGTATGTGACGGCTGCGAAACAGTTGGTCAGCCTGCGTGACGTAGCGATTGATATGCCTGCCGGACCGTCGGAGGTGGAAGTGCTGGCGGACGAGACTGCGGACCCGGTATTTGTGGCTGCGGATTTGCTGAGCCAGGCGGAACATGGTGTGGATAGTCAGGCTATGCTGATTACGACTTCCGAAGCATTGCAGCAGGCTGTGAAAGCGGAAGTGGAGCGCCAATTGGAACTCCTGCCACGTAAGGAAATTGCGGAGAAATCTCTTGCCAACAGTAAGCTCATTGTGGTGAAGGATATGGAAGAGGCGCTGGAATTG
Source organism: uncultured Bacteroides sp. (assembly GCA_947071285.1). Taxonomy (GTDB): domain Bacteria; phylum Bacteroidota; class Bacteroidia; order Bacteroidales; family Bacteroidaceae; genus Bacteroides. Next base: position 4,411 of record CAMTFK010000285.1, on the reverse strand, counting down.
ACGAATGAATATGCCCCCGAACACCTGATAGTGGAGACTGCGGATTATATGCAGGTTGCGGAGCGTGTGGTGAATGCAGGTTCTGTATTCCTGGGTTCGCTCTCACCGGAAAGTGCCGGAGACTATGCATCGGGAACAAATCATACTCTGCCCACCAACGGTTATGCGAAAGCGTATAGTGGTGTGAGCCTCGACAGTTTTATCCGTAAGATTACATTCCAGGAAATCCGTCCGGAAGGGATGAAGAATATTGGTCCGGCCATTGAAGAAATGGCGGCGAACGAACATCTGGATGCACATAAGAATGCGGTAAGCGTAAGACTTGGCAAATTGAAAATTAAAAATTAAAGCGAACTCAATCGTAGATAGGATTATGAAAACATTGCAAGAACTGACCCGTCCGAATATCTGGAAGCTGAAACCTTACTCTTCGGCACGTGATGAATATAAAGGTGCGGTTGCATCGGTGTTTCTCGATGCTAACGAGAATCCGTACAACCTGCCGCACAACCGTTATCCCGACCCGATGCAGTGGGAACTGAAAACGGAACTTTCGAAAATTAAGAAAGTAGCTCCCGAACATATTTTCCTGGGAAACGGTAGCGATGAGGCCATCGACCTGGTGTTCCGTGCATTTTGTGAACCGGGACGTGATAATGTGGTGGCTATCGACCCTACTTACGGCATGTATCAGGTGTGTGCCGATGTGAACGATGTGGAATATCGCAAGGTGTTGCTCGACGAGCATTTTCAGTTTTCGGCGGATAAGTTGCTGGCGGCTGCGGATGAACGGACGAAACTGATTTTCCTATGCTCGCCCAACAATCCTACGGGGAATGACTTGCTGCGCAGCGAAATAGAGAAAGTGTTGCGTGAGTTTGAAGGACTGGTGATTCTGGATGAGGCATACAGCGACTTTTCCGCTTCTCCTTCGTTCTTGCTGGAATTGGATAAATATCCCAATCTGGTGGTGTTCCAGACGTTTTCTAAAGCATGGGGATGTGCAGCTATCCGTCTGGGAATGGCGTTTGCTTCTACAGATATTATCGGTATTCTGAGTAAGATAAAATACCCCTATAATGTGAATCAACTCACTCAGAAACAGGCAATAGAGATGTTGCACAAGTATTATGAGATAGAACGTTGGGTGAAGAGGCTGATTGAGGAACGCGACGAGCTGGCTAAGCGCTTTGCCGAACTGCCTCTGACGGTGGAGGTGTTCCCCTCGGATGCTAACTTCTTCCTGGCTCGGGTGACGGATGCGGTGAAGATTTACAATTATCTGGTAGGCGAAGGAATCATCGTCCGCAACCGCAATTCAATTTCACTTTGCGGTAACTGTCTGCGTGTGACGGTGGGAACGCGGATGGAGAATGATAAATTGATGGAAGCGCTGGAAAAATATAATTAAGCTACAAGCTACGAGTTACAAGCTACAAGTGCCTTTCGGATCACAGTGTAGCAACTTGTAGCCCGTAGCTTGCAGCTTGTAGCTGAAATACATTATGAAGAAAGTATTATTTATAGACCGTGACGGGACATTGGTGATAGAGCCGCCCGTCGACTACCAGTTGGATTCGTTGGAAAAGCTGGAATTCTATCCTAAAGTGATGCGTAACCTCGGCTTTATCCGTAGCAAACTGGATTTTGAGTTTGCAATGGTAACCAACCAGGATGGGCTGGGCACAACATCTTTCCCGGAAGAAACCTTCTGGCCGGCGCATAATCTGATGATGAAAACCCTGGAAGGGGAAGGAATCACCTTTGATGAAATCTTCATTGACCGCAGTATGCCGGAAGACAATGCGCCCACGCGGAAGCCGCGCACAGGAATGCTGACCAAATATCTGAATAATCCGGATTATGACCTGGCGGGCAGCTTCGTTATCGGTGACCGTCCTACAGATGTGGAACTGGCGAAGAATCTGGGATGCCGGGCTATTTTCCTGCAAGATGACACCACGTTGTTGAAACCTGTATCGGAAGGCGGTGCGGCAACTTGCGAAGGACTGGAATCTGTGTGTGCCCTGGTTACGAAAGATTGGGATAAAGTAGCCGAATTTCTTTTTGCCGGAGAACGGACGGCGGAAGTGAGGCGTACAACGAAAGAGACGGATATCTTTGTCTCCCTGAATCTGGATGGGAATGGAGTCTGTGATATACATACCGGGCTGGGCTTCTTCGACCATATGCTGGAACAAATAGGCAAGCATGGCGGACTGGACCTGACCATCCGCGTGAAAGGTGACCTGGAAGTGGACGAGCATCATACGATAGAAGATACGGCGATTGCCTTAGGCGACTGTATCTATCAGGCATTGGGCAACAAGCGTGGCATCGAACGGTATGGCTATGCCCTGACTATGGATGATTGCCTTTGCCAGGTGTGTCTGGACTTCGGCGGCCGTCCGTGGCTGGTGTGGGATGCAGAATTTCATCGCGAGAAGATAGGAGAGATGCCGACAGAGATGTTCTTGCACTTCTTCAAGTCGCTGAGCGATGCCGCCAGGATGAACCTGAATGTGAAAGCGGAAGGGCAGAATGAACATCATAAGATAGAAGGCATTTTCAAAGCACTGGCACGTGCAATAAAGATGGCCGTGAAGCGGGATATCTATCATTTTGAACTACCGAGTAGTAAAGGGGTGCTTTGATTAGTGATTAAGGGTTAGTGATTAGTGATTAGCAGGCTGCGCTGTAATGCCGCATGGTGCTAATCACTAATCACTAACCCTTAATCACTAAATTACCGTTCATAAATGGACATCCCCACTGTCCGAAAACGAACACTTACCCCCGCCCTGAGGGCTTCTGTCGCTTTGGCACACTCTTTGCTTTTCAGTTTATAACAATTTTTAGATAAACATGAAAAGGAATATTTTACTCGCAGCTTGGATGCTATTTCCGTTCGCCGCTTTTGCACAGAACGATACATTGACAAACGAACGTGAACGTCTTATCACTTTAAATGAAGCGATAGCTTTGGCACGTACCCAGTCAGTGGATGCTGCCGTAGCACTGAACGAACTGAAAACTGCCTACTGGGAATATCGTACTTTCCGTGCGGACTTGTTGCCGGAAGTAAACCTCAACGGTACATTGCCCAATTACAATAAATCTTATAGCCGCTATCAGAACTCGGACGGTTCCTACTCTTTCGTGCGTAACAATACACTGGGACTTTCGGGTACTCTCTCCGTCGACCAGAACTTATGGTTCACGGGCGGTAAACTGTCACTCGCGTCTTCACTTGAATATATCAAGCAATTGGGCTCCGGAGGGGATAAACGTTTCATGTCCGTTCCCGTCAGCCTTGAATTGACGCAACCTATCTTCGGAGTGAACAGCCTGAAATGGAACCGTCGCATTGAGCCTGTAAGATATGCCGAAGCAAAAGCCGCCTTCATCACTGCTACGGAACGGGTGACGATGACGACTATCACCTATTTCTTCAACTTGTTGCTGGCAAAGGAGAATCTGAATACTGCCCGTCAGAATAAAATGAATGCCGACCGCCTGTATGAAGTGGCGATAGCTAAACGCAAAATGGGACAAATCTCAGAAAATGACCTGTTGCAGTTGAAACTGAATGCGTTGCAGGGCAAGGCGGACGTGACGGAAGCGGAAAGTGACCTGAATGCGAAAATGTTCCAGTTACGTTCGTTCCTCGGACTGTCGGAAGATGAAAACCTGAATCCGATGTTGCCGGAATCTGCACCGGATATAAAGATGGAATATAATCTTGTGTTGAACAAAGCGTTGGAACGTAACTCGTTTGCGCAGAATATTCGCCGACGCCAGTTGGAAGCTGATTTTGAAGTAGCCACGGCTCGCGGAAACCTGCGTAGTATCGACCTTTTTGCAAGTGTGGGATATACGGGGCAGGACAGAACCCTTACATCTTCTTACGAGAATCTGCTCGATAACCAGATTGTGCAGGTGGGCGTCAAGATTCCTATACTGGACTGGGGAAAGCGTCGCGGAAAGGTGCGTGTGGCAAAGAGTAACCGTGAAGTGGTACTTTCCAAAATCCGCCAGGAACAGATGAACTTCAACCAGGACATTTTCCTGTTGGTAGCTAACTTCAACAATCAGGCGCAACAGCTTGACATTGCCCAGGAGGCCGACGGCATTGCTGAGAAACGCTATAAAACCAGTGTGGAAACCTTTTTGATAGGTCAAATCAGTACGCTGGACCTGAATGATGCACAAAACTCGAAAGATGCGGCAAAGCAGAAGCATATTTCCGAGCTTTACTACTATTGGTATTATTTCTACCAGATCCGCAGTCTGACGCTTTGGGATTTTGAACGTAATTGCGAGCTGGAGGCTGACTTTGAAGACATTGTGAGGGGGTAAATGATAATTTAGCGGCTTTGCCGCTAAATTAAGTAACGAGCTACGAGCTACC
>CAMTFK010000284.1 GCA_947071285.1 uncultured Bacteroides sp. | reverse complement strand
GGTGTATCGCCCTGCTGCTTTGCCTCGTGCAGACGGCAGGGATTGCTATGTATGGACAGGACCGCCCGCGCGCCGCTGCCAAACGACAACAAGCAGAACAGGCAGACTCGCTGCGGAAATTGCCACAGATAGCTCTGGATAGTCTGGATTCGCAAGCCGCCCCTGCCTTGCAACGGGTTTCGGCAGCCGTAGACAGTATTGCCGTAGCCGACAGCATTGCTGCCGAGAACAAAAAACGCTTGTTAGAGATGACCACCACTGCCACCCCGCAAGTACCGCCCACACCGGCGGACAGTTTGCACGAGGCAGTCAACAAGAAAGTATTCATTCCCAATCCGACCAAGGCGACATGGCTCGCCCTCGTCATTCCCGGTGGCGGACAAATCTATAACCGGAAATACTGGAAGCTACCTATTATATATGGTGGGTTTGCCGGATGTGCATATGCACTTACGTGGAATGGCAAAATGTATAAGGACTATATGCAGGCCTACAAGGATGCTGCCCAGGGAAACTGGGATGCCAGCAGCATCAACGATCTCCTGCCTCCCGGATACATCGACCGTGTTTCTAAAACCCAAATAACAGAAACCCTCCGAAAGAGAAAGGACACGTACCGCCGGTATCGTGACTTGAGTATCTTCGCTTTCATAGGCGTTTATCTGATATCGGTCATCGATGCTTATGTAGATGCAGAGTTATCTAATTTCGACATCACCCCCGACCTTAGTATGCGGATAGAGCCGGCTGTTATCAACAATCAGTACAGTAGCGGCACCTCCAACAAGTCGGTCGGGCTGCAATGTAGTTTCCGTTTTTAATGAATAAATAAGCTATACCAAAGAATAATCACACATGAAAAATAAATCTGTAAACATGAAGAAGTTTATCGCTACTCCGTTCCTGTTTTGTCTATCACTTTTCACCTTCCACGCGCAAGCGCAGGAAAGTGTGGATGTGCTCATCCGCGACAACGGAACAGAACGAAAGGAAAGTATCGAGCTTCCCCAAAGTATGACATATCCACTGGACAGCCTGCTCACCGACTGGAAAGCAAAGAATTATATCGACCTGAGCAAAGATTGCAGCACATCCACAGAGAATCCGCTTTTCAGCGACTCTGTCTATATCGACCGCCTGAGCCGCATTCCTGCCGTGATGGAAATGCCCTACAATGAAATTGTACGCAAATTTATAGATATGTACACAGGACGTCTGCGCAACAATGTAGCGTTCATGTTGAGCGCCTGCAACTTCTACATGCCTATCTTTGAAGAAGCGCTCGATACCTATGGCTTGCCGCTCGAGCTCAGATATCTGCCCATTATCGAGTCCGCCCTCAACCCTTCCGCCAGATCGCGCGTAGGCGCCTCCGGCTTGTGGCAGTTTATGCTGGCCACCGGAAAGATGTACGGGCTGGAAAGCAACAGCCTCGTCGACGAACGCTGCGACCCAATAAAAGCCACTTGGGCAGCCGCCCGCTATCTGAAGGATTTGTATGCCATCTATCAGGACTGGAACCTGGTGATTGCCGCCTACAACTGCGGTCCGGGCACCATAAACAAAGCCATACGCCGTGCCGGAGGAAAAACGGACTATTGGGAAATCTACAACTTCCTGCCGAAAGAAACCCGAGGATATGTGCCTGCATTTATTGCAGCCAACTATGTGATGACCTATTACTGCAAGCACAACATCTGCCCCATGGAAACCAATATTCCTGATGCAACGGACACCGTTCAGGTAACGAAAAACTTACATTTCGAACAACTTGCCGACATCTGTGGCGTCAGCCTGGAAGAAGTCAAAAGCCTTAATCCTCAGTATAAAAAGAGCATTATTCCCGGTGAAAGCAAAGCACAGACTCTCCGCCTGCCGATGAACTCCATCAGTACATTTATCGACAACCAAGATACAATCTACACCCATCGTTCCAACGAATTGTTCAAGAACCGCAGGACGGTAGCCATCTCCGAAACCCGGTCTACAGCACGACGCGCCACTATCGGTAGCGGAAATCTGACTCGTCACAAGATACGAAGTGGAGAAACACTGGGAACCATCGCACGCCGTTATGGTGTCACCGTCAAACAACTTCAAAGTTGGAACGGCTTGCGTAACACCAATATTTCCGCCGGAAAGCAACTGAAGATATATAAATAAACGCACAAACGCTTGCGTGGTGTTGAAATTTGCTTATTTTTGCAGCAATTGAAGAAAGGAGAACAGGTTATGGAAGAGAATGTGAGCCAGAAAGATAAAGATAAAGTCGAAGAGGAAATGATAGAACAGGCTTTCCAGCAACTGTTGAACGACTATTTGGCAACCAAACACCGTAAGCGTATTGAAATTATTACAAAGGCATTCAACTTTGCCAACCAGGCGCATAAGGGCATCAAACGCCGTTCGGGCGAGCCTTACATTATGCACCCGCTTGCTGTGGCACAGATTGTGTGCACCGAAATAGGTCTGGGTTCTACATCCATTTGTGCTGCCCTGCTGCACGATGTGGTAGAGGACACAGACTATACCGTAGAAGACATAGAGAATATCTTCGGCCCGAAGATTGCCCAGATTGTGGACGGGCTGACTAAAATATCCGGCGGTATCTTCGGCGACCGCGCTTCGGCACAGGCAGAGAACTTCAAAAAGTTGCTGCTGACAATGTCCGATGATATACGTGTGATTCTTATCAAGATAGCCGACCGTCTGCATAATATGCGTACGTTAGGCTCCATGCTGCCCAACAAGCAATTCAAGATTGCAGGTGAGACGTTGTATATCTATGCCCCTCTTGCCAACCGCTTGGGGCTCTATAAAATAAAGACTGAACTGGAAAACCTGAGTTTCAGATACGAGCATCCCGAAGAATATCACGAAATTGAAGAAAAGCTGGCAGCTACGGCCACCGAGCGCGACAAGGTGTTCAATGAGTTCACTGCTCCGATTCGTGCCCAACTGGACAAGATGGGGTTGAAATATCGTATTCTTGCACGTGTAAAATCCATCTTCTCCATCTGGAACAAGATGCAGACCAAGCATGTGCCGTTCGAAGAAATCTACGACTTACTTGCTGTACGCATCATTTTCGAGCCACGCAATACGGACGAGGAACTGAACGATTGTTTTGATATCTACGTCTCCATCTCCAAAATATACAAGCCCCACCCCGACCGCCTGCGCGACTGGGTGAGCCACCCCAAGGCAAACGGTTATCAAGCCCTGCACGTCACCCTTATGGGCAACAACGGACAGTGGATTGAAGTGCAAATCCGTAGCGAACGCATGAACGACGTAGCCGAACAAGGCTTTGCCGCACACTGGAAATACAAAGAAGGAGGTGGCGGTGAAGACGAAGGCGAACTGGATAAATGGCTGCGCACCATCAAGGAAATTCTTGATGACCCGCAACCGGACGCTATCGACTTCCTCGACACCATCAAACTAAATCTTTTTGCATCGGAGATATTTGTATTTACCCCGAAGGGGGAAATCAAAACCATGCCACAGAATTCTACAGCATTGGACTTTGCATTCTCCCTGCACACAGACATCGGCAGCCACTGCATCGGTGCAAAGGTAAACCATAAGCTTGTACCACTGAGTCACAAATTGCAGAGCGGTGACCAGGTGGAAGTACTGACATCCAAATCCCAACGCGTACAACCGGAATGGGAAGTATTCGCAACGACTGCCCGTGCCCGCGCCAAAATAGCTGCCATCCTGCGCAAAGAGCAAAGAACAAGCCAGAAAGAAGGTGAAAATCTCCTGAACGAATTCTTCAAGAAGGAAGAACTGCGCCCGGATGACATACTGGTAGACAAACTGGTAAAGGCTCATAACATGAAGAACCGTGACGAATTACTCATAGCCATCGGCAACAAGAAAATCGTACTCGGAGATCTGGATAAGAATGCCTTGAAAGAGAAGCAAGGAACCAACTGGAAAAAGTTCCTCACATTCTCATTCGGCAGCAATAAAGACAATAAAGAACCGATTGAAGAGAAAGTACCGCAGGAAAAGGAGAAAATCAATACGAAACAAATCCTGAAACTGACGGAAGAGAATATCCAGAAGAACTATATCATGGCGGAATGCTGTCACCCCATACCCGGTGATGATGTACTGGGATACATTGACGAGAACGACCGGATCATTATCCATAAACGCCAATGTCCCGTTGCCGCCCGATTGAAGAGCAGCTACGGAAATCGCATTCTTGCCACAGAATGGGATACACACAAGGAACTCTCTTTCCTGGTGAATATATATATAAAAGGTATAGATGCCATGGGATTGCTGAACGAGGTGACACAAGTCATCTCACGCCAGTTGAATGTAAATATCCGCAAACTGGCAATTGAAACAACAGACGGCATCTTCGAAGGTAACCTACAGTTGTATGTACATGACGTGGACGACGTGAAAACCATTTGTAATAATCTGAAACAGATACAGAACATCAAACAGGTGACCCGTGTAGAAGCGTAAATGGAATGAAGGTCAAACAATAAAAACACACTATAATATGTTTAACTCTAAAAAAGGAATAGACGATAAAGTTAGTAACCAGTTAACCACCCTTTCCAGCCAGAGTTTAATTAAGGGTGACTGTTCTATAGAAGGAGATATGCGTATCGATGGTACGATAGAAGGCAATATCCGGTGCACCGGAAAAATTGTGATTGGCCCTGAAGGAAGAATAAACGGAAACATCTCCTGTACACACGCATGCCTGCATGGCACTATCATCGGTGATGCTTATGTGAAAGAAGAACTCACCCTGAAAGCCAACTGTGTGATGCAAGGCAACATCTATACCACAAAACTGGAGATAGAATCACAAGCCAAGTTCAACGGAAGCTGTAGTACAAACGAGATGAATCATGAGGTAAAATTACTGGGAGCTATTACTGAATAACATTATTTACAATAGATTTAAGCTTCCAAAAACCATTCCGCTAATAAAAGTTTTATTTTGCATAGACATCTATTATTGATATAAAATAGCTATTTTTGCAGTCTATATCAATGAAGTATACTATGATAGTCGGCAAATATATAAATTTAGAGATACTCCGAAAGGTACTATTTAATGACGAAGAAATAATAATTTCCGATGAATGTATCCAAGAAGTAGATAAAAGTTTTCACTTCTTAAGAGAGTTCTCAAGCGATAAAAT
>CAMTFK010000283.1 GCA_947071285.1 uncultured Bacteroides sp. | reverse complement strand
GTTCTATCAATCCTTTAATCTTTTCGTTCAGGCTTTCCGCTTTCATCAGTTGTTCCAGCGTCAGGTGCATGCGGTAGCGCCAGTAGTGTCTCGGGTTGGCGGGTACGTTGATGCGTTCTTCCTGCACATTGGGGTTGCGCCACTTGCCGTCCATAGCCATCCAGTCCTGCAGGGAGAGGATGCAAAGGATGGAGTTGCTGTAAAGATGGGCGCGTACCACTTCTTCGCAGAGCTCCGGAGTGGCAAATGCCGGTGCGGTGCCGTAATGCCCCAGTATGGAGTTGTAGTAGCGTTGCGTCTGTTGGAAATCTTCTTCCCACCAGCCGCGAAGCGTGGACATATCGTGCGTGGAGATGGTGCAAACCGAGCGGTACGGATACCAGTCGGGATGTCCGAACTCTTGCGACGGGTCTTTCGGCATACGTTGTATTTCCAGACTGAGAATGCGCAGGTCGTTCATCACCCAAGCCACGCAGTCGGGTATCATGCCGAGGTCTTCTCCACACACCAGCATGCGGGTGGATTGCGTCAGTTGCGGCAACTTCTTCATGGCTTGGTCGCGCCAGAAGTCGTTGTGGCGGTGATAGTAGTACTGGTCGTACAAACGGTTGAAAGCTGCCTTGTCCCAGTCGTTCAGTGCACGGTAGATGTAATCGTGCTGCACGCCGATGCGGGGGTGGAACTTGTTCGGGTCTTCGCGGTCGGGCACAAAGAGCACATTGCTGATGAGTGCATATAATCCGTCGCGTATCCAGATGCTGTCCTCGTCCGTCTTTCCGGCAAAGTAGGCTTCCACCTTGCGTTGGGTGTCGAACTCGGGGCGCATGCGATAAATCTCCCAAGTCTCCGTAGGCTCTATGAAGGTCTGTTTCACGTAATCCGTGTGCGGGCCGAACATCTGTCCGAGGAAGTACTCATGTATATACGGTTTCACGAAGAAGTCTTCGCGGAATGCCATTCCATAGCTTTCTATCTCTTCGCGCGTCATCGGCAGGGCGGGGACGAATTGTCCCAACAGTCCGTGTACGGCGTGCATCGGGATTTCCCAGATGCGGAAGAAGCCCAGAATATGGTCGATACGGTAAGCGTCGAAGTATTCCGACATCTTACGGAAACGTTTCATCCACCAGGAATAACCGTCTTTCTCCATTACATCCCAGTTGTAAGTGGGGAAGCCCCAGTTTTGGCCGTTCACAGAGAAGTCATCGGGTGGTGCACCCGCTTGGCCGTTCAGGTTGAAGTAGTAGGGTTCTGTCCACGCTTCCACGCTGTTGCGGCTGATGCCGATAGGAATATCACCTTTCAGCACTACGCCGTTGGCGCGCGCATGTTCCGTTGCTGCCAGCAATTGCAGGTGCAAGTGGAACTGGATGAAGAAGTAGATGGCGATGTGCGGATAGTCGGCGGATTCCGGCTGACACAGCTTTTCAATTTCTTCTACTTTATACTCGGTGAACTTCGGCCATTCGCGGAAGTTGGGTGTCTTGTAGGCATCGCGCAGGTAGCTGAATGCAGCATAAGGCTGCAACCATTCTTTATTGTTTTCAAAGAATTGGCGGAAGGCTTCGGATGCCAGCACTTTCTCGCCCTCCTGTTTGTATATCAGGTGGAAATACTCCCATTTGGTTTGGTTTACTGCCTCGTAGTCCACGGTAGGAAGGGCGTTCAGTTCTTTCTGCCGCTTGTTGAACTCCGCCATTTTCTCTTTGTCCTTCAACGTTCCCATCTGTTTGAGGTCGGCATACATGGGGTGGAAAGCATAAATGGAAATGCTGTTGTACGGATAAGAGTCCGTCCACGTGTGCGTCATGGTGGTGTCGTTGATAGGTAATATCTGCACGGCTTTCTGGCGGGTAAGCACTGCCCAGTCTATCATTTTTCTGAGGTCGCCGAAGTCACCCACGCCGAAGCTCTTTTCAGAACGCAGTGAAAAGATGGGGACGGCTACTCCGGCACCTTTCCAGGCGGGCAGGGCGAAGTAAACGTAACGGTCGCCGATTACCAGCGTTTCGTTAGCTCCTATCTGCGGGTCGGCCACGTAGCGGTTGGGGTTGTTTTCCCATGCCACGGCACGGCGTTCTTTCTTATTATAAAGAATGAACTTATATTCCAGCGGAAAGCTGATTTTTCCGGCATCCACTTCAACTTGCCATTCGGGGAAGTTGGCGTCGCTCATGAGAACGGCTTTGTCTGCATCCCAATCTCCCAGCGCTTTCTGGTTGCCGCAAATGCCCAGACAGTGGTCGTTGTCGATGCACGGAGCATAGGCTTTTATCAACAACCCTTTCTTGTGGCTCTTTGGAGCGGCGCTGCGTTCGGGGTGTGCCAACAGGGATTCTGTGAAGGCGGCTGTGTAGAAGTATTGCTGTTCGGGCAGATTCTTCCAGCAGTCCTGCAGGCGGTACGTTTTCTTCTTGTCACCTGATACGTAGAGCGTGCGGGGAAGATTATCCCACTCCGTCCGTATGTTTTTGCCGTCGCGATAGATTTGATAACTGTATTGAACAAGGCCGTTTTCCGGCACTTGAATGTCCGCTTCTAAAGTCCAGTGAATACCATCTACGGTTTGTAGTGGTACGGCTTTTCCGGGTTGATTATCTCCCAGTTCTGGAACAGAGCCTATGACTCTGACCTCTTCACCCCAACTGGTGCGGTACTCGATATGAAAAGATAGTATCATATATATTAGATTTAGTAATAGCTGCAATGATTATGCAAGTATAGACATTATTCCGCATAATCACGCAGCTACCGCTATCTAAGTTTTTTAAATTCCTATGCAAACGTTTGTGCTTGCTTTTTGCACGTCAAATGTCATCCGCAACGCGAAGCTCCGCAAGTGGTGCAAATGAGGCAACCTTCTTGATATACAAGTGTTTCGTTGCCGCAATTCGGACATTTCTTGCCTTTGGCTTCTGTGCCGTCTGTGATGTATTTCTTCAAGGCGCGTTCCACACCGTTCTTCCAGGTATTGATGCTTTCGCTGTCCAGTTGCAGAGAACCAACCAGCTTGATAACCTGTTCGATAGGCATACGGTAACGCAACACACCGGAAATCAGCTTGGCGTAGTTCCAGTATTCCTTGTTGAACTTCTCGGACAGACCTTCGATGGTGACTTTATAACCACGCTTGTTCTGGAACTGGAAGTCATAACGCTTGTTGCCGTCCTTGTCCACATTCTTGATGATGTGTCCGGAAGTAACGTTCTTCGGCAGAATGATACCTTCGTCATCGTCTTGAAGACCGGTGAAGATTTCATATGGATGGTCGTCCAGCAAGCCGACAAATGCTACCCATTTTTCCTTATTGTTCTGGAAGCGTACGATGTCGGCTTCAAGTACTGTCGGGCGGGTTTCTACTACCGTAGGCGGTTTGCAGGGAGGCAGGTCTTCCTTCTTATCGCTTTTTGCTGAAATGAGCACGCCGGAACGGGAGCCGTCGCGATAAACCGTACAGCCTTTGCAACCGGACTTCCATGCTTCTACATACAGGCGGTTCACCAGCTCTTCGTCTACATCGTTCGGAAGGTTGATGGTTACGCTGATAGAGTGGTCCACCCATTTCTGGATGCGTCCCTGCATCTTGACTTTCATCAGCCAGTCCACATCGTTGGAGGTTGCTTTATAATAAGGTGATTGTTCAACCAAAGCATCGACTTCTTCTTGTGTATAGCGTTTGGCAGGGTCGTATCCTTTAGCTTCGAGCCACGTCACAAACTTGGGGTGGAAGACAATATATTCTTCAAAAGCATCGCCCGTATCATCCACAAAGTCAATGTGCACATTAGTGTCATTCGGATTTACCTTACGGCGACGTTTGTACACGGGCAGGAATACAGGTTCGATACCGGAAGTGGTCTGCGTCATCAAACTGGTGGTGCCGGTCGGGGCAATGGTGAGGCAGGCGATATTACGGCGTCCGTACTTCTTCATTTCCTCATACAATTCCGGGTCAGCTTCGCGCAAACGGTTGATGAACGGATTGTTCTTTTCGCGTTCAGTATCATAAACCTCGAAAGCACCGCGTTCTTTTGCCATCTCTACAGATGAACGGTAAGCGTTCAGGGCAACAGTCTTATGTACTTCTTCAGAAAATTCAGTAGCTTCTTCCGTGCCATAACGCAATCCCAGTGCGGCAAGCATATCGCCTTCGGCGGTAATACCTACACCGGTGCGGCGTCCTTGTCCGCTCTTCTTATATATCTTGTCCCACAATACACGTTCCGTGCGTTTCACGTCTTCGTTTTCGGGGTCGGCATCAATCTTTTCTATAATACGTTCAATCTTCTCCAATTCCAGGTCGATGATATCGTCCATGATGCGCTGAGCCAAAGCTACATGCTTCTTGAACAATTCAAAGTCGAAATAGGCATCCGGCTTGAAAGGATTCACTACATAAGAGTAAAGATTGATGGCGAGCAAACGGCAGGAGTCGTATGGACACAAGGGGATTTCACCACATGGATTGGTAGAAACAGTGCGGTATCCCAGGTCGGCATAGCAATCGGGTACTGACTCTTTTAATATAGTATCCCAGAACAATACACCCGGTTCTGCCGACTTCCATGCATTGTGAACGATTTTCTTCCACAGGTTGGTGGCATTGATTTCCTTCTGCACAGTCGGCTCGGAGGAATTAACAGGATATTGTTGTGTATATGGGGTGCCTGTGACAACGGCAGTCATAAAGGCATCGTCCAGTTTCACTGATACGTTAGCGCCTGTCACTTTACCTTCCGTCATCTTGGCGTCAATGAATGCTTCCGAATCGGGGTGCTTGATAGATACGCTCAACATCAGTGCTCCGCGTCTTCCGTCCTGAGCAACTTCACGCGTGGAGTTGGAATAGCGCTCCATGAAAGGAACCAACCCTGTAGAAGTCAGCGCTGAATTCTTTACCGGAGAACCTTTCGGGCGGATGTGCGACAAATCGTGCCCTACGCCACCGCGGCGTTTCATCAGTTGCACTTGTTCTTCATCTACTTTGAAGATGGCGCCATATGAATCGGCTTCACCATCCACTCCGATAACGAAGCAGTTGGATAAAGATGCTACCTGGTAGTTGTTGCCAATTCCGGTCATCGGACTTCCTTGCGGAACGATGTACTTGAAGTGGTCGAGCAATTCGAATAACTCCTCTGCACTTAATGGATTAGAGTATTTAGCCTCAATACGGGCTACTTCATTGGCTATTCTCCAATGCATGTCTTCCGGAGATTTCTCGTAAA
>CAMTFK010000282.1 GCA_947071285.1 uncultured Bacteroides sp. | reverse complement strand
GCGCAAAGATAGTGCAAGTCGCAGATAATACAAAATAAATTCAGATTTATTTTTGTTTAAATCATAGTCTGGCCTGTTTGAAGGCAATGCTTTTCTTTGAATTGGAAAAAAGTTTCCTGAAAAATAGGTTTATCACTTTTTATTTCAGATTTTTGCATGGTATTTAAATTTATATCCAGCATGAAGAAGCTACTTTTCTTATTTTCCCTATGGCTCTGTGTTACGACGGCAGGGGCTCAGCAGAACGATCGGAATCTGTATAGCGTTGCGTTCTATAATCTTGAAAACCTGTTCGATACGATTCATGATGCAGGTAAGAATGATGTTGAATTTCTGCCTACCGGTAGTTACACCTGGACGGCTGAGAAGTACGAAGCCAAGTTGAAGAACCTTGCCAAAGTATTGAGTGAGGTATCACGCGACAAGGTGCCCGAAGGTCCTGCCGTGATTGGGGTGGCGGAAGCTGAAAATAATCGGGTATTGACAGACTTGGTAAGTCAGCCGGCTATTTCCAATTATAAATTTGTGCATTATGAGGGCCCGGACAAACGCGGTATCGATTGTGCTCTACTGTATGACCCTGCACAGTTCACTGTTACCAATTCCAAATTGGTACTTTCCACTCCCTTTGAAGGTGACACGGTGCATTTGACGCGTGGTTTCCTCATTGTGGACGGACAAATGGCAGGTGAGCGTATCTGTTTTATTGTGAATCACTGGCCTTCCCGTGGTGCCAAGTCTCCGGTGCGTGTGCATGCTGCCAAACAGGTAAAGGCACTGACGGACTCTTTGATGCGTGAAGATAAGAAGTTGAAACTGGTAGTCATGGGCGACATGAACGATGACCCTATGGACGAAAGTATGGGAGCATTGGGTGCGCGCAAGTATCCCAAACAAGTGAAGAAAGGCGAATTCTATAATCCCTGGTGGGAAACTCTTGAAGACAAAGGAGTGGGAACTCTGCTCTATCGTGGCAAATGGAACCTGTTTGACCAGATTGTAATCTCCAAACCTCTGCTGAAAGCTAAAAAAGGATTGAAGTACGATCATAATGAGGTGTTCATCCGTGAGTATCTTTTCCAGCAGGATGGTAAGTATAAAGGTTCTCCACTGCGTACTCATGGCGGTCGTGTATGGCTGAACGGCTATAGCGATCATCTGCCTACTATTATCTATTTGAAAAAGTAATATATATAATAATGTGTAATGGGAACCGGAAAGTTAAACTTGCTTTCCGGTTTTTTTGTTATATAAAAGAGAGATGCAAAAGAGGCTGATGAGAACGACAGATGAAAAGAGTTTGTAATATAGAGATTACAATATTCTGTTAAAATCATCCAATAGCTTTAAAAGAGAATTGTTTTGACGGGTAGGAAGCGATAATTTATTCCCGACCTGTTCTTTCTTTTGGAAGATAATGACTACTTTTGCGTAGAATTTTCATTCACTAACAATAAACTTTAAACAAAATGGTTAATTACAAAGATTTGGGTCTCGTAAATACAAGAGAAATGTTTGCGAAGGCTATCAAGGGTGGATATGCAATCCCTGCATTCAATTTCAACAACATGGAACAGATGCAGGCTATCATCAAAGCTGCAGTTGAGACAAAGTCTCCGGTAATCCTTCAGGTATCTAAGGGTGCTCGTCAGTATGCTAACGCTACACTGTTGCGTTACATGGCTCAGGGTGCTGTGGAATATGCTAAAGAATTAGGCTGCAAACATCCTGAAATTGTTCTTCACCTTGACCATGGAGATACTTTCGAGACTTGCAAAAGCTGTATCGACTCAGGTTTCTCTTCAGTTATGATCGATGGTTCTCACCTGCCTTACGAAGAAAACGTTGCTTTGACAAAGAAGGTAGTTGAATATGCTCATCAGTTTGATGTAACTGTAGAAGGCGAGCTTGGCGTTTTGGCTGGTGTAGAAGATGAAGTTTCTGCTGAACACCATACTTATACTGACCCTGAAGAAGTAATCGACTTTGCTACTCGCACAGGTTGTGACTCTTTGGCTATCTCAATCGGTACTTCTCATGGTGCTTACAAGTTCAAACCCGAACAGTGCCACGTTGATCCGGCTACAGGTCGCTTAGTTCCTCCTCCTTTGGCATTCGAAGTATTGGATGCTGTAATGGAGAAACTTCCGGGATTCCCCATCGTACTGCACGGATCTTCTTCAGTTCCTCAGGAAGAAGTTGAAACTATCAACAAATATGGTGGCAAGCTGGAAGCTGCTATCGGTATTCCTGAAGATGAACTGCGTAAAGCAGCTAAATCTGCAGTTTGCAAGATTAACATCGACTCAGACTCTCGTCTGGCTATGACTGCTGCTGTTCGCAAGGTATTTGCAGAGAAACCGGGAGAATTCGACCCTCGTAAGTATCTTGGTCCGGCTCGTGACAACATGGAGAAACTGTACATGCACAAAATCCTTAACGTGCTGGGTTCAGACAATAAATTGGCTGAATAATCTACAGGTCTGTTAGAATATAAATGGAAGGCTGCTCTTGAAAAAGGGCAGCCTTTTTTGATCTCTATACCATATCATCTCCCGTCTTCACCACAGCCACCTTCAGTGTCTTATGGAACGGGATGAAAGCGGAAACTATTGCGATGACCAGAGCTGTGATTAACAAATATCCGATAATGGTTTTTATTCCCAACAATAAGCTTTGTTGTTGCAGGATGGCGTAGAGGCTATTGGTGGCTATCTGACTGGCTTCGTTATATCCATGTCCCTGCGCCATAGCGTTGTTCAGCGCCTGGCTGTAGCGTGCGGAAGTCACTGGATTAGTCAGTACCATGTTCTCCGAAAGGGTATTTATTCCCTTCATCTGCAAATGGTAAAGTGCATTGCTGAAGAATGAGGCGGATATGGCAGGAGCCAGTACCGAGCGGAAAGAAATCAGGAAGAAAGCATTTGATAGCATCAGTTTAGGGTCTAAATCCTCTACTACATATACACCAAAAGCGATGAAGAGGCTCATCATTGCCAGTCCGCGCAGGAATACCGGGAGGTAAAGCATCTCATAAGTAGAGTAGGGAGTGACGCCAAAATAGAGTATCGCCAAATAAATGACGTAGCAGAATATTCCTCCTGAAATGAGGAAGCGAAACCGCCACCGTTGCCAACGGAACCACCAGAAACAGATGATGGCTCCCATTATGAAACCGGGTATGAGCAACAGGCTCAGTGAGTTGGCGTGTACACTATCTACTTTGATAATACTGTTCAGATAGTTGGTAATCAGTGAACTGCTGGCACTGAAAAACATTACCAATACCATGAAAGTATATCCGATGATGGACTTATGATGATGGAGAGGCTTTAGGCTGACGTAAGGCTTTTCTTGTGTGCGCTGCCGCTGTACAAAGAGATAAATCAGCAACGGAATGGCGAAAACGTACACTTTAATCTTTGTAGAATCAAACCAGTCCAGTGTCTTTCCGTAAGTAAATACATATATGCTGAATAGTAGTGCTGCTGCTATGATGAACATGCTTCGTCCGTCTATATCTTTATATGGAATACGCATAGGGCGCTTGGCATACCGGAAGAATAATAAGATGAAAATAATGGCAATGAGCATCAGTAGAATGGTGAAGTAGTACATATATTGCCATTGATAATAGTAGGCCAGTTGCGCCGTCAGCGCCATTGAAATCTGTCCGCCGGAGAAAACGATGGGGTAGAAGTAGGCGTAGAATTCGCTACGTACATTCTTCGGGCTGAAGAACGGGCGAATCTGAATGATGAATTCCAGCATGATGAAAGCTTTCAGAAAACCGATGAAAAAGCTGCAAATAATCGTAATATCCATGTTGCCGACCTGGGCGCAGACGAAGCTGAGAATGATTTGCAGTAATAAATCGGTCAGTAGCAAGGTCTTTGGGGTGGCTATAGCACGAATCTTAGGAATGATGGGATAAGCTACCGCCATACCTGCCGCTGCCGCATAATACCCCATTGTGATGTCTTCGCTGAGTATCCCGAGGGTACTGCTGACTTCCAGCATGCTTCCCGTATAGGTTCCGTTGAGCATAATGATAGGGAACATCACCACGAACATAGTGACAATACCCAGCCATTGCGGTACCCAGGGGCGGAGTGGAAGGTTCAGTTTTACCATCAGTGGATTTTTTTATTTTCTCAGTGCTTCGGTTTCTACCATCATGCCTGCGCGGAGGCTTTTCATCTCTTCGGGAGTGGCATCGTCTAGCTCGATGCGAACGGGAATGCGTTGCTGCACTTTCACGAAGTTGCCGGCTGAGTTATCAGTCGGAACCAGGGCGTACTTGGAACCGGTTGCTTCGGATATGGCGGTAACTGTGCCGTGAAAGATATGCCCGCGGAAAGCATCGACCTTGATGCGTACTTTCTGCCCGATGTAGATGTGGGAAATCTGCGTTTCTTTGTAGTTGGCGGTGATCCATTTGTCGTTGCCCCGTATAAGATAGGAGATGGTTTGCCCGGCTTGTACGAATTGTCCCGGTTCGAGGGTACGGCGCCCCATATATCCGTCGTAAGGAGCGGTGACTATCGTATAAGAGAGATTCAATTTTGCCATATCCAGATCTGCTTCTTTGCGGAGGATATTCGCCTCGATGCCAGTGGATTTCTTACTTGTTTCGGAGTATTGGGATTTTGCCGCTTCCTTTTGTTGCAGCAGGGCCTGATAGCGTGCTTTCGTTGCTTCGTAGGCGGTTTTTACCTGTTCATACTGTTGCTGGCTGACGGATTCTTCGGCAAGCAGGTTGGCATAGCGGCGATAGTCCTGTTCCTGCTGCCAGAGCTTGGCCTTGGTTTCTGCAATGTTGGCTTCCTGAATGGCTACATTTACTTGCGAGGTCTGAATGCCGGAGCTTAATACGTCTTTTGCGCCTTTCGCATCCATCAGGGCAGCTTCCGCATCCTTTACTTTGATGAGATATTCCCGGTTGTCAAGAATGAGAAGGGTGTCTCCGGCATGTACAGGTTGGTGCTCCGTGAAGCGGACTTCCTTGATATAACCCGAAGCGCGGATATTGAGCGGAGCTATATACTGGTCTACTACGGCATCATTGGTGATTTCGTAATGAACGTATTTCCAGAAGTAATTGATCGTCCATGAAATTCCCGCTAGTGCAAGGAGGATACATACCGTATTGAGGGTGATATTCCTTATTCTTAATCTCTTCAGTTGCTTATGTTTCTTTTGTAATTCGGACATAGACTACAATCTGTCTCTTATACACATCTGACGCTGCCGACGAAGAGGATAGTG
>CAMTFK010000281.1 GCA_947071285.1 uncultured Bacteroides sp. | reverse complement strand
CCCCAACCGGACAACCAGTCGAAGATGTTGATGGTGAACCATTTGTTGACCCAGCGAATCAACGGCCAACCCAGATAAACCAAACGGTTCAGTTCCCATTTTTCCTCGCGCCCTTTATCCAGTGCAGTCAGCGTCTTGTAATGGTTCGGACCGAAGTAGAAGAACATTTGCGTTGCTTTCTGACCTGTCGGGTCGAAAGTAGTGCTCATTTCAGCCGAATAATCCTTGATATATCCGCTTCCTTCGCGTTCCATTTTAGAGACTAACTTCGTTTTCTCGAAGTCGGCATCTGCTATGAACACTGAGGAGAAGAACTGATTCTTGAAAGCAATCCAGTCAAGGCGTTCCGGCACTTCTTTTTCGTCATCCTTGTTGGCTGACAGATAGTCTGTGCCATTTCCTAAAAACTTGTAGGTCAATTCAGACAAACGGTTCTCGTATACATAACCCTTCTCTATCTGACGGGCACGTTGTGCCCATTCGATGTCGACATAGTTGTTGCTCGCCGCCAGCTTATCTGTCATGCCTTTAGCTTCGATGCTGAAGTCCACCAGGTAAGTGTTGGGATGCAATGCATATTTGAAGTCTATGTAACTTGCACTGTCGGCCGCTAAGCGCATTGTTACGGTGCTGTCAGTACGGTGTACAGTGCTGAAGTAATAGTCTTTTGTCTGTATCGTTTCCTTTTTATTATAGAAAAGGAAATTCATGGAAACATCGTTTCCGGTGAATAGAGTTACAGGAGTTTTCTTGTCCTGTTCCATGTACTCTTTCAATACAGCGGAGAATATGGAACCGCCCTTAGTGCTGAGGGTCAACTCTGCCAGATTATTCTGGATGGTAATCAGCGAATCCGCTCCCTGGCGTGCATTGAAGAAGAGGGCGGTGGAGTCCACTGTCTCCACGTCTTTCTCGTTTGCCAATGCTGCATCCGCTTTGGCTTTCAGTGCTTCTTCACGTTGCTGTACCAGCGCAATGGAATCATAGTAACGTTGCTGTGCCTCCAATTGCTCTTTGCTGGGGCGACTCAGAAAACTGAAGCCGACTAACAAAATGGCTATTAAAACAAGACCTGTAATGGTATTTTTATCCATGAATTTATTTACAATTTATCTATTTACAATTTACTATTTGAAGATTGCAATAATCTTATTTCTTTGCTTTTTCTTTTTCCTCAAAACTCTCGATGGATGCTTTAATAAATGCTACGAACAACGGATGGGGTTTCAACACCGTACTGCTGTATTCCGGGTGGAACTGAGTTCCGACGTACCATTTCAGTTTCGGTATTTCTACGATTTCCACCAGGTCGGACTCCGGATTTATACCTACACATTTCATGCCGGCAGCTTCGTATTCCGCTTTATACTGGTTGTTGAATTCATAGCGATGGCGATGACGTTCCTGGATGTGTTCTGTTCCGTATGCCTCGTAAGCTTTGCTACCTTTATGCAAGATGCACTCGTAAGCTCCCAGACGCATGGTTCCACCCATGTTGGTAATGGACTTCTGTTCTTCCATAATGTCGATAACATTATGCGGAGTCTTTTCATTCATCTCACGTGAATCGGCATCGGCGTATCCCAATACGTTGCGTGCAAATTCAATAGCGATGCACTGCATGCCCAGACAAATACCGAAAGTAGGAATATCATGCGTACGTGCATATTTGATGGCAACGAACTTTCCGGCAATGCCACGTTCGCCGAATCCCGGGCCAATCAATACACCTGCCATTCCCTCCAGTGCTTCTGCTACATTTTCTTCGGTCAGCTTTTCGCTGTTCACAAAGTCTACAGATACTTTGCGGTCATTGTAGGTACCGGCCTGTGAAAGAGCTTCGCGGATTGACTTGTAAGCATCTTGCAAGTCATATTTGCCAACCAATGCAATATGCAGAGGTTCCGTATCTTCTGCCTTATGACGACGCTCGAGGAAAGCGCGCCACGGACCCAGTCCCGGAGTGTCACCTACGGGCAATCCCATTTTCTTCAATATTGTTTCATCCAGTTTCTGAGCCTGCATCAGGATAGGTACTTCATAGATGGTAGGGGCATCGATACTCTGTACCACTGCATTTTCATCTACGTTGCAGAACAAAGCTACTTTCTTGCGAAGGTTGGTGCTCAGTTCATATTCCGTACGCAATACCAATACATCCGGCTGGATACCTGCGCTTTGCAGTTCTTTTACGGAGTGCTGTGTCGGCTTAGTCTTCAATTCGCCGGCGGCTGCGAGGTAGGGTACATAAGTAAGGTGTACGCACAATGCATCACGTCCCAATTCCCACTTCAATTGACGGATACTTTCCAGATATGGCAAAGACTCGATGTCGCCCACTGTACCGCCGATTTCCGTAATCACGAAATCGAATTTATATTTGTTGCCCAGCAACTTCACGTTTCGTTTAATCTCGTCCGTGATGTGAGGAATTACCTGAATGGTCTTTCCCAAATAGTCACCACGGCGTTCTTTGTCGATAACGCTTTTATAGATACGTCCGGTCGTGATGTTATTGGCTTTGGTGGTCTGGATGCCCAGAAAGCGTTCGTAGTGACCTAAATCGAGGTCAGCTTCATGGCCATCTACAGTTACGTAGCACTCTCCGTGTTCGTAAGGATTCAGAGTACCCGGGTCAATATTGATATACGGGTCAAACTTCTGGATGGTTACTTTGTAACCTCTTGCTTGCAGCAATTTACCGATGGAGGATGAGATGATGCCTTTACCCAATGATGAGGCAACGCCACCGGTGACGAAAATATACTTTGTTTCTCCCACAGCTATACTGTTTTAATATTATTGTTTCGTTTAGTGTGATGTACACATTTGTGTATCTATCTGTCTACACGTGAGACTTAAAAAGCGCAAAATTACAAAAAAAAGAGGAAGTATATCAAGTTTCGGCGAAACAATTCTTAAAAAAAACTCGATTTCAGCAAAACTCTATATCTGGGCGTAGTCAACCTTTTCCTTTACATTCCTATGGTTTTTTCAACATTTTGCTTTACTTTTGCACTCAAAACATAGATTTTAGGGCGTTATGAAGAATAGAAACTTAGCATTGTGGGCAATTGCCGCACTATTTTCTTCGTCGGTGATGGCGCAGAATTCGGTGAAGCCTGTTTTGAAGGCCGCGGAGAAATCGGCTACCGTACAAGCGGATACCTTGTCGGACTTGATGAAGCAATATTTTGTCTTAAAGTTGAAACCGGGAAGTAAAACTCAACAACTGGACACTGTTTCCATTCTGCATGAACAATATTTTGGAGTATTGAATTACCTGAATGACCCTTCTACTCCGGAACGTTACATTGCAGAGAATCCTGATTATTACCGTTTATTCATTCCGTTGACTTATTACAATTCTCCAATGGAGAGAATATCTAAGTTGGATTGGAAATTTCAACCTTTTGACACGGTTAAAGTTCCCGCAAAGGAATTATTACCTTTTGATGAAGCGCTTTTCACATCGAAGAAACGTGCTAATGAAGCGGTGGACCGTGCGTTGCTATACTTGTATGTAAATGGTGACCCTCGTAATATTGTAGCGTGGGAGGATGAGATTATGCAGGTAAAAGTCTTCAGGGATAACATTGAGAAAGAAGTTTCCTCTAAACCTTCTGTCATTAAACTATTTGCACAGGAAAGCATGGCTAATGTGAAGGAGGACGCGGAAGTGATTATCCGTAAACCCAACTGGTGGGTGACGGGCGGAAGCGGTTCTTTGCAGATTACCCAGAACTACATTTCAGACAACTGGTATAAGGGAGGGGAGAGTACGAACTCTTTCCTGGCGAACTTACAACTTTTTGCTAACTATAATGACCGGGAAAAGATACAGTGGGAAAATACTTTGGAAGCTAAGTTAGGCTTTGGCTCAACTCCTTCGGATAAGTATCACGATTATCTGGTGAATACCGACCTCTTTCGTATATATAGTAAACTGGGTATTCAGGCAGCTTCCAATTGGTACTATACCATTTCTACGGAATTTAAAACTCAGTTCTGCCATGGTTATAAGGCAAACAGTGAAAAGCTGGTTTCCGCTTTCTTTGCTCCGGCTGACTTATCCACCAGTGTCGGTATGGACTATAAGTTGAAGAAGAAAAAGTTCAGTCTTTCTGTCTTCATAGCTCCGTTGACCTGGACGATGCGTTATATAGGTAATAAAGATGTGAATGAGGTGGACTTTGGTTTGGAAAAAGGCAAATGTGTGCGTCACAACTGGGGTTCGCAGATACAGCCTACATTGAACTGGAAGATTATTCCCTCTATTGTGCTGGATTCCCGTCTGAACTACCTGACCAGCTACGAATGGACACGTGTCGAGTGGGAAAATACAATCAATTTCATATTGAACCGTTACCTTTCTACGAAGCTGTATGTACATGCCCGTTATGATGACAGTAGCAAGCCGACTACGGGAGACAGTCATTTCCAGGTGAATGAAATTCTGAGTTTTGGTATCAATTACAAATGGTAAATTGTCATATTCAATCTTGAATTTGTTGTAAAAGAAATCTCGTTTGGTGTGTATCAAACGGGATTTCTTTTTATAAAGTTGTGACCTGATTTCGCCAACGGGTTAAAATATCATTTTGTCATTTCATGGATGAAGATGAAGCAAAGTTTATGAAAACTTGTGTTCTAAAACAGATTTTTGGGGCTTATTCTGTGAAAAGTGCGAAGAAAAATAGTTAAAACGGGAAAAAGTACGTTGGCGTACACATAAAAAAACAGGCGAATGCCTTGCAGTTCACAAATAATGCGTAAATTTGCCGCAATTTGTAATGCACAGTTTGCAAAATGGCAGATATTATAAAACATCAAGGTATTGTGGAAAACATAAATGGTTCTCATGTGAAGGTGAGGATTGTCCAAACGTCAGCTTGTGCGGCATGTAGCGCTAAGGGACATTGCGCATCGGCTGATACCAAAGAAAAATTAATCGACGTGACCACCGGCGATGCATCTTCCTATCACCCCGGAGACCGGGTTATCGTCTTTGGAGAACTCTCCATGGGAATGATGGCAGTGTTGCTGGCTTTTGTAATACCTTTCTGTGTTCTGGTTATTTCCCTCTTTATATTCATGGCTATCTGGAATGACGAACTTCGCTCCGCGCTTTGTTCGTTGGTGCTCCTTATACCTTATTATTATATATTATGGCTGAATAAAACACGTATGGGAAAGAAATTCTCTTTCTCAATAAAGCCGATAGACTGACTATAATCTGTCTCTTATACACATCTCCGAGCCCACGAGACATGCGCAGA
>CAMTFK010000280.1 GCA_947071285.1 uncultured Bacteroides sp. | reverse complement strand
GAAGTTAATGTATACAATAAACTTTTGCCCTCCTGGAGAATTGGCTTATGCAAGGTTTATACTGTGTTGCAGATACTTTGATCTGCAACCTATCTGCAACAGTATCTGCCGCGCTCCAACTATTTGTCAACTAGTGCATTACACGCGTTTGGTTGCAGGTGGCAGATGTTTTTATATTTTTTCAACTTTATAGTAGGAGGATTATGCATCAAAATTAGGGTCACCACTGTAAGTCATAAACCAAATTCACCTCTGTGTCCTCCGTGTCCTCTGTGGTGAAAACCGTATAAAAAGGAACTAAACAAGAACTAATAACCTTCATCTTTCTATCGGTTTCGGTCATTCTGATTTGGGGGCTATTTTACCCTTTTACCCTCTTTGTAGCCTCCTGTAACGCTTGTTTTGGACGAATTTTAAGTTGAAATGAACGAAAACAAAGTCCTGTTAGACAGTATCAGAGAAGGAAGAAATGAATTGAAAGTTCCGTTTCGGACGGTTTATCTACATTTGCCTACAGAAAAACCAATCATTTGATATCATGAAAAAAGTATTATTGATTTCATTCGTAATCTTGTCTGTGGCTGCACAGATGACACATGCGCAAAAACAAGCAGTTATTAAGCTGACGGAGAAGACATTGATGCACGAAATGCGTGCCACTCCTTATCCTCTTGATAAAGCGGTGGTTAATGACCGCGCGGTTTCTTTCCAATGGCCGCTCCGTTCGGACATGAACTCGCAGGACAGTCCGTTGGATGGATTCGAACACAAAGTAAAGAAGGTAGATAAAACGAAGATTACCTATCGGTTACGTTATTCGCAGGATGCCGGATTGAAGTCCGGAGTTGTTCAGGTGGAAACTCGTTGGCCGTTCTATAATCCGGAACAACCGCTTGCGCCGGGTGTATGGTACTGGCAGTTCGGTTATGTAGAAAACGGACAAGTGACTTGGGGAAGCACCCAGCAAGTCACCGTAGAAGATCGTTCGGGCAAATTCTGTCCGCCTTCATTGAAAACAGTGTTGGCAAAACTACCTGCCGACCATCCGCGTGTGTGGATCATGAAGAACGAATGGAAGGACTTTATAAATCACAGCAAACAAAAGGCAGAAAGGCAATGGTATCTTGAACGTGCAGATCAGGTACTTCAGACTCCAATGAAATCAGTGAAAGATATTAATGTCTCGCAGGTGAAGAATCTGAAGAACGAGATGCAGATAAATTCATACCTCACTCGTGAAAGCCGTCGCATCATCGATGCGGAAGAGGGAAATACCGAAGCATTGATACGGGCCTGGTTGCTGACGCAGGATACTAAATATGCTGACGAAGCCATCAAACGGGTATTTATCATGGCCGACTGGGATAAAGATAAGAATGTGAAAGGAGATTTTAATGCTTCTAGCTTATTGTCTCTCTGCTCTATGGCTTATGATTCTTTCTACGACCGGTTGAATACATCACAAAAGAAAGCATTGCTGGAAGCCATCAAAAATAAAGGTGGTGAAATGTATGAGAACTTTAATAACCGGATGGAGAACCACATCGCCGACAATCATGTGTGGCAAATGACACTTCGCATCCTTACAATGGCGGCATTCAGTGTATATGGCGATCTGCCCGAAGCCAACACATGGGTGGATTACTGTTATAACGTCTGGTTAGCACGTTTCCCCGGATTGAACAAAGACGGTGGCTGGCACAATGGCGATTCTTACTTTACGGTCAACACCCGTACATTAGTAGAAGTGCCTTACTATTATAGCAAACTGACCGGTTACGACTTCTTTTCCGATCCTTGGTATCAGGGAAATATCATGTATACCATCTTCCAGCAGCCTCCTTTTTCCAAATCTGGAGGAAACGGAAGTTCGCATCAGAATGTGGCACGTCCAAACAGTATCCGTATAGGTTATTTGGATGCGCTGGCACGCCTTACCGGAAACACTTATGCCGCTGATTTCGTACGCCGTACATTGAAAGTGGAACCGGATTATATGAAGAAAGCCTTATTGAGTAAGCCCGGTGATCTGGCCTGGTTCCGCCTGCAATGTGATAAACCTCTGCCGGAAGGTGAAGGATTGACAGCACTCCCTGCAGGATACGTCTTCCCCGCAACAGGACTTGCCTCTTTCCAGACGAACTGGGACAGAGTAGGTGGAAATGCGATGTGGAGTTTTCGGTCAAGCCCTTATGGTTCTACCTCTCATGCACTTGCCAATCAGAATGCTTTCAATACGTTCTATGGTGGAAAACCATTATTTTACAGTAGCGGACACCACATTGAGTTTACCGACGTACATAGTATGTTGTGCCATCGTGCCACACGTGCTCACAATACGAT
Organism: uncultured Bacteroides sp.; assembly: GCA_947071285.1. GTDB lineage: Bacteria > Bacteroidota > Bacteroidia > Bacteroidales > Bacteroidaceae > Bacteroides. The sequence goes on along the minus strand of CAMTFK010000280.1, from coordinate 3,059 downwards.
TTTGGTGAACGGTATGGGACAACGTATCGGTACGGAAGGATATGGATGGATTCCCCGTTATTATGCCAGCGAGAAGATTGGTTATGTGCTGGGTGATGCTTCCAATGCTTACGGAAAAGTGATTTCACCGCTTTGGCTGACACGCGGCGAACAGTCGGAGGTGCATTATACGCCCGAAAATGGCTGGGATGAGAACCATGTGAAAACGTTCCGCCGTCACATTGTCAATTTGGGAAAGACTGGACTCATCTTTATCTATGACGAACTCGTGGCAGACGAACCTGTAAACTGGAGTTATTTGCTGCATACCACAGAAAATCCCATGACAGTGGATCAATCGAATCATCGCTTCGTGCATATTCAAGCCACGAACCGCGGAGGAGCATCAGACGCTTATCTTTTCTCCACTGGAACATTGCAGACAGATACGACGAGCCGTTTTTTCTATCCGGCAGTCAACTGGCTACGTGCTGATGACAAAGGGGTGTTCAAGAAGTATCCTAATCACTGGCATTTCACCGCTACATCGGAAAAGGCACAAGTATATCGTTTTGCCACTGTCATCAATACACATGCACTGAAATATCCTGCCAAAGATCCCGAAATCTTGTCCGACGGACGTATCAAAGTGGGCGGATGGCTGATCAGTGTTAACCTGAAATCCGACGGTGCTCCTTCATTCTTTATCCGCAGCACTCAAGAGAAGGTGAATATCACTTATAAAGGTGAAGCTACTGTCATCAATGAGGATGGGTACGAAACGGTAATGAGGGATACAGTGCCCGAACTGGAAATCTGATCAATGAACATGAAAGATACGAATATATGAGACACTCTACTTTTAATATGAGAACTATATGTCTGTTGGCTGCATTATCGGGCATAACCGTCTTGTCGGCACAGACTCCCGGTAAACCCCGTGTACAGACTTCGGCAGCTCCGGAGGAAACTACGGTCTACAAGCCCGGCGGGAAAAAGCAGGAAACAGCAGTTGCGACTTCTTCAAAAAAGGAGGAGGATAAACGCCAATCCGGCAAAGAGAATGCAGGAAAGAAAGCGGCTGCCTTTGATGGTCAACGCTATCTGGCACTGAAAACGAATGTAATATATGATGCTTGTGCTTTGCTGAACCTTGCCGTGGAAATGCAGGTGCATAAAAAGATCACGGTAGAGTTGCCGTTGACTTGCAGTTTGTGGGACTTGGGAGATAAGCACGGCGTGCGTACGGTAGCATTGCAACCTGAAGCCCGCTGGTGGGTAGGAAATGAAACAGGACGGGGACACTTTGTCGGACTGCACGCCCACGTGGCATGGTTTAACGTGAAGTGGAACGATGACCGTTATCAAGATACTGATCGTCCGCTGTTGGGAGCCGGAATAAGCTACGGTTACAAACTCCCTCTTTCCAAACACTGGGGAGCGGAATTTAATCTGGGAGTGGGATATGCCAACATGAAGTATAACACCTATTATAATGTAGACAACGGCGCACAGCTGGATACGCGTGTCCGTCATTACTGGGGGATAACCCGTGTGGGAGCATCGTTGGTCTACCGCTTCTAACCTTAGATAGGAACATACATATAAATAAGATAACAATATGAGAAGAAATTTATATATACTGGCACAGTGCACTTTCCTGTTGTTCATCACCCTGCTGGTGAATGGATGCAGCCTGCACGAAGAACCGGAAATGACTCCCGAAGGAGAACTGGGAGTGGACCCGACAGCTGTAACACTCAACCTTAATCTGGCAATGAATCTAAGTTTGGCAGAAAGAGCACCGGTGACCATCACCCGTGCGTCGGAAACCAACTATCTGCGTCGTTTCATCGTAGAAGCCTATCTGGATAGACAGGTGGCGGCACGGCAAACGGTATATGAAGAGGATTTTAACCGTGCCAGTCTGTCTGTTAGTATGAAGCTGCACGCCCGTAATTACCGCATCCTGGTGTGGGCCGATTATGTGAATGCGGAGACACCGGAACAGGGACTTGTTTACGATGCCAAGAATCTGGCTTTTATCCTTCCTGCCGGAAAGTATATAGGGAATAGCCGATATAAAGATGTTTTTGCTGCTTCTGCTGTGGCAGACCTGACTTCTTTCCGCAATCATTGGGGAGCTGAAACAAGTCTTGACGTTGAACTGTATCGCCCCGTAGCACGCTATGAACTGGTGGCTAAAGATGTGGCAACGTTTCTCAATAAACTGTCCACAGGCGGACTGAAAGGTGAAAGTTTTACCGCTCGTGTGAAGTACAGTGATTATTTGCCTACCGGCTACAATTTGTGGGACGATGTACCCAAGAACTCGCTCATGTACATGGAATATAAAGTGGCCTTTGAACGCCCTGCCGATGGTACGAAAGAACTGAAACTGGGATTCGACTATGTGTTGACCGATGTCGGAGAAACCGTTTCTATTCCTGTAGAGCTCGAAATCTTGAATGAGAAGAATGAAGTGCTGGCACGTACAGCTTTCCGTATTCCTTGTGAACGGGGCAAAAACACAACGGTACGCGGTAACTTCCTGACTTCCGATGCTAATGGAGGAATAGGGATCGACCCCGATTATGACGGTGATCTGGAGGTAGACCTTGGAGAATTATAAAATAGACAAATCAATTAAGAATTGCTTAACCATAAAACAATTAAGATCATGAAAAAGAACTTATTTTATTCGCTAATGGCTTTGTTCGTAGTGCTTTTTGCATCCTGTGGACAAGAAGAAATCGTTTCGGACAACGGAACAGAAATCAATGCTCCTGTTACTATCTCTGTACAGGCTCCTGTAAATAACGTCTTTAGCCGTGCGGTTACCATTCCTGACGGTTATACGATGCAATGTATCATGCAATTACTGAATGCTGATGGCAATAAGATAGGCGATCAGGTAACTAAACCGGTTACAAACGGTAAGGTATCTTTCACTATTTCTGTAGATGAACAAAAAGAAGTGTCGAAAGCATTGTTTTGGGCTGAATACGTACCGGAAAGCGGTGCTGCTAATAAAGTATATAACACTGCTGATTTGAGAGCAGTAGGATATAATACTGCAT
>CAMTFK010000279.1 GCA_947071285.1 uncultured Bacteroides sp. | reverse complement strand
AAAGGTAAAAGACATGGGAATAACGGTTTCATTTATTTTCTGCCTGTTGAGCGGGTTACTCGCCTTCGGGCTGTTTTGGAAATGTGTGGATTGGTTTGAACGGATTTAAAGAAGGAGAGAGAAGTATGTATACAGCATTATTTGTAGTAGGTATTGCGGTTTTCGGGTATTTGATGTATGTGCTCGTGAAGCCGGAGAAGTTTTAGGTAATTGGTAATTAAGGTATCATTCTATTAATGAATTAGAGAAATGAACACAGAAATTTTAGGTGTAGTCCTGCAAATAGTCCTGATGGTGGCGTTGGCTTATCCGTTGGGACGGTATATTGCAAAGGTCTATAAAGGAGAGAAGACATGGTCGGACTTCATGAAGCCGATTGAGAGATTGATATTTAAAGTTTCCGGCATTAATCCACAGGAGGAGATGAACTGGAAACAGTTCCTGAAAGCATTGCTGATACTGAATGCTTTCTGGTTTGTGTGGGGCATGATGCTGCTGGTTACTCAGCACTGGCTGCCTTTGAATCCCGACGGTAACGGGCCGCAGACACCGGATCAGGCATTCAACACCTGCATCAGTTTTATGGTGAACTGTAACTTGCAGCACTATTCCGGTGAAAGTGGATTGACTTATTTTACGCAACTGTTTGTCATCATGCTGTTCCAGTTTATTACGGCGGCAACGGGTATGGCGGCTATGGCAGGTATCATGAAGTCCATCTCCGCAAAGACAACGAAGACAATAGGTAACTTCTGGAACTTCCTTGTATTGAGTAGTACACGTATCCTGTTGCCGCTTTCGCTGATTGTGGGTTTCATCCTTATTATAGAAGGTACTCCGATGGGCTTTGACGGAAAGATGGAGGTGACCACGCTCGAAGGACAGGAACAGATGGTTTCACAAGGCCCTGCGGCTGCCATCGTGCCCATCAAGCAACTGGGTACCAATGGCGGCGGTTATTTCGGTGTAAACTCTTCGCATCCGTTGGAGAACCCGTCGTATCTGACGAATATAGTGGAATGTTGGTCTATCCTTATCATACCGATGGCAATGGTTTTCGCACTCGGTTTCTATTCCAAGCGTAAGAAACTGGCTTATAGTATATTCGGTGTAATGCTCTTTGCCTATCTGGCGGGTGTCGGTATCAATGTCTATCAGGAGATGAACGGTAACCCGCGTATTGACGAACTGGGTATTGCGCAGGATGGCGGAGCGATGGAGGGAAAAGAAGTACGGCTTGGTGCGGCTGCAACAGCCTTGTGGAGTATTACGACCACCGTCACTTCCAACGGTTCGGTGAATGGTATGCACGACTCTACGATGCCGCTCAGCGGACTGATGGAGATGCTGAATATGCAGATTAATACCTGGTTCGGTGGTGTCGGGGTAGGTTGGATGAACTACTATACATTTATAATTATAGCCGTGTTTATCAGCGGACTGATGGTGGGGCGTACACCGGAGTTCCTCGGTAAGAAGGTGGAAGCACGCGAAATGAAGATTGCGACTGTTGTGGCGTTGCTTCATCCGTTTGTGATTCTGGTAGGAACGGCTCTGTCCACGTATCTGTTTGCCCATCATCCCGATTTCGTGGCGAGTGAGGGCGGATGGCTGAATAATCCGGGTTTCCACGGGTTGAGCGAGCAACTGTATGAGTTTACGTCGTGTGCAGCTAATAACGGGTCCGGTTTCGAGGGACTGGGAGATAATACTTATTTCTGGAACTACGCTTGCGGTTGGGTGCTTATTCTGAGCCGTTTTATCCCGATTGTAGGGCAGGTGGCCATTGCGGGACTGCTGGCACAGAAGAAGTTCATCCCGGAAAGTGCCGGTACACTGAAGACGGATACGGTTACATTTGCTGTGATGACTTTCGCGGTTATCTTCATTGTAGCTGCCCTGTCATTCTTCCCGGTACATGCGTTGAGTACGATTGCTGAACATTTTAGTTTGTAAGTAGTAGAAAAAGAAAGATATGAAAGATAAGAAATCAGCTTCTTTGTTTCAAAAGGAGCAAGTTATGGAAAGCTTGAAGCAATCATTCGTGAAGTTGGACCCACGGGTGATGATTAAGAATCCGATTATGTTTACGGTGGAGCTTGTGACGCTGGTGATGCTGGTAGTCTGCATCCTCTCGCTGGGGACTACGGAATATGGAACATTCGGGTACAACTTCCTGGTGTTCGTCGTTCTCTTTGTTACTCTGCTGTTCGCCAACTTCGCTGAGGCCATTGCCGAGGCTCGTGGTAAGGCTCAGGCCGACAGCCTGCGCAAGACGCGTGAGGAGACTCCCGCTAAAATCCTGATTGATGGCAAAGTCTGCAATATCAGTAGTGCACGCCTGAAGAAAGGTGATTACTTTATTTGCGAAGCCGGTGATACGATTCCGGCTGACGGTGAGATTGTAGAAGGATTGGCTTCCATTGATGAAAGTGCCATCACAGGCGAATCTGCCCCGGTAATCCGTGAGGCGGGTGGAGATAAGAGTTCCGTAACCGGTGGTACGAAGGTGCTTTCTGATAAGATAAAGGTATTGGTAACCCAACAACAGGGTGAGAGCTTCCTCGACAAGATGATTGCCCTGGTGGAAGGCGCTACCCGGAAAAAAACACCGAATGAAATAGCGTTGACTATCCTGCTGGCAGGTTTCACACTGGTATTCGTGATTGTCTGCGTCACGCTGATTCCGATGGCGGACTATACGAATATAGATCATCCGGGAACGTACATCTCGATTGCAGCTATTCTCTCCCTGTTTGTCTGCCTGATACCGACGACAATCGGTGGTCTGCTTTCCGCTATCGGCATTGCAGGTATGGACCGTGCGCTTCGTGCCAATGTGATAACGAAATCGGGTAAGGCGGTGGAAACGGCCGGTGATATTGATACGTTGCTGCTGGATAAGACGGGAACTATTACAATCGGTAACCGTAAAGCTACGAAGTTCTATGCAGCTCCCGGTGTGGACGAACGTGATTTTATTGAGGCTTGCCTGCTGTCCTCCATCTCCGATGAAACGCCGGAAGGTAAATCAATTATAGAACTGGGACGGGAAACAGGTCGCCGTATGCGTGACCTGAATACTACGGGTGCCCGGATGATTAAGTTCACTGCCGAAACAAAGTGTTCAGGTGTGGATTTACAAAATGGTACTCAGATACGTAAAGGTGCTTTCGATGCTATCCGCCGGATTGCGGAGAGTGCCGGAAACAGTTTCCCGAAAGAGGTGGAAGATGTGATTGCTGCAATTTCAAGTAACGGCGGTACACCGTTGGTAGTGTGTGTCAACCGGCAGGTGGCTGGCGTTATTGAGTTGCAGGATATCATCAAACCGGGTATTCAGGAACGTTTCGAACGCCTTCGCAAGATGGGAGTGAAGACGGTAATGGTGACCGGAGATAATCCGCTGACGGCAAAGTACATCGCAGAAAAGGCCGGTGTGGATGATTTTATAGCTGAGGCCCGGCCGGAAGACAAGATGGAATATATCAAGAAAGAGCAACAATCCGGTAAGCTGGTGGCAATGATGGGAGACGGTACCAATGATGCTCCGGCATTGGCACAGGCAAATGTGGGCGTTGCTATGAATAGCGGTACGCAGGCTGCAAAGGAAGCCGGTAATATGGTGGACTTGGACAATGATCCTACGAAGCTGATTGAAATTGTGGAAATCGGTAAACAGTTGTTGATGACGCGCGGTACATTGACCACGTTCTCTATAGCAAATGACGTGGCTAAATACTTTGCGATTATTCCCGCTTTGTTTATGGTAGCCATCCCTCAGTTAGCACCGCTGAATATCATGGGGCTGCATAGTCCTGAGTCAGCCATCCTTTCAGCTATAATCTTTAACGCTGTCATTATTCCTATATTGATTCCGTTGGCACTGAAAGGAGTACAGTATAAACCGATTGGTGCCAGTGCATTGCTTCGCCGCAATTTGCTGATTTATGGCTTAGGCGGTGTCATTGCACCCTTTATCGGAATTAAATTAATAGATATGGTGGTCAGTTTATTCTTTTAATAAATAACAAGATAATGAAAACTCTATTGAAATCCCTCAAAATAACACTTGCTTTTTGCGTGTTCTTCTCTGTATTCTATATCCTTATCCTGTGGATATTTGCTCAGGTGGCAGGTCCAAATAAGGGTAATGCGGAAGTAGCGACTCTGGATGGTAAGGTGGTCGGTGCCGCTAATGTAGGACAGATGTTTACAAAAGACATCTACTTCTGGGGACGTCCTTCCCATGCCGGTGACGGTTACGATGCTACCAGTTCTTCCGGTAGCAACAAAGGCCCTACCAACGAAGAATACCTTTCGGAAGTAGAAGCCCGTATTGATACTTTCCTGGTGCACCATCCCTATCTGCAACGCAAGGACGTTCCGGCTGAAATGGTAACTGCCAGTGCTTCGGGGCTTGATCCGGATATCACTCCCGCCAGTGCTTACGTACAGGTGAAACGCGTAGCCCAGGCACGTGGCATGGATGAGGCACAAGTAAAGACTCTCGTAGACAATGCAGTACAGAAACCGCTTCTCGGCCTTTTCGGTACGGAGAAAGTGAATGTGCTGAAACTGAACATTGCACTCGAAGAGGCAAATAAGTAGTTAAGCTACAAGCTACAGGTTACAAGTTGCTGCGCTATACTTGTGGGCGAATAATTATTCGCCCGGCTATCATGCCGAAAGGTACTCGTCACTCGTAGCTTGTAGCTCGTATCTTGTATCTCACAGAGAGGCGGACAGGCTCCGTTCATATTTTGCCATGGTGATGTCTAAAAACAGGGTGAACGGAGACACGCCTCTCTCTTTTTAAAAGATTGTATTTTAAAGATTGAATGAATTATGAAACAAGTAAAAAGAACGTTTTTTGTAATAGCAGCCATTGTTGCTGCATGTTTTTTCGGGACAAATGATGTGAAGGCACAGGAATTTACCGTGCAGGGTGATTTAGTAAGCTCTTACGTCTGGCGCGGCGTATATCAGACGGGAGCCAGCTTCCAACCTACACTGGGTTTCGGCATCGGCGGCTTTTCTCTGACTGCGTGGGGTTCCACGGACTTCGACGGTTATAAATCTACCGAAGGCCAGGCAAACAAGGAGATAGACCTGACGGCAGCTTACGCATTCGGCGAGTCCGGTCTGTCACTGTCTGTGGCAAGCCTTTGGTGGGCGGGACAGGGTGCCCGTCAGTATTTCAACTTCAAAAGTCATGAGACGGCACATTTCTTTGAAGCTGGTCTGGCCTATACGTTGCCTTGCGAGAAGTTTCCCCTGTCCATAGCTTGGTACACTATGTTTGCGGGAGCCGATAAAAATGAGGAAGGCGCGCAAAACTATTCTTCCTATTGTGAAGTGAACTATCCGTTTAGCGTGAAGTCGGTAGGTTTGAATGCAACCGTAGGATTCGTTCCTTATGAAACTTATACGGTAGGATATGGAAACTCCGGTTTTGCCTTTACCAATGTAGCATTGAAAGCTACTACGGCTATCAGGATAACAGACTCGTTTTCATTGCCTATATTTGCACAGGCTATCTGGAATCCTTGTTTGGAAGATACCCA
>CAMTFK010000278.1 GCA_947071285.1 uncultured Bacteroides sp. | reverse complement strand
AAAGACCCCGCAACAACGGATATAATTCCAGACGTTATTAATGTCTACCCTACAAACAAGAACAGGAGATATAATCTTCTGTTCTTGCTTTTTATTAATCAAAAACAACAATACAAAGAAAAGAACATCGCTAAACGAATAGAATATCAGAAGTATATTTATCCGCTTGCAGTCTTGTTACAATATCAATTTTATGAAACCATTTTTTATTGGAAATATAGAGATAAAAACACCTATTATACAAGGTGGAATGGGAGTCGGTATTTCATTATCCGGCTTAGCATCAGCCGTTGCCAATGAAGGCGGCATAGGTGTTATTTCATGTGCAGGCTTAGGTCTGCTATACCCCAAAGGCAAAGGCGACTATACCGAAAAATGCATTTGCGGACTTAAAGAAGAAATTCACAAAGCCCGCCAAAAAACGAAAGGAATCATCGGAGTGAACATCATGGTGGCCCTTTCCAATTATGCAGAAATGGTCCGCACTGCCATAAGCGAAAAAATCGACGTAGTCTTTGCCGGCGCAGGACTTCCTCTCGATTTACCTTTATACCTGACGCCGGAAAGCAAAACGAAGTTGGTACCCATCGTATCTTCTTCAAGAGCTGCAAAAATAATATGTGACAAATGGGAGAAGAATTACAATTATCTGCCTGATGCCATAGTAGTAGAAGGTCCCAAAGCCGGAGGGCATCTGGGATTCAAGAAAGAACAGTTGCAAGATGCCCAATACGCCCTGGAAGCATTGATACCCGAAGTAGTAGCTATCGCAACGAGTTATAAGGAAAGAAAAGACATCCCCGTAATTGCCGCAGGTGGAATCTCCACAGGTGAAGACATTGCACGGTTCATGCAACTGGGAGCTTCGGCCGTACAGATGGGAAGTATTTTCGTAACTACCCAGGAGTGTGATGCTTCGGAAACTTTCAAAGAGGTCTATATTCATTCCAAGCCCGAAGATGTTCTCATCATCGAAAGTCCTGTAGGTATGCCCGGACGAGCCATCGACGGAGAGTTTATCCGCAATGTGGAGAAAGGCCAGGAAAAGCCCAAGTGCTGCTCATTCCATTGCATCAAGACGTGCGACTATCAGAAAAGCCCTTATTGTATCATCAAGGCATTGTATAATGCAGCCAAAGGCAATATGAAAAGAGGATATGCATTTGCAGGCAGCAACGCTTTCCTCTCCGACAAAATACGCAGTGTGAAAGAGGTGATAAGTACATTGAACACTGAATTTCTTTTAGCAACCTGCCAATTAGTCCCAGCGAAAATGAAAACTTAAAAAAACAATTCGATATGATGAAAAAGAGTATTATCCGACCAGAGACAGGGTCTTCCTATCAATTAACAGAGAATGCTATCAAAGAGCACAAGAAAAAAGTGGGAGAAGTAATCCTTGTGGCAATCACTCCGCGGACAACGATTGAGCTTCCGGCTCATCTATCTCAGGCTGAAATAGCCGAACGTGTAGAGCTTTATAAGAAGTTGCACAGTTCGAAAATATAGTTTCAGTTTATTTTCATCAATTGACTATAACAGAAAATCCCTGAAGTTTAACACCTCAGGGATTTTTTTATAATCATATGACGAGAACCTTTCTTTAAGCTTCTATCCCTGTCACCGTCTTCAATAAATAGCCTATCAGAAAACTTATTCCGGCCACTGAGAAACTCAGTATTGCCATTTCCGAAAAGCGACGTTTGAAGCTCTCGTTCCGGGCTATGGCATAATAATAATTGAAGAAAGCAATGATGAGCAATGCCATCAGAAGCATAATGCATAACGCCATGACAGGGCTCGACAAAAGAATGAACGGCCCCACCAAAGCTACCACGGTAATGATATAAGCAATACCGGTATAAATAGCCGCCTTAACCGGACGCTTGTTTCGTGTCTTTTCCGATTTTGTAGAAAGATACTCGGAAGAAGCCATAGAAAGTGCCGCTGCAATACCTGTAATACTTCCGGTCAAAGCTATCAGTTTCGTATCGTTCAATGCCAGCGTAAAGCCTGCCAATGCTCCGGTAAATTCCACTAATGCATCATTCAGACCAAGCACCACCGACCCCATATATTCCAATCGTTCCTCGCTAATCATTCCTATGAGTTTTTCTTCATGATGCTGTTCGTCTTGCGCCATCTCAGCAAAATGTTCCATATCAGGATACTGGGAATAGACACTCGTTGTTTCTTTCTCTCCCAGCTCCAACCGCCGGACAGCGAATGTAATGCCTAACAGGCGTACCAGCCATACATAAAAAAAGATTTCCCAACGATTGGGAGTAACCTCCCGATGGGTGTAACTGCGCAACGTAGCATAGTGCCTGCTTTCATCTTCTGAAATACGTTGCAGAATTTTCCGGTTTTCCGGATCTTTTTCAATAGTTGCCAGCTTCTTGTATATGATGCACGATGTGATTTCTTCCCGCTGGAAGCCAATTATCTTCTTCAACAACTCCTGTTCTGTTTCCTGTCTCATTTTTCTATAAATTAAGTAAACGCAAAATTAAGAATAATCGATGTTATACAACAATCAAACTCATAATTGTTTTCATGAGGACATCAGTTTTTTCTTGAAAAGAATCAGAAGACAATAAAGATACGGTTGTTTTAGAATAAAGAAAGCTGATCAGTGCGAAGACTCTTCATTTCCCGCTCCACAAGCACGGCCTCATCTTCAACTTCGCCGATCAGCATGGGAGAATTCTTGTCGTGCCTACTACGATTAAACTTCGCCGTATTATAATTACCTTTAATCGCATAACAGTAAATGCACCCGTTAAGGCAGCTTTCATAAGTACCGATATCGATGCTTTCCACACAACGGCAGATATCCCGTTGGTTCTTGTCTTTACGGGAAAGAATGGGATAGCCTGTAATTCTTTCAATCAAGCGATTGTCAACACACAAGCCACTTGGAATGCCTATATGAGATAAGTCTACTCTAGTGGTGCAAGTATCCAGTTCCATCGACAGCTCATCCGCCGTTTTCCTGAAAGCGACTGCCATCGCCTCAATATCCTCTTTTGCTAATGGCTCTATATTGAATTCACGAAGAGAAGCACGCACATGCGGATAATGGTCAATAAAGCCTAACATGCATTTCTCCGTATATCCTTGCAGGGCAACTGCCATTTCAGCAAACTTATCCTGATGAAAAGCTACTGTATACTGTTCGTTTGTAAGGATAGGGTCATACCGCCACACCACTTTTTCCTTTCCTATCCTATCGGCAAGACGCTTAAAAGTATCAATACGCTTGTCAAGTGACGGTAATTTACTTTCCAGTTCCGTCCCGTAAGGATTCAGTGTAAACTGAAAATAATATTTGTAGTCAGCCAGTCTATCCAGTCTCTCAATCATCGGGGCCGGATTCTTTGTCCAAAACACCACACAGTCAATGACAGCAGGGTCTAAACTGACCCTGCTAATCATATTTGGATTATACGGATTCGGTACAAGGACATATCCTTCATTTATCCGGTTGAAAAACCATTCCGAATAGAAAGCAGGAATATCCGTCCTGCGGCTGGCGCTTATTATCATATCGCCACCCTACTCTTCTTTAGACGACGGAACCACGTAATCTTCTTTAATGAACTCATCATACACCCTTTTAGGATGGTCGAACGGAGCTACCCCCGTACGGTTTTCATTAAAGTTCTCACGCCGGAACTTTTTTAACTTCAGATTGTCTTCTGCATATTCCCTCAGCTTCCTTCTCTCCTGACCATACAAAGAGCTGGATAGTACTTCAGATTCCAACAGACTCTCTTTAGGAGTGATGGATGGTAATAAGTTCTGTTCCAAGAGTCCGCGATACGCCCCATTATACTCACACCAGACATTATTGCCCAGAACAAACAAACGATAGGTATAGTTGGACCATGCTGTTTTGATAGTTATTTCACGAGCATAGATTTCTACTGTCGCTTCCGAGGCATAGCTCGGATCGCGAATGACAACCAGTTTCCGACCTGAAATATCTTCCTTTACAGAAGTAATCCATCTTTCACCATGCAAGATTTCTTCAATAATTTCAGGCAGTTTTTCTTTAATTTCAAAATGTATTCTCATGTTCTTTGCCTGTGGGTCAGGACTTTTTTATTACCCCCAATTTGATATATGCCCCTAAAGATAACGAAAATTCATTTGAAAAACAATAAGTGCCGCGAAAATATTATCTATTTGCCATCCGATAGATATTTTCCATATCTTCACGATACAATATCTTCAAATTTCCTGTCGTTCCCTTTCCGCCGGAACTGCACTTATCCGCCATCATTCTGATTTCGTCATCCGTGGCCTGTCGTCCTATCAACTGACAAATGCTGACAGGCATCCCGATAGCACGATAGAAATTCTCCATGGCTTCAATACCCGCCAAAGCTGTATGTTCAGCCGATTTAAAATCATTCGTCACTCCCATCACATTTACGGCAAACTGTGCAAAGCGTGTCACATTTTCTTTATAAACATATCGCGCCCAACTTCCCCAAAGAGCAGCCAGACCCGCACCATGAGCCACATCGAAGAGTGCGCTTAATTCATGCTCAAGTTGGTGTGTAGCCCAGTCTCCGGTGGTTCCGCATCCTGTCAGGTCATTGTGTGCCAAACTGCCGGCCCACATAATCTGTGCACGGTGAGCATAATTTTCCGGGGCTTTCAGCACTTCAAAAGCACTGTCTTTCACGGTGCGAAGAATACCTTCGGCCACGGCATCCGTCACGGTCATGTCGTCATCGTGAGAGAAGTAACGCTCCATCGTATGCATCATAATGTCCGTCACGCCGCATGCTGTCTGATAGTTGGGCAGTGTAAAAGTACGTTCCGGATTCATCACCGCAAACTTGCAACGGCATAAGTCATTGGAGTACCCTTTCTTTAAGTCACCATCCTCGTTGGTGATTACAGTGCTGTTACTCATTTCACTACCTGCCGCAGGAATCGTCAGTACGGCAGCCACCGGAAGACAAGCTTCCGCCCTCGCCACGCCCATATAGAAGTCCCATACATCACCCTCATAAGGTACACCGAAAGCTATTGCTTTCGCAGAATCGATGACACTACCGCCACCTACGGCAAGAATAAAATCAATACCCTCTTTCCGGCATAGTTCAATGCCCTCATGCACCATCGACAGACGTGGATTAGGTACTACCCCACCTAATTTAATATAGGTGATGCCTTCCGCCTCCAACGCCCGACAAATCTTGCCGAGCAAACCGGAGCGCTCAGCACTCTGTCCACCATAATGTACCAGAACATTCGTTCCACCATATTGTTTCACCAGTTTCCCTGTTTTCTCTTCCGAAGCTGCTCCAAACACAACTTCTGTGGGAGCATAATAAATAAAGTCTCTCATTGTTCGATATGATTGCTTAGTTATTATACAAAGATAAAACACTAATATCAAAGATACAAGGTTTATAGAAGTTATAACCTGCCAAAGGAATTATTCACACTTCTTTAATCCTACATGGTAATTTCCTCTTTATCCCTTATATTCTTCTATATATATTTGATAATTACTTTTAGCAAATTCGGTTCTTTCCTATGAAATCTGTCTCTTATACACATCTCCGAGCCCACGAGACATGCGCAGATC
>CAMTFK010000277.1 GCA_947071285.1 uncultured Bacteroides sp. | reverse complement strand
ATACGTAGACCGCGTAGACTTACAAATGAAATATCATTATTATGTAATAGATACCGCAACTAATGTTCCCTATAAACGGAAACAGTCTGGTTTTGAGAATGAAGACTCTACCGCTTACAGATGGAGAACTGAGTTTGCTTCTACCAAAGAGGTTATTCAGGCTAATAAATTCTTCAACTCTGAAAAAATTAAGATACTTGCTGAACAACCTGAGCATACTTATATCAAATCTCCTGCCGGAATTTTCACAGAAGCGGTTTTACCTTACGATTCAATCAATAAGGAATTAACCAGTGATACACTCAATGCTGTGAAATTGACTTTCACCAATTACAATGAAGACAGTAAGTACGAATTCAGCATGAGTGCCCCAAGATATGTGCTCCTGATACGTAAAATGGACTTTAAGAGCTTCTTTGAAGAGAACAAGCTGCCGGACAATATCACATCATTTACTGTAGAACATAATAGTGTGGCGACTAATCAGTATACATTCAGTAATATAGCCCGTCTGGTTAGTACTTGTATCAAAGAAAAAGGTGCTGCTAAGAAGAAAGCTCAAGAAGAAGCCGGTGCTGCGTGGAATGAAGAAAAAGAAAAAGCATGGGAAAAAGACTGGAGTACAGTATACTTGATTCCTGTTGCCATCACGTATGATACCAGTAGCAATGGTCAAAAGACAATGACAAGCATACAGAATGACTTACAACCGGGATATGCCAAATTAAAAGGTGGTCCGGCTAAAAAAGGCGAAGAAGTAATCACACCATTGAAGTTGGAAGTAACTTACACTACATTCAATAAATAAATTCTTCTCCAATAAAGTAAAGGTACAAAAAAGCCTTCCGTTCAAAATAGAGCGGAAGGCTTTTTATTTGTATATATACTCTCAAGAAGGCTACTTGGCAGTTTCTTTCTTGGTCGCTTTCTTAGCAGCAGGCTTTTTTGCAGCAGGAGCTTTAGCCTTTGTTGCAGCCTCTTTGGCCTTTGCCGGCTTCTCAACAGATTTCTCCTTTTCCAGCTTTGCTTGCAGCTTCTCCACTTCTTTGTTTAATTCTTCAATTTCATCACCTTGATTCTTGATAGTCGTCAACAAGGCATTCAATTCCTCATTATCTATATCCATCGGATAAAGAGACTCTACCCGTTTGATGAAATCACCCAGCACATTCATATAGTTGGTAAATGCGTCATAAGGAGACTCATAGATACCCCGGTTCAATCCTACAGTGCTGTTCTTCGTCGTCATGAAGCGGAAGTTGTTGCTTGCCTGCAAATAATCCCAGTCTTGTTTAATACGGCGGTCATCAGAGAGATGAACACGTTCGGCAATGCTGTACAGTTTGTTGAATGCTTCGCGCTGCATGCTGTTACCCAGCCAGCAACTGGTATCTCTCTCCTCGTCCACCCAGGACATCGGATACGGAACATCCAGTTGAGATACGGACTTCAATTTAGTAATAACCTCAGTTGGCGTAGAGAATGTAATGCCTTTCTCCTTTGCACAAGCAGGCAAAGCTTTCAGGAATTCCAGAATATTGGAAGAAAGCGGTTGGGCCATACCCAATGCACTTAGTTCCATGAAAATATTGATGACCTGTTCTTCCTGTGGCAAAGCATCGATCCAGCTAATATATCTATCAGCAAACAATGGATACTCATTCCATTCCGAATTAGAAAAACGCAAACTGATATCATCCGAGAGTTTGAAATCACGTAACAGCAGTTTCAGGTTCTGATTGTGGCTACAGTGATATACATAGTGCGGGCTCTTCCAACCCAGAATATGTCTGGCACCTTCAGTCAGCATACCTTTAAAGCCCATGCTTGCAACCAGTCCGCCAATCTCATCGGAATAGATCAAACTGGAATTGCGGAACACCTTCGGCGCTTTACCGAACATTTGCTTCATCTTGGCACTCTGGCGTTTCACTTCTTCCTTAAAGCAATCTTCGTTTGCCAAAGAAGAAAGACCGTGAGAGTAAGGCTCTGCCAAGAATTCACAGCAACCGGTATCATTCAGTTGATGCAGTAAATCAATGACAGCCGGCGCATGGATCTCCAATTGTTCCAAAGCCACACCGGAAACGGATAAAGCCACCTTGAATGCACCACCGGAGTTTTTAGCCATTTCAATGAGTGCGCTCAGCGCAGGAATATAAGAACGTTCAGCAACTTCATTAATACTGAACTCGTTGGCATAATCATCATAGTAATAGTGATTAGTGCCTATATCAAAGAAACGGTAACGTTTCAGGTGAATGATTTGATGAATCTCAAAATAAAGACAGATGGTTCTCATATCTATATTGTTTAATTGTTATCTATTATATTGTTTAATAACCTCTTCGTAGGTGCGGCGTACTTTCAAGCCTACATCCTCCCACTTTATGCCATCCACTTCTTTCTTTCCCTCATCGCGCAGATATTCGTAAAGTGCGGGATAAGTACAAATAGCATAAATAGCATCTGCCATAGCGTGGATGTCCCAATAGTCGGTTTTGATGCACTTCTCCAAAATCTCGGCACAACCGGACTGCTTGGAAATGATGGTGGGCACACTGCATTGCATAGCTTCCAACGGAGATATACCGAATGGTTCCGAAACAGAAGGCATAATGTACACATCACTCGCTTTCAGCATTTCGTACACCTGACTTCCTTTCATAAATCCGGGGAAATGGAAACGGTCGGCAATGCCACGCTCAGCCACCAGGCGAATCATCTGATTCATCATATCACCGCTGCCAGCCATTACGAAACGGATGTTGCGCGTACGATGCAATACCATAGCAGCAGCCTCTACAAAATACTCGGGTCCCTTCTGCATAGTGATACGTCCCAGGAAAGTCACCACCTTTTCATTCGGTTTCTTTTGCGGCACGATGTCCTGTATTTCTTGCGGAAGCGGAGAAACGGCATTGTGCACGGTAGATACCTTACGAGGATCCTGAAAATACTTATTGATAACCGTCTGACGCGTTAATTCACTCACACACATAATGTGATCGGCATGATCCATGCCATTCTTTTCAATGGCATAGACAGTAGGGTTCACATTGCCACGGCTACGGTCGAAGTCGGTGGCATGTACATGGATTACCAACGGCTTGCCGGACACTTGCTTGGCATGAATACCTGCAGGATACGTCAACCAGTCGTGTGAATGAATGATTTCAAATTCCTGCTGCCGGGCTATGACACCAGCTACAATGGAATAGTTGTTTATCTCTTCGTGTAGGTTAGCCGGATAGCGTCCGGAAAACTCAATACATCCGAGATCATTAGTATTCAGGTAATTGAAATCGGCATAAATATGATCGCGCAAATCATAATAAAGCTGAGGGTCCATATAAGAACCTACGCGCCCCTTTACATAATCCCAATTTACATCGCGCCACACTACCGGAGTGCTGTTCATACCTATGATGCGCAAAAAGCTCTGGTCCTCATCGCCCCACGGCCTCGGAATACAGAAAGTAATCTCCATGTCCTGTTGTTGGGACATTCCTTTCGTCAGACCGTAGCTGGCAGTTCCCAAACCACCTAGGATATGCGGGGGGAACTCCCATCCAAACATTAAAACTTTCATTTTCGTTCCTCCTCTTATAAATTATACTTAGACAACAACTTCAAGATGCGCAGTATCTCGGCCACATTCATGGCAAAAGAGACTGCACCACGACCTCGGAACGGTGGGTTACCATCAAAGAGTTCGGGCAGCGAACCAATACAATGACTCGTCATCTCATCTTCAAAGCCTATCAGATAACGTTCTACAAACGACACACCGCTCATCTTATAGATGCGCAGATATGCCTCCATGTAGAAGCCCATGAGCCACGGCCAAGCCGTACCCTGATGATAAGCATAATCTCGCTGAGTCTGAGGACCGACATAATTCGGATTATAGCCTCCGCTCTTCGGACTAAGAGTACGTAACCCCTTCGGTGTAAGCAACTCTTTCGTCACGATATCGAGCACTTGTTTCTTCTGTGCCCTGTCTAACGGAGAATAATCGAAAGCAACGGTAAATATCATATTGGGGCGAACGCTCCAGTCCATCATATATCCATCCACATAGTCGAACAGATAACCACACTCATTACGGAATACTTCTACGAAGGATTTTCCTGTCACTTCGGCTTGTGCATCCAATTCGTCTGCCAGATGGACATTGCCATCCTCACGAACCAAATCGGCAATAAAGCGAAGTGCATTATACCATAAAGAGTTCACTTCTACAATGTATCCCGTACGTGGAGTGACGGGACGGCCATGAGCCGTAGAATTCATCCAGGTGATGGCTTTCTCTGTTCCATTGGCATAAAGCAAGCCATTTTCGTGCAGGAAGAGGTTATCATGCTTGCGGCTACGGATATAGTCCATGATATCCTCCAGTAATTTGCCGTACTTCTGACGGCACTGTTCACGCGAAGTTTCCTTGGCGTATTGTTGCAAAGCCCAGATTGCCCATAACAGTACATCGGGGTCGTTCATCTCATATACCTTGAAAGTGGCAGGCTCTCCATTGATAAACTCCCGGATAGCCTTTTCAGCAGTCAGCATCACGTCTTCAAACTCGTCTTGCTCATCCACCGCCAGCGTTAAACCCGGTAAAGAAATAAACAAGTCACGTGCGCGGCACTTGAACCAAGGGTATCCTGCCAGCACGTAATGTTCATTTCCCTGTTTGTTATGGAACTGGTGTGCCGAATTCACCAGACAATGATAGAAACTGTCGCGCGGTGTACGGTCCTCCACTTCCGCCTCAAAGGTTTGTTTCAACTTACGCGGAGATATTTCGGAGATACCGGCAGAGAAAACAATACTTTCTCCTTTCTTTATATCTACTTCGAAATAACCGGGAACATACAGATCTTCATTGAAGTCGTATCCGCGTTCCTGTTCTTTGGGATACTCGATACCACGATACCAGTCCGGCTGATAGTGGAACTCATTCTTCTTATTAAGTTGCATGAAGAGTTCAGGATAGCCGGGATACATGCAAGTCTTTATACCATTCTCTACCAACTGGTAGTCGCGGTTTGCCTGCGGATTTTCGTGCGTATACTCGCGCACACTGCGGAATGCCAGAAATGGACGAAACCGGAGTGTGGTGGCCGAGTGGGCATCCACCAAGGTGTAGCGAATCAGAATCCTATTCTCGTGATGTACAAAAATCTTTTCTTTGCGGAGGATAACGCCTCCTACACGGTAAGTCGTAGCCGGAATATGTTCACAGTCGAATTCGCGGATATACTTATGTCCATTAGGACTGAAGTGATCTCCCTGATATTTGTGCAACCCCAGATTGAACTCCGCACCGTGTTGAATTACCGTTTCGTCCAAAGAAGATAGCAGCACATGGTTCTCATCGTCAAGATTGGGGACGGGAATCACCAATAGTCCGTGATATTTGCGTGTGTTACAATCTACAATCGTTGTACAATGATAGGCCCCTGACTTATTGGTCCGGAGTATCTCCCTTGGTAAAGATTCTTCCAGATTGATCATCAGAGTCTTGTCAAATCGTAAATAACTCATAGTTGTGCATTATTTAAAGGTTAATTGTTCAGGCATCATGCTCCATACCTGCGATAGAACGCTCCCAAGTATGGTAG
>CAMTFK010000276.1 GCA_947071285.1 uncultured Bacteroides sp. | reverse complement strand
ACGACAGAACATCAACTTTGACCACCCGGATGCCTTCGAGTGGAGCCTCTTGTCCAAACACGTAGCCATGCTACGCGAAGGAAAATGTATTGAACAGCCCACTTATTCGTATCTGACGTGTACGCGCCAACCGGAAACCATTCACATCGAACCACGGGAAGTGGTTATTATCGAAGGTATCCTTGCCTTGTGCGACAAAAAACTGCGCAGCATGATGGACCTTAAGATTTTTGTGGATGCTGACCCCGATGAACGGCTTATCCGTGTGATACAACGGGATGTGATAGAGCGCGGACGTACTGCGGAAGCAGTAATGGAACGCTATACCCGTATCCTGAAACCCATGCACCTGCAATTTATCGAACCGTGCAAACGGTATGCAGATTTAATTGTGCCCGAAGGGGGAAACAATAAGGTAGCAATTGACATTCTTACTATGTATATAAAGAAACACTTATAAAATTGAAAATTAAAAAATAGATGAGAGCAACCGCTAAGATTTTTCTGATTGCTTTATTGTGTCTGTGCTGCTTGTCGGGGTGCGGGAACAAACAACGCGCTTCTGTGGATGGGGAGGCGGTAGGTGATTTGCAACAGATAAAGGATAGTGGTGAGCTCGTTGTACTGACTTTATACAGTTCCACATCCTACTTCAACTATCGCGGACAGGATATGGGTTTCCAATATGAATTGAGTGAACAGTTTGCCAAAAGCCTTGGTGTAAAACTGCGTGTAGTGGTAGCAAGGAACGTACAAGGACTCATAAAAAAATTGTTGGCAGGCGAAGGAGATATTATAGCTTATAACGTCCCTATCACGAAAGAATTGAAAGACAGTCTGATATACTGCGGTGAAGAAGTCATTACGCATCAGGTGATTGTGCAACGTTCAGGCGGAAAAAACAAGCCACTGACGGATGTAACAGAGCTAATCGGTAAAGACGTTTATGTGAAACCCGGGAAATATTACGACCGATTGGTGAATCTGGATAAAGAACTTGGCGGAGGTATTCATATTCATAAGGTAACCAATGACAGTGTTTCGGCAGAAGACCTCATCACACAAGTGGCCCAAGGAAAAATCCCCTATACAGTTGCCGATAATGATGTAGCCAAACTCAACACTACGTATTACCCCAACCTGAACATTAAGTTATCCATTAGTTTCGACCAGAGAGCTTCCTGGGCAGTGCGTAAGGACAGTCCCGAATTGGCGGAGGCTGCCAATAAATGGCATGAAGAAAATATGACTTCTCCCGCCTATACCGGCAGTATGAAGAGATACTTTGAGATTAGCAAAGCAACACCCCACACCCCTATCCTCTCCCTGAGAGAAGGGAAGATTTCACATTTTGATGAATTATTCAAGAAATATGCTTCGGAAATAGATTGGGACTGGCGGTTGCTGGCTTCGTTGGCTTATACAGAATCAAACTTTGACACAACCGCCGTATCGTGGGCAGGTGCCAAAGGATTGATGCAGCTAATGCCTGCCACGGCACGCGCCATGGGAATACCCGAAGGAAAAGAACAAAATCCGGAAGAAAGTGTAAAAGCTGCCATAAAGTATATTAATGCCACTGCCAAAAGTTTCTCTTCAGTACCAGAAGAAGAGCGGCTCAATTTTGTACTTGCCTCTTATAATTCGGGCATCGGGCATGTGCAGGACGCAATGGCGCTGGCCGAAAAATACGGAAAGAACAAGTATGTCTGGAAAGATAATGTAGAAAACTTCATCTTGCTGAAAAGCAATGAGGAATACTTCACCGACCCCGTCTGTAAAAACGGATATTTCCGTGGAATAGAGACGTATAATTTTGTGAGAGATATTATGGGGAGGTACGAGACGTATAAAAAGAAGATTAAGAAGTGATAAAGCTACGAGCTACATGCTACGAGTTCCTTTCGGCATAATAGTTAAGAGCAAGTTTGCCTTTCCTACATACATAGCGCAGCCACTCGTAGCTTGTAGCTTGTAGCTAAAATAGATTCAGCTTATTCTTCTGTGCCTCTTCCAAAGATACTGTTTTCGGGGCTTGAGTTGCATTCTTTTTACGCAACTGCTGATATTCAGAGGTTAATTTTTCCATTAGTTCCTCTTTCGCTTTCGGATTCATCAAGCGAGCGGCAATTGTCGCATTCTGCGAAGCATCTTTCAAATGAACTACAGGAGCATGATAAACCGGGGCAATTTTCAATGCTGTATGAAGTTGAGAAGTAGTGGCACCACCTATTAATAAAGGAATGTCAGCACCCACTTTCTCCAGTTCCATAGCCACATGCACCATCTCTTCCAGTGAAGGGGTAATCAGACCGCTGAGTCCAATCATATCTACTTTCTCTTCCAGAGCACGCTGAACAATCGTTTCAGCAGGCACCATCACGCCAAGGTCTATGATTTCGTAACCATTGCACGCCATCACCACAGAAACAATGTTCTTGCCAATGTCATGCACGTCACCTTTCACGGTGGCAAGCAACACTTTTCCGGCAGAGGAAGAACCTTCTTGTTTTTCAGCTTCAATTATAGGTTGGAGAATGGCGACAGCTTTCTTCATGGTGCGTGCTGTTTTTACAACCTGCGGCAAAAACATCTTTCCGGCACCAAACAGTTCTCCTACATAATTCATGCCCGCCATCAGGGGACCTTCAATTATATCAACCGCTTTCGGATAGAGTTTCAAGGCTTCCGCAAGGTCTTCTTCCAGATAATCACCGAGTCCTTTGGTCAGAGCATACTTCAACCGTTCTTCCACACTCGTTCCATCGCGCCATGAGAGTGGGGCAACATGATTATCGGACGCGTTCCCTTTCTGTTGTTCGGCAGCAGCCTTCAATTGCTCGGCTGTTTCTATCAAACGCTCGGCAGCATCGGGGCGACGGTTCAGAACAACATCTTCTATACGTTCCAGCACATCGGCGGGAATATCCGTATAAAGTACAGCCGTAGCCGGATTGACGATTCCCATATCCATTCCCTCGCGGATAGCATAATAAAGGAATACCGCATGCATAGCCTCGCGGATATAGTTGTTTCCACGGAAAGAGAAAGAAAGATTGCTGACACCACCGCTGACATGTGCACCGGGCAGATTCTTACGTATCCACCCCGTAGCC
This sequence comes from uncultured Bacteroides sp., assembly GCA_947071285.1. Classification (GTDB taxonomy): domain Bacteria; phylum Bacteroidota; class Bacteroidia; order Bacteroidales; family Bacteroidaceae; genus Bacteroides. The sequence continues at coordinate 2,552 of CAMTFK010000276.1, read as the reverse complement.
TGGATGAAATCTACGGCATAGTTGTTATGTTCGTCCATCCCCGTAGCAACGGCAAGGACATTGGGGTCAAAAATAATATCGTGAGGGTTGAAACCGACTTTCTCAACCAAAAGCTGATACGCACGGGCACACACTTCAATCTTACGCTCATAAGTATCTGCCTGCCCTTTTTCATCAAAAGCCATCACTACGGTTGCTGCACCATATTGCTTAATCGTGCGGGCATGCTCCAGGAACTTTTCCTCTCCTTCTTTCAAAGAGATGGAATTTACAATAGGTTTTCCTTGCAAACACTTCAATCCGGCAACAATAACTTCCCATTTGGAAGAGTCAATCATCACAGGCACACGTGCTATTTCCGGCTCGGAAGCAATAAGGTTGAGGAAGGTTGTCATTTCAGCCTGCGCATCCAGCAGACCGTCGTCCATATTCACATCGATGACCTGTGCACCATCTTCCACCTGTTGGCGGGCAATGCTGAGAGCTTCATCGTATTTTTTCTCATTAATCAATCGCAGAAACTTACGTGAGCCGGCAACGTTGCAGCGCTCGCCCACATTGATGAAATTCTTTTCAGGGGTCACCTCCAGCAGTTCTAGACCGGAAAGCCAAAGACTATCAGGTTTCGGAGCGGGAATATGAGGGGTTGCACCGGCTATCAATGCAGGATATTCGGCAATGTAGGCATCCGTAGTGCCACAGCAACCACCAATAATATTTATCAAACCTTCATGGATATATTCTTTCACCTCATGCGCCATGTCGGCGGGAGTCTGGTCGTACTGACCAAGACTGTTAGGCAATCCCGCATTGGGATATGCACTGATATAATAAGGAGCACGAGCAGCAAGCTGTTCCAGGAAAGGTTTCAACTGGCGGGCGCCGAACGAGCAGTTCAAGCCCACCGAGAAGATATCAGCATGTTGAACAGAAGCAAGAAAAGCCTCCAAAGTCTGTCCCGAAAGGGTACGCCCGCCCGTATCGGATACGGTGACAGACAGCATGACAGGCACTTGAACTCCCGTTGCCTCCATTGCCTTCTCCGCAGCAAAGATGGCTGCTTTGGCATTCAGCGTATCGAAGATGGTTTCTATCAGCAGAGCATCCACCCCACCTTCCAGCAAGGCTTCCATTTGCTCGCGATAGGCATCGGCGAGTTCATCATAAGTCAGCGCACGCATGGCAGGATTATTCACATCAGGACTCATGGAGCAAGTCTTATTGGTAGGACCAATGGAACCGGCCACAAAACGTGGTTTATCTGGTGTAGAGAATTCATCCGCCACTTCACGTGCTAGCTTCACGGCAGCAAGATTCATCTCACGCACATACTGTTGCACATGATAGTCGGCCATACTGACGCTGGTGGAACTGAATGTATTGGTTTCGATGATATCCGCACCTGCGGTGAGATACTTGCGATGTATGTCCTGTATCACATCGGGGCGTGTCAGACAAAGCAAGTCGTTGTTTCCCTTTAGTTGTCCGGGGATGTCTGCAAAGCGCTCTCCCCTGAAATCTTCTTCCGTTAAGTTGTACTGTTGTATCATGGTGCCCATAGCACCATCTAAAATGAGGATGCTCTCACGCACCAAACTGCCAAGTTTACTCATCTAAAATTATCTTTTAAACATCCGCGCCATATCGCGCTTGTCGTCTTTTTCTTTCAAAGCTTCACGCTTGTCATATTGTTTTTTACCTTTAGCAAGGGCCACCACTACTTTGGCAAGTCCTTTTTCATTGATAAACATACGTACAGGAATCATTGTGAAGCCGGGATCTTTGGCTCCACGTGCCAGTTTATCAAGTTCTTTTTTGGTAAGTAAGAGTTTACGCTCCCTGCGTGCCGAATGGTTGTTGTATGAGCCATAGAAGTATTCGGCAATATGCATATTCTTTACCCACAACTCGCCGTTGGCAAAGTAGCAGAATGTATCCACAAGGCTTGCCTTGCCCATACGGATGGATTTAATTTCCGTACCGGTGAGCACGATACCTGCTGTATAAGTGTCCGTCAATTCGTAATCGAATGTAGCACGCTTATTCTTTATATTGATAGGAGCTTGTTTCATGATTTCATACGTTAATTAAGCACCGACGTTAGTTGGTTGAATATCATCTGAATGAGCATAGGGCAAGCAATCAGCAGGATAGAAGAAATGATGGTGAACCTCAACCGGTCCTTTTCTTCTATTTCCATCAACGTGGAAGCACCTTCCCACACCACATACACGATATAGAACTGTAACAGTAATCCGATGATATTGAAGTCCGGCAATATGCCAATAATAATCCGAAGTAAGAAAAGCACGACCAGGGCATAGCCTGCAAATTGCTGTGTCAAAGGCATGTCACTGTCCATCATAAACATTTTGACGCGCAACCCATTAATGAGGTATGCTGCCAGGAAATATCCTCCGAAAAGAGACACCGCCACCGCACAACATTGCGTCATAGCATATTGAAAACTTTCCGGACCGCCCCATCCTTTCGCCAACAAAGAGCCGATGAAGACGGACAATCCGCATAAACCAATCATAGGATAGACAAAA
>CAMTFK010000275.1 GCA_947071285.1 uncultured Bacteroides sp. | reverse complement strand
CCCGGTTAATCCTGGAACGATACTCTATTTTACTCTTTTCTTGTATATTCATGCCCTATGATTTGGACTGCAAAAGTAGCACCAAATAATCAGATACGGTTGTCCATTCTTGCTAATATCCCGCTTGCTCTTTATTTGGATCTGTTTTATTTCAGCGGCATCTCCACCCTCGTCACCTGTTCCTCTTCGGGCACATCCGGTCCGGTATAGTAATATTCGATAGAGGCGCCGGTACCCTGGTAGCCATTTGCTTTTATCCATTCCATCATTTCATTGTACAGGGCTGCCAGTTCGTTATAATTTCCTCGGTGCAGGCAATAGAGTATTTTCCTTTCCGGGACTATGATAGATTTGATATCTCCTTTTCCTTGCAACTTCCCGGATGATTTCAATCCGATAACCATCCGGATATTCTGCTCATTCAGATTTTCAAATTCAGGATATTCCACAAAGGGGATATCTGTTGTGATTTCGTTTTGCTCTTTGAATAAGGCATCTATTGCTACGAAATTCTCTCCGATGGCCTTAGACATTCCCTGCATGTCAGTTTGCACTTCAACTACAAGAGCTGCATGTTCCGGCTGTTTCAACAGCATGATTTCTGAAATCTTTCCCATGGTACTTTGTTTTTTATGTTAGTAAGTCATTATTTCCTTGCAACAGATATGTATATGTCCGTTATCAGTTCCGTCCTCGGGGCTGAGGCTGGGTGATTCATGTACATTTGGCACAAAAATAGGGCATTTCTCTTATAAAGAGTTGTCCTATATAGTCATTTTAGTATTTACTTTTGAGAATCGGATGGCTATTTCTCGTACCTTTGCACCCGTTTTTAGAAAAGAAGAATCAAGATGATCAATAAATATGAAGAACGTCTGGGAACCGAGCGCATGCTGCCATTGATTTTCAAGATGGCGCTTCCGGCAGTAGCAGCACAATTCGTCAATTTGCTTTATAGCATTGTCGACCGTATCTATATCGGACACATACCGGGCATCGGAACCGATGCGTTGGCAGGCGTGGGGGTAACCATTTCTCTTGTCGTGCTGATTTCTTCTTTTTCGGCAATTGTAGGTGGAGGTGGTGCGCCACTGGCTGCCATAGCCCTCGGACAAGGTGACCGCCAGCGTGCCGGGAAGATATTGGGGAACGGTTTTGTCATGCTGATTCTGTTCACCTTGTTGACCTCTTCCATAGCCTATACCTTTATGGAGCCTATCCTCCTCTTTACAGGTGCCTCAGAGCATACCTTGGGATATGCCGTCGATTATCTCTCCATTTATTTGCTGGGAACCATCTTTGTGGAGATTTCCACCGGACTGAATTCTTTTATCAATGCCCAGGGGCGTCCTGCCATTGCCATGTACTCTGTTCTGATCGGAGCTTTATTGAATATCGTTCTTGATCCTATCTTTATCTTCTGGTTCGATATGGGAGTAAAAGGTGCAGCTTTGGCTACGGTGATTTCACAGGCTTGCAGTGCTGCGTGGGTATTGTCTTTCCTTTTTTCCCGAAAGGCTTCTCTGCCTCTTGAGCGACGCTATATGAAATTGAACCGGGGAATTGTAGCTGCGATGCTGGCTCTTGGTGTATCTCCGTTCATTATGGCAAGTACGGAGAGCCTGGTAGGTTTTGTGTTGAATAGTAGCTTGAAGGAGTTTGGAGATATCTACGTCAGTGCACTGACTATTTTACAGACCTCGATGCAGTTTGCCAGTGTGCCGCTGACGGGGTTTGCGCAAGGCTTTGTCCCGATTGTGAGTTACAATTATGGGCATGGAGACAGGCAGCGTGTGAAGGATTGTTTCCGTATTGCCTTGTTTACTATGTTTTCCTTCAACTTGATTTTGATGTTGTTTATGATTCTGTTCCCTTCAACGGTTGCATCAGCCTTTACGAGTGATGAACGGCTGATAGAGACGGTTCGTTGGACAATGCCTGTCTTTCTGGGTGGTATGACCATTTTCGGGTTGCAACGTGCTTGCCAGAATATGTTTGTGGCATTGGGACAAGCCAAGATATCCATTTTTATCGCTTTGCTCCGTAAGGCGATTCTTTTGATTCCGTTGGCACTGATACTGCCCCGTTTTATGGGAGTGACCGGAGTATATGCGGCTGAGGCAATATCTGATGCTACGGCTGCGATTTGCTGCACATTACTGTTCTTTTGGCAGTTCCCTAAGATTTTGGGGAAGATGAAGGGGAGGTAAGTGTCACTTATTGGAGAAGACTTAATAATCACTTAATACATAGTAATTAGCGATAGTGTATTATTAGCGTAATCATATTTTAGTCCCAATTGTATTTTGTAAGAATTGATTTCAAGGATTATATTGAACTTGGCAATTTGATATACATCATTAAACTCCATACAGAAAAGGTAATTAGAATTTATATTCTCCTTTATCTTTTGGGCTAAATATTCAGGAGTGATGTCGCTAAGACCTATTCTCTTCATTGTATCACCTTTGTTTTGTTTGAGATATTCTAATTTTTCAGGAGTAACAATAATATGGGACGTGTTCAGACGTTGAAAAACAGGGGTTATGGAATTGATAGCCATAGCTTGGTCAGAAGTATCCAAAATATTAAAATACAACCGTTCTATTTTGTAGGTTAAAAACAGGCCAAACAAATCTGTATATATGCAACGAACTTTAAATCCATTGGCAGCAAAGTCATAACCAAGTTCATTCTTGTCTTCAACATTGAAAGAATCATCATGCTCAGATGAAGGTTGCAATATAAGGTCATGATACTGAATGAAACCATTTGTGAGAATGGAAGATGTATAGATTTTCAGTACAGAAGATAATGTCACATCAACTATTCCTACAAATCCTTGGAAATTTAACAGACCGTTTCTGAGCCTGTCTATAAATCTGTCTGAGACGTTATTAATGTAAATAAAGAATAGCTGTTCACTTGATTTGTATTCGATTTTGGATAAATCAATATGCTCTGATAAATTTCGATATAATAGGTAGTTCGCGTTTTCCTGTGAGGCATTGATTTTAGAAATATAATCTCCGCACAAGAAACTATGGGACTCAGATTTATCTAAGAGCCTGATTACAGCATTATGACATGCTATCCCATACCATTCATCTTCTATTTGTGAAGTGTCAAATACGAGAAGAATCTCATGGCGTTTCTTTTGAGGGACTAAAACGGACTTTAGTGCTGAATATGATATGCCTTTTTTCTCTAATTGTTCTACTAAGATATCGTGCATATTATTAATCTCTTTACTCATCTGTAAGTCAGATAACTTGAAGTATTGTTTCATAACTTCGAGCATGGTATTATCTCTTGAATCTATTGTATATATAGTTTTACTCATGTTTTCTAAATTCTATAAGTGAATATTTTGTTTGGCATACCTTTAAGTCATATTCTGTGAAGACTTCTTTCGGAGCTTAGAGTCTCATTGATTGAATACAAAGATAGGCTGTTCTTTGTATTGAACAATGCTTTTCTTGAATTTATCATTCATGTTTGTATCAAAAAGGGAGATGTGAAAACAAGAGTAGGAAGAAAATCCTTTCGTTCTCTTCCTACCCGATTCTTTATTTTCAAAAGTTTTTTCTTATGTAACAAAGACCTTTTTCATTGTTCCTTGTCCTTTCTTTACGGTGCCGCAGCTTCCGTCACATTCACCGTTACCGTCACCTTCTTTGTCGCATCCGAAAGATTCTGGATTTCAAAGGTTGTTACTCCATCGGCTGGGAATGGTCCTGTCGGGAACCCCTTTGCATTCTGATCCAGTGTCAAGGTGTATTCCACAGCTTCGGTGGCATGCCCCACCGTCTTGTCCGCTTTCAGCCATGCAGGCAGCCCGGAAATCCGGCTTCCCCCTTTGGCGGTCACGGTCAGCTTTATGGACGAAGTAGTGCCCGCATTCTCTTGTCTCTGCATACTGAGCACTCCGGTTATCACATCCGGCGATTCACTTCCTGCCACATAAGAATTAGCCCCAGCCGGTTCTGACGGCGTACTTGCCGCTGCAGCCACCGTAGGTACTCCTACTGAGGCTTTCACCACAATCTGGCTCTCCTCACGTCCCGCCTTGCTGCGCAACACAATGATGGCTTTCGGGAACAGATTGCCCGTATACTCTGTGTTTTTTGACACCTTGCAGGTATAAGCGGTCGAACCGGCACGGGTCACCACATCCTTCGTGATTTCCGTCTTCAACCATTCGGCACTTCCGCCCGGAGAACTTGTATAGACAATGCTGCATTCCGCCTCCGAATTACTGGTGAAAGGTATGCTGAAATATTCGGTCTCATCCGGGGAGACGGTAGCTTCATTATTACCAGCAATGGTAGTTGCCCCGGCTCCTGCCAGCGTCCCGATGACCAGTTCGTTTTCCGGCTGATACTCGAAATCCCCGCCGTCCGTCCAGTCCGAGACGGTGATGTTGACATCCAGCTTGAACGGGTCGGCATCCGTGATACGGACCGTGTACCGGTGGTTGGGCTTCACCTCGATGTAACCGCCCGTACCCGCTACCGACTGTTCAAAATCCACCATATAACTCACGTCCTGCGGCACGTCCGTCATGTTCAGCGCATACTTGCCCTTGATAATCAGATACCCCTTGTCCGCAATCGGGCTGGGATAACTGTAGAAAGCACCTGTCTGTGTGCCTTTATTGGCATCGGCGCCGTCAAAGTCACGGTCGGGATAGGTGATGAGCGTCTTAGCAGGGTCGGCATCCTCCACAGGAACCACCGGGAAGAAAGTAACGCCTTTGCGGCCGTGTCCCATCGATACACCGGTGATGGTGAGATGCGACAATTTCTCATCATTGATAATATCGAAACGGGAGACGATACGCGAAAGCGTCATGTTGATGCGTGTGCGTGAACCCATGCTGATGTCCCGCAAGTCGAGCGCGGGGCTGTAAGAACCTACCATCGGCAGGGGTGTCAGCAATATGTCGGTGGCTTCGGCAGGGTCCAGCAACGGGGTGGTGAAGGTGAGGAAATCCGTTTCGGTCGGTACACCCGCCTTCGTCACGACGTTGTAATCCGCACCCGGGGAACTTTGTTCCAGCGGGGTGAAAACGGTGTATTCCGCTCCGGCTTTCAGCAGCTTCGGCTGGTTGGCAATGCAGTAGAACTTGGTGAACAGGCCTTTCTTGGGGCGCAGTGTGGCGAGTGCCACGTTGTTGCCTTCCACGGTCAGGATGATTTTGGTCGCGTTGGGGACGGTGGAACCATCTGCACGGTAGCAGAACCGTTCCTGATAGGTGTACGGGCCTTCCTCCTTGTCCGAGGAGAACACATAGATGTCCAGTGAAGTGATTTCATTCTCTTCGGTGGTGGCGATGGCATCGTCGGCACGGGTGGTGGCGACGCGGGTATCGGTGCCCGCCGTCTTTATGTTCAGCTTGTTCTGGAAGCCGAGGATGACTTCGCGGCGTGTGGGGTCACCGGCCAGCGGGTCATCGCCGGGAGTGGTTGCCGGCAGCACTTCCGCTTCGCTGCAACCCGCAAGTGAGAGGGCAAGCAAGCCTATCACCCATGCGGAAAACTGTTTTCTGTTTTTAATCATGATCTTATTGTTATTAATCGGTTATTTACTGAATTAAGGAACAACGGCAGGTGCGGCAGGGCTTACCAGCACTGTCACGTCTTCCATGCCCGAGATATTGTTTTTCAGCACAATCG
>CAMTFK010000274.1 GCA_947071285.1 uncultured Bacteroides sp. | reverse complement strand
GAGAGAACTTGATTTCTTCACCTTCTGCATAATACTGCATACTCCAAAATTTACCTGCCGTCTGCGTCATAGGTATCATTTGACAAGCAGCACCCCAATTCCAATCAGAACTATAAGCCGAACCATTGATATACATCGCTTCAGGAAGACCAGTAACCTCCTTAATAGTATAAGTATAATCTTTCACATTAATGATTACCTTCTTTTTCCCGGCAGCAGCAATACGAATTGCCCCTGCATCCTTGCCTGCTTTATCTCTAAAATCCAACAAGCCGGCAGTAGAAGTATCGCCATCCACATCAGTTCCTAAAGCGGTTGCCCAATCCGAAGCATCAATACCTGATTTTGGGAAAATCTTCACATTACAATTCTCACCTACTTCTATTTCAACAGAGAAAGTATTATCAGCTCCTTCCTCAGCTACAAAAGCCAAGGCTCCTGCCATATTCCATCCATTAAAATCACCCAGAATAAAATAAGCATTTTCAGCAACAGGAGGAGTAACAGGCGTCACTGTCATTGTCACATCGCCAGAATTAACCAAAGCAGCTTCGCCGGTTGGAGTAACTACAGATGTAGAGGTCTTCAACGTAATAGCACGTGCCACAGCTTGACGGCTATTATAAGCTGTTTGCGTCAACATAGCCAATTCCTTTGCATCCACTTTTAACACACCACTATTTTCAGCAAAAGGCAATTCTAAAGTTTTATCATTGGCAATCAGTTGCATCTTAAAATCAGCCACTGTGCAACCTTCTGATACACTACTCAACTTGGCTACTTCTACTGAATCTTCCGTATACGTTTCCATATTCAACGCAGCAGTCACACCTGCCATTTGGGCAGATACACTTTTTGCATCCTCCTGAGGATTGGACTGGGGATCAGCCCAGTCCTTAAAGTCTTCGTCACAAGCTGAAAAGACAGCCAATGAAAGAAGCGCATATACATATATTGAAATCTTTTTCATGTTCTTCAAATTAAAGGTTAATAACTATTCTATGCTACCTTCGCCAGTGATAAAGTTCACCTTCACCTTCTTGCCAGCACCAACATTTGTTGCAAAGCCTTGAGCCGCCAGTTCACCGCCATTCTCACGATATTTAATTTCACCGTCAAAGACCACGAACTCACTCTTCCACCAGTCTATGCCCGGAACTTTAGCGAAGATTCTCAAAGAACCACCACCAACTGTTGCCGGAGAAACAAATGGTTCTGCAGGAGATACAGGTGCCGTAAATTTATAGGCATCATCTTCGCCTCCCCATGCACCGGTCAGGGGTTCGCCAGTCAGATAAACAGCTACTTCAAAGAACTCAAGAGTATATGTAATAGCTGTTCCAGCCAGTTTTGCAGTAATCACAACCGTATACCATCCCGTCTTACCAATGCCTATATTGAGGTTTCCATATCCATCATCTACACCTCCTGCTCCTGCAAAGTCTTTAGAAGCATCAGGAATCAGTCCGTCAAAGTAAGCAGTTTCACCGCCCCAGCCGGCCATCGTATTAAACTTCATTTGGTTACCAGCTTGGAAATATTGAACTCTCCAGAATTTACCAGGAGTTTCAGTTGCAGCAACAAGCTTAATCCAGTTACCCCATGCAGATGCACCTTCCATATCACCAGTCATATACAATTCGGTGGGCAATGCAACTGGAGCCTCAGCTTTATAACCTAAAACCTGTGGCAACTTAATCACATTAGAATAACATAGCCCTCTTGCCGGTGCCGAAGTCAAACTTGCTTTCAAACGGAAATACAAAGGAATTGTTTCTTTCGGGAAATCACCTTCACCAGTGGTATCCCACAGGTCAACCAAAGCTAAAGCCAATTCAACTGCATCTACATTCACTTTGGTAGAAGTATAAACGGTAGAAAGTGTCACATAATTGGCATCTACGCCATCACTTGCTTCTACAAAATTATCAGACAAGCACATTTGAACCGCGTAGGTGGTACCCATAGGAACACCATAATCTGGTTGTGAACAAGTGAACTCTAAAGATGTAGAGTTAGCCAAATCATATACATTATTATCTGCGTAAGGCGGAACATTCAGTACGAATGAACCTGGCTCTTTCAAGGTAGGATTACTGTCTCTGTCCGATTCACAAGCAGAAAAAGCGAGCAACCCTAAAGTTATAAGCATTAAGCCATATATCTTTTTCATGATTAGTCTTCTTTATTAGTTAAACATTAATATCCGATATTCTGCGTCATGTTCTCATTAGAGTTCATGTCAGAGTCAGGAATAGGATACACATTATAGATAGAACTCACGGATGTACCATCAGCTACGCCACCTTTCCAATCCCACAAATATTTATTGGTAGTCAGATAATCGTAACGAACCAAGTCTGTACGTCGGAAACCTTCCAAGTGAAGTTCACGGGCACGTTCATCCAAAATGTAATCCAAAGTCATATCATCTTCCGTGGCGGGAGTGGCATGCGCGCGGTTACGCAATTCGTTGATATCCTTCAAAATGTCAGCTTTTGAAACAGTACCCAAGCGCAAATTAGCTTCTGCGCGTATCAGATAAGCCTCAGCCAAGCGGAATAATGGAATATCCGTATCAGGAACAATAGGATCTTGTCCGTTAGTGCCATCCGACTTAGAACCTGTCCATTTTACGAGAGAGAAACCATCAGTAAATTTCGTTACCGTCTCCAGTTTAACCTGACGTTTTCCGCCACCTTCACCCGAATAGAAGAGGGCACGATCGTCTTTGGCTGCTGCAATCACTTCACTTACACTTTCGGTCAACGGAGCCTCATCTGTATTTTCAAAGAACTTGCCAACTAAAGCCTCACGCGAACGGATACAAGACCAGCCTTCGGAAATACCCCATGCCGGCATACCAGTGATTCGTGTAGCAGCAACCAAGAAGAAAGATCCACCATAAGATTTCGTTTTGATACCATCCTGGCATAGTGGGAAGATAATTTCTTTCTTGGCATTTGCATTCGATCCGTTATCTGCCATAAAAAGTTGTGCATAATTATCACATAAATCATAACCAGAGCCTATCACTTTGGTAGCATACGTGGCCGCTTCACTCCAATGGGCTGTACCGGTATAAACCTGTCCATTCAGATACATACGTGCACGCAACAGCCAGTTGGCAGCTTTGTCTGCACGTCCATAAGGAGCTGTACCCGGTTCGTACATATCATTCTCGATAGCTTCCAATTCACTTTCTATGTAGTCAAAAACCTCTTTGCGGCTCTTCTGTACCGGAAGATCATTATTGAAATGTTCCTTGAAAGGTGCCTTTCCAAACAAATCCATAAAATTATAATAATAATAAGCACGCAAGAAACGAGCCTCGGCACGTTGCTTTAGCGAAGCTTCATCCGTCTTGCCTTCGGTTTCGTCTAGGAAGAAGTTACATAAGGTAATGTTATAACCAATACGATTGTAAAGCATTTCAATATTACCGTCAGCTGAATTCCAGCGCATATAGATCAATTCCGGTATGCCGGCATCCATCCATGTCCAGATCATTTCATCTGTACAATATTCGTTGGCAGTGAACAGAGAGCGATAGAAAGCACTCTTACCTTCATCAGGCGATATGATATCCGGCTTACCGGCAGGACCAGTCTGGCCAGTCATTACCAAAGCGGCATATAGTTTATTGAACACCTCGTCTTGCACAAAAGTACTGGAGGTCTGCGGATCTATTGGACTGATATCCAAATCATTTATGCAGGACGCCGTGCTGAAAAGCAATGAGACGGACAACGCTGCCGGGAATAACAATTTTAAATATCTGAATTTCATGATGTTTTCTTTATTAAAAAGTTATAGAATTAGAATTGAAGGCTTAGGCCCAATAAGAAGGTTATCGGACGGGGATAGATATTATTATCAATGCCATCCTTTACTTCGGGATCAAGTCCGCTATATTTTGTTATTATGAACGGATTCTGAACCGTTGCATAAATACGGCCACTGGTGCCTTTGTAACCATTGGAGTGGAACAATCCGTCGAACGAATAACCTACAACAATATTGTCACAACGCAAGAACGAAGCATTCTGCACAAAATAATCGGATAAATACCAGTCTCCTTGACCACTAAATCCTAATTTAACAGCTTCTTTGGGGCGGTTACTGAACGCACTGTTCGAATAGATGGAAGTACCCACACGACTATTTCCTGCCAAAACATCATTGTAAACATAGTTATTCAGGCTTGCACGCAATGAAAAACTGAAATCCCAATTCTTCCATACCATTTTAGAAGTCAAGCCCATCAAAACATCGGCTGACGGTTTCTTATAGATATATTTATCTGCAGAGTTAACTATGCCATCGCCGTTACGGTCAACAAATGTATTTTCAATCGGTTTGCCATCTGCATCATATACCTGCTGAAATACATAGAATGATCTGATAGGATACCCTACTTTATGAGCTTGGGCTTTACCACCAATACCAGCAGAAACGCTTCCGTCAGCTACATAATAAGAAGGATCATTGTTTCCAGTCAATTTGGTGATTTCATTTGAATTCCAAGTGATGTTATACCCTAAATCCCAAGTAAAATCTTTTGTTACGATAGGCTTCGCATTAATTGTGAATTCCACACCTGTGTTCTTCAAAGAACCGATGTTGCTCATCAAACTGGAATTAAAATTAAGTAAAGTAGGGATTTTCAACGTATTAATCAGGTCTTTCGTTTCTCGATAGTAAAAATCAGCGGAGCCTGTGATACGTCCATTCAGAAAACCATAGTCCAAACCTGCATTCCAGGTAGTAGTTTGTTCCCATTTCAAATCTTTATTATATTCTTTCGGACGAGAGTTTGTTCCAAATTCTCCGCCAAAAGGATAATATCCGCCATTACCGCTTGCGGTGTACAGAGGCATATAAGGAAAGTCCTTGTCCTCTCCAAGATTTTGTTGCCCTGTGATACCCCAGCCTAAACGGAGTTTCAAGTCAGACAATGCATTGACATCTTTCAAAAAGCCTTCTTCTTTCATTTTCCAGCCTAATGCCAATGAAGGGAATGTACTCCAACGGTTATCTTTTGAGAAACGAGAAGTACCGTCCTGACGAAGAGTGAACGTCACTAAATAGCGGTTAAGCAAAGAATAGTTCAGACGACCAAAGAAAGAAACCAGCGTGCTATGATAGCCAAATGCACTTTGAGAACGCAATGTCGGATTATAAGCTTCCCCCGTCAACTGGTTAGTACCCTGGCCTATTCCATAACCTGTACGGTGGAAGTGTTGTTCTTCAGCACCAATCATTACATCAATGAAATGATCTTTCAATTCTTTGGTATACTGCAAATAAGCATTACCAGACAGATTATATTTATATTCATAATCCGCTCCATCCCATCCATAATAATGGTTAGAATAAGAATATGGAGAAATAGTATTAGCCTCTCTACCTTCTGAATAGTCTGCACCCAAATTGGCATGTATCTTTAGGTCAGGCAGGAAATGAAACTTGTAATCCACTTCTATGTTTCCAACAAAACTCTTGCTTCTTGCTCTTTTATTTTGCAGTTCCAACAAAGCTAATGGATTTTGAGTAGCATTCGAGTTTTTAGTTATCGGCCAAGCAGGATCATTAAATGCAGCATCCGCAGTATATTGCCAGAACCCGCCGAAAAGTTTACCCGTATCGGTATCATCGTATACAGGGCGAGTAGGGTCCATAGCTAAAGCCGAACCGATAGCACCACCA
>CAMTFK010000273.1 GCA_947071285.1 uncultured Bacteroides sp. | reverse complement strand
CTCAATTTATTTCTTTGGGCACTTATGGGGGTGGGCATCCTGATATGGATAAGACTATAGAGAATGTCTATTGTAGAAAAGAGGATAATACTTTAGCTCTTTATAATATACCCGTAATGAATGTTTCAATGCCAGATAGAATCTTTAATGCAGAAATACCAATTGAAGCTGTTAGTGATATTACGATTGAAGACGCTTCCAGCATTGAAAAGAAAATAACAGTTGGCCGTATTTTCTTAGTTGGCATTTTCGCTCTTGGTTGGAGAAAGAAAAAGAAAAATGAATTGGCTTTCTTAGTTATTGAATGGAAGAAAGGTAAGTTTGAACATTCTACGACCTTTTCTTTTGAAGGCAAAGAGGCTTTTCAAAATGCTAATACAGCTCGGAATAAGTTAATATCATATTGTGAATAATGAAAGAGAGCGGAGCGAAAAACTCCGCTTTCTTTTTGTGCTTTCAAATATTATCCCCATATTTGCAGTGCTAAATATCCATGGTGATTGGTTCACTACGTTTGAAGCAGCGGTTAAGTGCTCACAATTTTGATGGGCTTTTTTTATGCTCAAATTTATCATTTTCCTGACGTCAGGAAAATGGTCATACGAAATAGGCGGCTGCCTTCCCAACTTGATTTACGCTCTTCGGGGTGAACTATCATGGATGTTTAGCGACACGGGAAATGGCAGCCGTTTTTCTGCCTAAACGCTAAACATCCATGATATGAAAAATCAAACTTCCGGCACTCTCAACGTGCCTGCTCCCGACATTAATGTCGCGAGCAACATCAACGCTCTTACAGAGCAAGTTTCTGACCTGCAACGCCGCTACTATCGTAGCTTGGCTCCTGATTGCGAACTTCGCAGTTCCTCTGATCGCTGGTACTTCGGTGCCATTCTCTCAACTTGTGTCGGGTTTATATTTCCTCCATTGTTTGCGGTGACTGCATTGTGTGTTTATAAGGCGAAGAAGTGCCGGAAAGGAGGTAAAGCATGAATGCTACGAAAGTGAACGAGATAGTATTGACTGATAAAGTGTCTAAGAGTCTATCTCTTTTGCAGCGAGGATATGCGCAAGCACTTGCGTCAGGTCTGGATGATGCGATAGGTTTTCTTCTTGAAGAAAGCAATCAGGGCTGTTCAGACCCGCGAAATCTGATTAATGTTTTAGGTACACTGCATAATGCGCGTACAGAGTTCTTAGGGCTAATTCCTGAAGAAACGAAAGGAGGCTCAAATGAATGATCTATTAATTTATAGTCTTCCGGCAGGAGGCTTGAGCAATGCTATTGCAGTGGCCAAAGAAATACATACTGAGATGGGGATGCAGCCGGAAGAGATCAGGTTGGCAAATGGTGTACGGGTTTCTTATAACTGGAAGGATGTAAAGGCATTGGAGACAGGAGATTTGAATGAGGATAATTATATTTCCAGGAATAAAATTCTTTGAGGTATAAAAAGTTAGTGAGAAGGAATCCCCGGTAGGCTTCGGCTTATCGGGGATTTTTTATGTCCTTTTTCCTGCCATGGCTGCAAGATACCTTTGCAGCATGGGATCACATGCAGAACGTTTGGCAATGGAGAAGAACCGGAACAGCTGGAGAGGCAAAGGCAACCAGATGCCCGGAGAACGATATCCACTTGATGTTATCATTGAGGGAGATACCGGCATAACGCAACAATGGGAACGCCAACAGGATAAAGAGGCTGTGGCGGCCTTTAATGCGAAAGTGCGGGCTTGGGGCGACAGAGTGAACGGGGCGTTGCAGTCTTCCATTGATACCTGGATAACGAAGGATGTGAAGTTGAAAGGGTCGCTGAAACAGAACTACCGGCATTATGGTAAGCCGATTGTTGAAGGAGAAGAGGTGACAAGCATAGGCTTTGGCTTTCGTCCGGAGGGTATCTATGTTCATCTGGGTGTAGGACGTGGATATAATATGCAGGGAGGCACGCGAATACTTACGAAAAAGAGTAATAGTGAATGGAACAGGGAGCCGAAACCGTGGTTTAACCCGGTGATTGAGCAGCATATTCCGCAACTGGTCGAGATTGTGAGGGAGTATTGCGGGACGCTGCTGGTGAATACTACGAGAATTTTTATCAATAGATAGTTATGGGTGATGTTACAAAGAAAATAGGCAGCTTCAGTTTTGTAGACACGGTTGCCGGACAATATGCCATTAATATGAACTGGAGCCAGGAAATGAGCCAGTTCTTTAATGGCGATACAAAAAATTGGGACGGTGATCCGACGAATGTAGCGGGTGTTCGGGTGGTGCCATGGGGACCGGATAACAATATGCCGAATGCCATCAGGAACTTGCTGGAGAAAAACAATCTGGGACCGGGTATTCTGGACAGAAAAGCGGGCTTGTTGTACGGTCAGGGTCCGTTGCTTTACCGGGTGAACATCGTGGATAACGAACGGGTACAGGAGTGGTTGGTGGATGATGACATTCAGGAGTGGTTGGATAGCTGGGATTACCGGAAGTATATACGGGATGCGTTGGTGGAGTACACACACATGAACGGGCAGTTCACGAAGTACTTTATGGGCAAAGGGGTGCGTGTCGGGCGCCCATGGGTGAAGCGGCTGGAATGTCTGCACAGTAGTGAATGCCGGCTTATATGGCCGGAGAATGACAGCCGACGCCTGGAAGATGTGACGGCATATCTGACCGGTGACTTTGACAGTTACCGGAGCCGCAGTTTCCTGAAATATCCGGCTTTCGACAAGTGGCAGCCGTCGAAACATGAAACAGCGGTGAAGTATCATTGTATGCGTAGTTTTGGGCGCAACATGTATGCGATATCCTGTTTCTACGGATCGGTTCCCTGGCTGGAAAATGCGAATAATCTTCCGGAGATTATCCGGCACCTGAATGAGAATATGATTGCAGCTGCGTATGTGGTTCATAGCCCGCATGAGTATTGGGTACAGAAAGAACAGCATGTGCGGGAGATGAATCCTGAATGGGATGATACGCGGGTGTACCAGGAGATTGAGAAGCTGAGGGATGAGGTGACGAAAACCATTGCAAACGTGATGGCGGGGCAGAAGAATGCCGGCAAGTTCTTTTCGTGTGTGGACTTTGTGGATGACTTGGGGAATGTGCAGAGCTGGAAGATTGAGCCGATAGAGATGAACATAGACAAGTACATCGAAGCTCAGGCGAAGATTTCGCGCATTGCGGATAGTTCGACTACAAGCGGTTTTGGCTTGTCTCCGGCATTGGCCAATATCATTATAGACGGAAAGAGTGACAGCGGCAGCCAGATGCTTTATGCGCTGAAGATATTCTACGGGGCGGACACGCAAATTCCGGAGGATATTGCACTGGAGGCGATCAATGACGCCATCCGCATTAATTTCCCGAATAAGAAGGGGATATTCCTGGGTATTTACCGGAAGGTGATTAATAAGGAAGATAATGTGTCGGCGCCTGATCGCCCGACTAACCAAGTATAAAAAGCAGCTATGAAACAGAAGAAAGACATTGAATTTCCTGAATGCTGGGAAGAGGTGAAGCCGCTGGAGTGGCTTCATATCTTAAAAACAAGAGATAAGCTAATGCACCGGTCAGGCCTCACTCTCCGCGATGTGAAGCGTGACTGGTGCGCGTATGTATTGAAGAGCCGGGGATATCGCCTTCAGGGCGTTGATGATATGCTGATGGTTGACCGCTTGGCTGATACGTTGGACTGGATGTGGATGATAGGTGAAGATACCGGACTGGATGGCGTTACGGTCACTGAAGCTCAGTTGACGTATGATTGTACGGTGAACCTACTTCCAAAGTGGCGGTATCTGCAAGGTCCCGCCAGCCATGGGGCTGATTTGACCTTCGGCGAGTTCCGCCAGGCGGCTGCCGTGATCAACAAGTATAATGCGGAGCATGATCCTGCGGACCTGCGGGCACTTTGTGCCATCCTATACCGGAAGCCGGTAAAGGAAAAAGGGTGCGTATTGCGTGAACCTTTCCGCCCGCAATACATGGGGCGATACATGGGGTTGGTGCGTGATATGCCGGAGTGGATTCAATGGGGTATTTATGCCTGGTTCGCCTATTTCTGTGAATACCTGTTTACCGGTGTGTTTATCATCGACGGACTGGAGCTTTGCTTTTCGTCGGTGTTTGACCGGAAGAAGACGGATGCGGATGCGCAACCCGGCAGCATCCAGAGTTTAGGCATGAACAGTGTGCTGTATTCTGTGGCCGAAAGTGGTATTTTCGGCAATGTGGACGCCACTGATGACACGCTGTTGGTGCGTGTGATGATGAAGTTGCTGGATGATAAACAGCGGGCTGACGAATTGATGAGAAACTTAAAAAAATAGCTGCTATGATTTTCAATAAGGACAAAAATGGTGCTCAGGAACTGCGGGAGCTGACCGGGAATTATTATGCGAACAATAAGTTCGATAAGATTTCCGGTGAAATAGAACTGGCCACTGAAGAACTGGAGACATTGGTAGGGGATAAAGTGGTGAATCTTGCAGAAAAATACTATACTGAAGCCGGTGAAGATGCGGACGCGGTACTGGTGCGTAAGGTTCAGCGTCCGATTGCCATCCTGGCTACGCTGCGGATGTACCGGAAGAATGATCTCAGCCATGAGGATGATGGGCGAAAATTCAAGATGGCAACGGATAGCAGCGAGAAACTTCCGTGGGAGTGGCAACTGGATCGAGACGACGCGCTGCACCTGGAAGAATATTATCAGGCGGTGGATGCTTTGATACGTTACCTGAATAAAAAGAAGCTGGAGGAATGGACGGGTACGCCTCTGTGCAAGTTATCTCAGACACTTATCATCCGGAACGGCGAGGCGTTTGACTCTTATTTCCCTATCGAGCGGAGCGAACGCATGTACCTGATGTTAGTGCCGTTTATCAGGGAGGCGCAGATGCTGACCGTGAAACGTGCATACGGTAGCGGATGGGAAGACTTGCTGAAAGAAGAAGCTCCGGAGACGGACGCGCATTTTGCTGCCTGCAAGGCTGTGGCGTTGCTGGCCATGAGCATGGCATTACGCCGGTTATCGCTGAGTGCCATTCCTGGCGGAGTGATTCGCAAATTTATGACGGAGAACGGGATGGGCGAAAGTGAGCCGGCATCGCTGAACGATGTGGAAAGGGTTGCCGGATGGATGGCGGATGATGCCGCCACCTGGGTGAATGAAATGAAGCTGGCGCGTGATGGCGGTCCGGTGGAGTATAAACTGCTGCCTGAGAATGACAGGCGCAATAAATATTGCAGGTTATGAATGTATTGCAGCGACCAAGAGATAGAGAGTTCTGCGGGACTATGCAGGACTATGTGATAGATACGGAAGTCTCAATCACTTTTGCTGTTGAATATGGTGGCAAAAGGATACTGGAGGAAGATTATGTTCCTGATGGTGACTATTTAGTCAGAATCCGAAAGTTAGGTAAATTCTGTGAGAATGCATTATGGAGTATATGGTGCGCAGGAGAAATAAGCTGGCAAAATAGCTCTGCCGGTGTATTTTCCTTTTTCATTGATGATGTTTTGGACGTGGAAAGTTTTGTGATGTACAGCACTTTGCAAACGACAAAAGACGCATATTATCCGGGATGGCTGAGTGAAGTAAACCAAAAAGTAGTACATAAAGGGTGTAAGGAGTATCTGAGTGGGTATCTTATGCCAAATAATAATGTTCGTAAGGCTACTGTAACAGGCTATGATATCA
>CAMTFK010000272.1 GCA_947071285.1 uncultured Bacteroides sp. | reverse complement strand
ACTCCTCCTCCCAAGAGGAGGAGAATTAAGATAGTATCGCTTATCATTTGCTTCATTACTGCACATTATAAATCATAATTCTTCCCCTTTTCTTGCAGTAATAAAAGATTATCTATATTTTTGGGGGTTATTATTGGTTTACCTTAAACAAAACTGAGAACATCACACCATGAGAACTTTCGAGATATTATTCTGGATAAGCCTGTTTATCGTATTCTACACCTACATAGGATATGGAATTGTATTGTACATTCTGGTCAAGATTAAAGAAACTTTCCGCAAACCGATACACTACCCCATGCCTCCCGATGCAGAATTGCCCGAACTAACCCTTTTCATAGCCGCCTATAACGAAGAAGACGTTGTAGATGAGAAGATGCAAAACTGCCTCGAACTGGATTATCCCGCAGAGAAGTTACAAATATTCTGGGTTACGGACGGCAGCAACGACCATACCAACGAACGCCTCGCACGCTGGCCGCAAGCCACCGTGCTCCATCAACCCGAACGGCAGGGAAAAACCGCTGCACTCAACCGGGGCATGAAATTCGTAAAAACTCCCCTTGTCATATTCACCGATGCCAACACACACCTGAACCGGGAAGCCCTGCGTGAAATAGTCCACGCCTTTGCCAACCCCAAAGTGGGCTGCGTGGCAGGCGAAAAACGCATTGCCATGCAAACCAAGGATAATGCCGCATCGGGCGGAGAAGGCATCTACTGGAAATACGAGTCCACCCTGAAAGCCCTCGACTCACGCCTCTACTCGGCCGTAGGCGCCGCCGGAGAACTGTTTGCCGTGCGCAGCGAACTGTTTGAAGACATGAGGACAGATACATTGCTCGATGATTTCATTCTTTCCCTGCGCATCGTCATGCGAGGTTACACCATTGCCTATTGCGCTGCCGCCTACGCCACCGAAAGCGGTTCGGCAGATATGCAGGAAGAGGAAAAACGCAAGGTACGCATTGCAGCCGGAGGTTTACAGTCCATCTGGCGATTGCGCCCGTTGCTGAATCCCTTCCGTTATGGCTTGCTCAATTTCCAATATGTATCCCATCGTGTCCTGCGGTGGTCCATCACTCCTATCTTGTTATTCCTGTTGCTTCCCCTCAACGTGGTGTTGCTCTTCACGAGTGCCCAACCGCAGTTTTACGCTGTCATCCTGGGGCTGCAAATACTGTTCTACCTGATGGGAATCTGGGGATACATCCTCTCACGGAAACACATCAAGAATAAATTACTCTTTATCCCTTATTATTTCCTCTTCATGAACGTCAACGTAATAAGGGGATTCCGATACCTGAGCAAGCGCAAAGGCAACAAAAGCGGGGCTTGGGAAAAAGCACGAAGAGCAGACCGATAAAAACACACCTACCCATAAATCTAAATACAAAGAAAGACAATGAAAAGCATTCTGAAAGACACGAATAATTCCGAAAAACTCCTGAACATGGTATCAGACACCCTGATACTCATGGATAAGGATGGCGTCTGCGTAGACATAGCTGTCCACAACGTAGACCTTTGGTTCATGAAAGAAGAAAAGTTGCTCGGCAAGAATCTATTGACCATGTTACCGCCCAGAACTTACAGCGAGTTCTACCCGGAATTCCGGAAAGTACTGTTGCGAAAAATAAAATCCACCCGCAACTACGAACTCGTGTTACGGAACGAGACTTATTTTTTCAAATGCATCATGCAGCCTTATGGTGATTTCATACTATGCCAGTATCGTGACATTACCGAACGCAGCCAGCGCAAGCTGGAACTGGAAAACAAAAACCGGGAACTGTTTGAGATACAGAAAGCTGCCCTCATCGGCAGTTGGTTCTATGACACCTCCAAACAGGAATTTAGCTATGCAGGCCAAACAGGGGTCATGTGCACGGACATGCCACAAAACATCCGGATGGATGCATACCTGAACACCATCCTCCCCGAAGACAGGGCCTCTTTCAATGACTGGCTCGCAGCAAACATGAAAGGAGACATGGAAGAGAGCATAGATTACCGCATCTTCTACAACGAAAAGATATATTACATCCGCCTGAAAGCCTTTGCCCGTGAATGTTACAAGGACGGCAGTATCACCCTGGAAGGATACATACAAAACATCACCGACATCCAGCAAAGGCGCAATGACATCAACCTACTGACTCACGCCATCAACAACTCAACGGAAGACATTTTTGCCGCCCGCGAAGACGGCACACTGATATTCGCCAACCGCCAGTTCATGCTGCACCATAATCTGGGCAGCACGGAAGATATCACTCAATTGAAGATATATGAGATTCAGTCGTATGCCCAAAACAAGGAAGACTGGCAAAGGATGGTGACCGCCGTCAGGAAAGGAGAAAGACAGCAGACTTTCACCATATACAACCCGCTTCCACTCTGTCCGGGCATATTGGCCTACGAATGTAATTCTTACTGGATCATCAGCGACGAAGGCATAGGAACTCTCTGGGCATTTGGACGGGACGTATCCCAACGCATTCTCCACGAACAGCAAATCAAGCGCTTCAACCAGATATTAGATAAAATCATAGAGCACCTGCCCGCAGGCATCGTCGTGAAGGACATCAAGAATGACTTCAAATATCTGTATCGCAACCGTGAGTCGTACAACCGCAACGTTCCCATGCAAGAGGCCTTGGGAAGGGACGACTTTGATTTCTATCCCCAGGAAATAGCCCGTGAAAAGCGCCAGCAAGACATGGAAATAGCCGCCACCGGACAAGAGATGCACTGGATTACCGAAGAGCGTGACGGACAGGGAAACCCGCTTTTCCTCGACAAACGGAAGATGAGGATTGAAAGCAAAGACTTCTCCCCCATCCTGCTGAACATCGAATGGGACATCACCGACATGGAGCTGATGAGACGGGAGCTGATGATTGCCAAAGAAAAAGCCGAAACATCCGACCAGCTCAAATCGGCATTCCTTGCCAATATGAGCCATGAAATACGTACGCCGCTCAATGCCATCGTCGGCTTCTCACGCATCATTGCCGAAAGTGATAATACCGAAGAACGCAAAAGTTATTATGACATAGTAGAGGCAAACAACGAACGCCTGCTACAACTCATCAATGAAATCCTCGACCTCTCGAAGATAGAAGCCGGCATTGTGGAGTTCAGCATAGCCACGGTTCGCCTGCATCCGCTTTGCAAGGAAATCCATGATGCACACGTCTTCCGCTGCCCTACAGGGGTAGAACTGATATTCGAAGCATCGGACGAGGAAATCAGTATCGCCTCGGACAAGAACCGTATCTTCCAAGTCATATCCAACCTGATAGGCAATGCCTTCAAGTTCACCACCCAAGGCAGCATCAGTTATGGTTACCGCCGGGAGGGAGAAAACATTGTGTTTCACGTGACTGATACGGGCACAGGCATCGCTCCCGAAAAGATAGGAAAGGTATTCGAACGCTTTGTGAAAGCCAACAATTTCGCGCAGGGCACAGGGTTGGGATTAGCCATCTGCAAGACCATCATCGAGCGTCTGGGCGGAAACATTTCCGTTACTTCCGAACTGAATAAAGGCACTACTTTCACCTTTACCCTACCCGCAAACGCCGCCAAGGAAGAAGAGGATAAAGAAATGCTGAAAAACGCCCTTAAAGGAAATGAATGGACGGCTGACGAACAAAGCATAGTGGCTGAGAGTGCAGAAGCCACTCCGGCTACACTTCCTCAGGACACTGCACTGAAAACCGTCCTGATAGCCGAAGACACGGACAGCAATTACATCCTGACCAAAGCTATTCTTGGAAAAGAATATCATCTGGAACGCGCCAAAGACGGTATGGAAGCCGTCAACATGTTTGTAGAGATAAAACCGGATATTATTCTGATGGATATGAAGATGCCAAACCTCGGCGGACTGGATGCGACGAGAATCATCCGTGAACTGTCCCCCACCGTTCCCATCGTTGCCCTGACAGCCTTCGCCTACGACCATGACCGGAAAGCTGCCTTCGACGCCGGATGCAACGATTTCCTGACGAAACCTTTCACACAGGAGGGGCTGAAGGAGACGATTAAGAGGTGGGTGGAATAGTGATTAGCGGTTAGTGATTAGTGATTAGTACCTGCGGCATCATAGCGCAGCCTGCTTATCACTAATCACTAACCGCTAATCACTAACTAACCGCTAATCACTAAATTACGCAAAGATATCGCTTCTCTGAATATAAGCAATCACATCGCCCTTATTCACAATGTCGCCTTGTTTGGCACATATTTCTACGATACGTCCGGTAAATCCGGTCAGCAATTTTTCGTACTCTCCCCACGGGGTGGAAAGATAGCAGAACACTTCGTCGTGCTGGTATTTGCGGCCGATGAACGGAGCTACTGAAGGACCTTCTACGGATACTTCCCACAACACCTGTCCTTTATCCGGAGCTATAATCGGGTCGGCCTTGGCGCGTTTCAGCTTCTTGATGTCCTCTTCCGAGTATCCGTTCTTCGCCATAGCGGCATCTTTGGCACGTTGCAGTTCATCTTCGAAACGTTTCTTGGCGGCACCCGACTTATAATCACGATACTGACGGTCGTGCATAGCCAGTTCGAAGAGTTCGTCATCATCTTTGCCATACTCCCATCCGTTCTCATTCATTTCCTTCCGGAATTCATCCAGAGCATCCGGATAATTCAACTGCGGGTCTGTATCCACAAACTCATATCCTTTTGACTTCGCCAGTTCCACAATTTCAGGAGCCAGTTCGCCGGGCAGACGCCCGCTCTTACCCAAAATCATGTCCCAGGTATGATTATCTATCATCGTCCAGCGCTCCTCACCCTTTACCAACTGCATAAGATTCATCAACGCCACGTTCTTCACATATTGACTGAAAGGCGTCACCAATGGTGGATAACCCAGTTTAGGCCATACATATTCCACTTCGTCGAACAGCATCACCAAGAGGTCATCAATACTGAGTTCCGGTTCATTCTTTCCTCTCAATATCATGTTGATTCCCGAATGCACGCCCTTCAAATCCGCCATCATAGAGCCCATCATACCACCCGGCAGACCGCACTTCAACAACAGAGAGGACATATGTTTATTCGTTGGGTCCATGAAATAACCCAGAAAGTCGTCAATAAACTCTTGTGTCATGGCACGCGCCTTCATATAAGCCTTCATATTGATATCCGGCACCTGGAATCCCAGGTCTTTCAACATCGCCTGCACTGAAATCACGTCCGGATGTACTTTACCCCAGGACATAGGCTCCATGGCTACGTCGATAATGTCCGCCCCATTCTCGCAGACTTCGAGGATAGAAGCCATCGACAAACCCGGACCGCTATGACCGTGATACTGAATAATCACCTCCGGATGCCTTTCCTTAATTGTCTTCGTCAACCGTCCCAGCATTCCCGGGCGACCGATACCTGCCATATCTTTCAGACAGATTTCGGGTGCTCCCGCTTCAATCAGTTGGTCGGCAACATGAGCATAATATTCCACCGTATGCACAGGCGAGTGCGTGATGCAAAGCGTGGCTTGCGGTATCATCCCCGCCTCCAGCGCATATTTAATGGAAGGAATGATGTTCCTTGTTTCATTCAAGCCACAGAAGATACGGGTGATATCCACCCCTTGCGCATGTTTCACCCGGTACATCAGACGGCGCACATCGGCAGGAACAGGATACATACGCAGGGCGTTCAGACCACGATCCAGCATGTGCGTCTG
>CAMTFK010000271.1 GCA_947071285.1 uncultured Bacteroides sp. | reverse complement strand
AGTTCCGATTCTATAAACTTTACCATAGTCTATTATATATAAATGATTAATATTTTGCTAATGACATTTCAGAAATAAATTTCAGGCACGGATTTCACGAATTACCCGAAGCGTCCCGTTATGTAATTCTGGGTAGCCTCTTTCTCCGGATTGGTGAATATCCTTTTCGTCTGATCGAATTCCACCATTTCGCCCATATAGAAAAACGCCGTCTTATCACTAACACGGGCTGCCTGCTGCATATTATGCGTAACGATTACAATCGTATAATCCTTCTTCAATTCATGGATCAGCTCCTCCACCTTAGCCGTAGAAATAGGGTCGAGTGCAGACGCAGGCTCATCCATCAGCAATACCGAAGGAGAGACAGCCATCGCACGGGCGATACAAAGCCGCTGTTGCTGTCCGCCGGACAACGCATAAGCCGACTCCTTCAACTTATCTTTCACCTCATCCCAAAGAGCCGCTCCTTTCAATGTTTCCTCCACACGATGGCGAATGAAAGCATTGTCTTTTATTCCGTTCACACGAAGTCCGTAAGCTACATTCTCGAATATACTTTTCGGAAAAGGATTCGGACGCTGGAACACCATTCCTACATTCTTGCGGAGTTCGTCCACTTCCACCCCTTTCGCATATATATTATGTCCGTCGATACGGATTTCTCCCTCCAGACGGGTAGCAGGAATCAAATCATTCATCCGGTTGAAAAGCCGGAGGAAAGTAGACTTACCGCAACCGGACGGTCCGATAAAAGCGACAACCGACTTTTCCTCAATCTGCATACTGATACCCTTCAATGCATGAAAATCTCCATACCAAAAGTTCACATCACGCGCATCTATTTTCACTGTATCCATATACTAATCTAGTTTGTTTTTACTCTTTTCTCAAAATACTTTCTCAATGCATTGGCCAGCAGATTCACGAACAGGATAATCATAATCAACACCAATGCCGTACCATAAGCCAGCGGCAATTGTGCCTCCATATCCGTTCCACTCGTGGAAATCACATACAAATGGTAAGGCAATGCCATACACTGATCAAAAATACCCGTTGGCAGTTGTGGCAGGAAATATGCGGCACAAGTAAACAGAATCGGCGCCGTCTCTCCCGAAACACGTCCCAAGGCAAGAATCAACCCTGTGATAATGTTCGGCATCCCCATCGGCAGAATGACATGCCAGATCGTCTGCAACTTTGTTGCCCCCAAGGCCCGGCTACCTTCACGCATACTGTCGGGAATGGCTTTCAAAGCTTCCTCCGTTGTCCGAATGACCAAAGGTACGCAAAGCAAACCTAATGTCAAAGAACCGGCCAAAATACTATCACCAAATCCCATATAATTGACAAACAGCGCCATACCGAACAATCCGAATACGATGGAAGGAATGCCGCTCAAGTTATTGGTCATCACTCGGATAAAGCGTACCAACTTACCTTTCGGCGCATACTCATTCATATAAATTCCGCTCATCACCCCTATCGGAAAAGCGAACAGCGCACTCCCCACCATCAGATAGAAAGTACCGACAATGGCCGGCCATATACCGCCACCTGTCATCCCGTCCGTAGGAGCCGAAGTGATAAAATCCCAACTGATAGCGCCGATTCCTTTATAGACGATAAATCCCAGAATTGCAAACAATATCAGTACAATGCAAAGGCTCAACAGCCGGAAAATCCCGAAAGCAACTTTCTGCGAACGGTGTTTAGCTTTATTATTACTCCGTATTTCCATCTTATTTGCTACGTTTTAATCCTTTAGAGGAAATATATTCCACACTAAAGTTGATAATCAATGTGATGAAGAACAGTACGACACCCAACAGGAACAACGCCTGATAGTGAGGTCCTCCCGCAGGAGCTTCTCCCAATTCGGCTGCAATCGTAGCCGGAATGGTACGCAAAGGCTCAAGGATCGTTGTCGGAATCACAGCCGCATTACCCGTCACCATCAATACTGCCATCGTCTCCCCGATAGCACGTCCGATACCGAGTACCACACCGGATGTAATCCCCGAAATAGAATAAGGAATCACTACCTTATATATCGTCTGCCATTGCGAAGCGCCCAATGCCAGACTCGCCTCCCGCATCGCACGCGGACAGTTGCGCATCGCGTCTTCCGTCACCGTTATAATAGTAGGCAATGCCATAATAGCCAGTACGATACTTCCCGCCAAGCCACTCTCTCCCACCGGAAGATCAAACAATTTCTGAATCAACGGAACAATGACAATCAATCCGAAAAAGCCATAAACAACGGAAGGAATACCGCTCAACAGTTCGATAATCGGTTTTAGCCAGTTCCGCACTTTCGGATTTGCCACTTCAGACATATAAATAGAAACCGACAGCCCGAACGGCAAAGCAAAAAGGATGGCAAACAGGCTCACCCACAACGTCCCGGTAATCAACGGCAGAAAGCCGAATTGAGCAGCCGGAGTAGCCGTAGGAAACCATTCAGCACCCGCAAATACATCCTTTACGGAAATAGTGTTATCCTCTATGAAATGTACCGTGTCCGGATGAACAATAAATTTCTGCGGAACAAAAGCTACGATGCCGGGTGTTTTCTCCACCAGCTCCGTAATCTTATCGCCTGCATATTCATAAGCAGGTCCCAACTCCTCTTCCGTATAATACTGCGTTATGTCCTCCAAACGAAAAACCCGGATAGGGAGATCTTCCCCACCGAGTTCCTTCCAGTTTGTAATCTCTTCGTCAAAAACATTTTTTATCTGTGCGGGGCTCAACACGCTGACCTTGTTGCTCTTATTCAGCGCCAACACATATCCCTCTTCAATCACTTTACTCTTGAACAGCCCGAAAGCTTCAGTGAAAAGGAAGAGTACAATCAGCAGAATAGTAATACTTGTCACAAAGCCGCTACAAGTCAACATTCCTTCTATAATCTTTTCAAATACCTTTTTCATATACCTGCTATGATTTCTGATGCAAAGAAAGCGTCTCTTTATTAAGGAGGTGTGACTAACGTTTGAAGGAAATGTTTCAATCATGTTACGTTTGTGTTACAAGTACCATTTCCACTCCGGATGAAATGAAAATGTAATATCCGATTGCTTAATTTGCAACGTTAATAAAACGAAGAAATATGAAAGTGAGAAGAAACTTATTAATCGCCCTTTCCTTACTCTCGCTCGGTGCCAACGCACAACGTATTAAAGGTAGCGATACGGTACTGCCTGTCGCACAACAGACAGCAGAGCGGTTTATGAACCAGCATCCGGATGCCCGTGTCACAGTGACCGGTGGCGGAACCGGTGTAGGTATCTCCGCTTTAATGGATCATACAACGGACATCGCAATGGCTTCCCGCCCGATCAAGTTCAGCGAAAAGATGAAAATAAAAGGAGCCGGAGAAGAAGTAGACGAAGTGATTGTAGCCTACGATGCCCTTGCCGTGGTGGTGCATCCCTCCAATCCGGTAAAGCAGCTGACCCGCCAACAACTGGAAGACATTTTCCGGGGGAAGATAAACAACTGGAAACAGGTAGGCGGAGACGATCGCAAAATAGTGGTTTACTCGCGCGAAACATCGTCCGGTACTTACGAATTTTTCAAAGAGAGCGTACTGAAAAATAAAAACTACATGGCAAGCAGCCTTTCCATGCCGGCAACGGGTGCCATCATCCAGTCTGTCAGTCAAACCAAAGGAGCCATCGGATATGTCGGACTGGCATACGTATCTCCCCGTATCAAAACGCTTTCCGTATCATACGACGGCACCCACTATGCCACGCCTACGGTAGAGAACGCCACCAATAAGACCTACCCCATCGTGCGCCCGCTTTATTACTACTATAATGTAAAAAATAAGGAACAAGTCTCACCCCTGATTCAGTTTATTCTCTCGTCCGACGGACAGGACATTATAAAAAAGAGCGGTTATATTCCGGTTAAATAAAAAAAATGTCCTACTTTTGTAGCCTAAATACAGATAACATTAACCGTTATGACAGATATTAAAAACGAAGAAGCAGGCGAAAAGAAAAGCTTGAACTTTATTGAACAGGCAGTAGAGAAAGACTTGAAAGAAGGTAAAAATGGTGGAAAAGTGCAGACACGCTTCCCGCCCGAACCTAACGGTTACCTTCACATCGGCCATGCCAAAGCTATTTGCCTTGATTTCGGCATCGCAGAAAAACACGGCGGTGTATGTAACCTTCGTTTCGACGACACAAACCCGACCAAGGAAGATGTGGAATATGTAGAAGCTATCAAAGAAGATATTCAATGGTTGGGCTACCAGTGGGGAAACGAATACTACGCTTCCGACTACTTCCAACAATTATGGGACTTCGCTATCCGCCTGATTCAGGAGGGAAAAGCATATATTGACGAACAAAGCTCCGAACTGATCGCACAGCAAAAAGGTACTCCTACCCAACCGGGTGTGGAAAGCCCTTACCGCAACCGTCCTATCGAAGAAAGCCTCGAACTTTTTAAGAAAATGAATAGCGGCGAGATCGAAGAAGGTGCTATGGTGCTCCGTGCCAAGATTGATATGGCCAACCCGAATATGCACTTCCGCGATCCGATTATTTATCGTGTAGTGAAACACCCGCACCACCGTACAGGTACTACCTGGAAGGCTTATCCGATGTATGACTTCGCTCACGGACAGAGTGACTTCTTCGAAGGAGTAACTCACTCGCTGTGTACACTCGAATTTGTGGTACACCGTCCTCTTTATGACCTCTTCATCGACTGGCTGAAAGAAGGAAAAGACCTGAACGACAACCGTCCTCGTCAGACTGAATTCAACAAACTGAACCTAAGCTATACCCTGATGAGCAAACGTAACCTGCTCACACTGGTAAAAGAAGGATTGGTGAACGGATGGGACGACCCCCGTATGCCGACTATCTGCGGTTTCCGCCGTCGCGGTTATTCACCGGAATCTATTCATAAATTTATTGATAAAATCGGATATACCACATACGATGCCCTGAACGACATCGCCCTGTTGGAAAGCTCCGTTCGGGACGACCTGAACAGCCGTGCCACCCGTGTATCGGCAGTGATCAACCCGGTTAAACTAATCATCACCAACTATCCGGAAGGACAGGTTGAAGAACTGGAAGCAATCAACAACCCGGAAGACCCGGAAGCAGGAAGCCACCTGATCGAATTCAGCCGTGAACTGTGGATGGAACGTGAAGACTTCATGGAAGACGCTCCCAAGAAATATTTCCGCATGACACCGGGACAGGAAGTACGCCTCAAAAATGCCTATATCGTAAAATGCACCGGTTGCAAGAAAGACGAAAACGGCGTAATAACAGAGGTATATTGTGAATATGACGCTAATACCCGTAGCGGTATGCCGGACGCAAACCGTAAGGTGAAAGGCACGCTCCATTGGGTAAGCTGCAATCACTGCCTGCAAGCAGAAGTACGTTTGTACGACCGCCTGTGGAAAGTGGAAAACCCACGCGACGAACTGGCTGCCATCCGCGAAGCTAAAAATTGCGAAGCACTGGAAGCCATGAAAGAAATCATCAATCCGGACTCATTGAAAGTTCTGCCCAACTGCTACATAGAGAAGTTCGCAGCTACCCTGCCTACACTCTCCTACCTGCAGTTCCAACGGATCGGTTACTTTAATATCGACAAAGAATCAACCCCGGAAAAACTGATTTTCAACCGCACAGTAGGGTTGAAAGATACGTGGGGGAAGATTAATAAATAACCTTTCACCACAGATTACACGGATTAACAC
>CAMTFK010000270.1 GCA_947071285.1 uncultured Bacteroides sp. | reverse complement strand
TTGTATAAGACTCAGGGCATCCTGAAATTCTTTGTTATTGGTATCTATTATTGACTGCGTCAAAATTAATAATTAATAATTAAAAAATTAAAGGGGGGGGCTATATGATGGAGAAATGGCGGAGGGCGTTGGCGACTCCGTCTTCGTCCACTGAGGTTGTAATATAGTTGGCATGTGCCTTTACTTCATCTACGGCATTGCCCATGGCTACACCGATAGCGGCATGGCGGAGCATGCTTACATCGTTGCCGCCGTCGCCGAATGCCATTGTTTCTTCCAAGCGGATACCGAAGTGGTTGATGATTTCGTCAATGCCTTTCTGTTTGGTGTTTCCTTTGGCAGTGATGTCGGCAAAAGCGGGAAACCAGCGTCCGGCTTCGCAACCCGGCAATTGGGGAAGAATCACTTGCTCTTGTTCCAGTGTGATGAATGGGGTCATCTGGAAAATTTCTTGTCCGATAGCTTCTTCGGGTGTCTTTTCCGGAATGATATCTACTTTCAGAAAGTCGTTGAATATCTTTTTCACCATTTCGTCCGGCTGGCAGACACAGATGTCATGCTCGCTCACGAAGATGCAGGGGAAGTTCTGTTCGGCAGAGATGCGTGCAAGTCTTTGCACGTCGGCGGCAGGAATGGCGCTTTTGTAAATCACTTCTTCGCCTACGAAACAATATCCGCCGTTCATGGTTATGTAACCATCTATCAAGCCGCGGTCTTGCAGGGCAGAAAGGTTGTTGATGATAACTGCAGGACGTCCCGTAGCGATAAATATCCGAATGCCTTTAGCTTTGGCAGCGGCGATGGCTTCGATGGTGGTTTCGGGAATTGCATGGGTGTCAAAACTCACTAAAGTGCCGTCGATGTCAAAAAACAGGGCTTTAATCATATTATTTCTATTTTACTTGTGTGCAAAAGTACTCAAAAGCGAGGATAATTCGTATTTTTGCAAGCAAATAAATGATAATTTATCGCGTGAAGCGCGATAAGTAACGAGCTACAAGCTACAAGTGACAAGTACCTTTCGGCGTGATAGCCAGGCGAATTATTATTCGCCCACGAGTACAGCGCAGCAACTCGTTACTGGTAGCTCGTAGCTCGTTACTTAATTTAGCGGCGAAGCCGCTAAATTGTCATTTATGAAACAGAATATCCTTAACAGACAAAAAACGATGAAGAAGCATTCCTTAAAAGATTGGTTGATTGCTGTGCGCCCCTGGTCATTTCCGGCGTCGGCAATGCCCGTGATTGTGACGCTGGCATATTTATATTGGGCTTATGGTGTGATAGACTGGAAGAACGGAGTGTTGGCATTAGTCGGTATTATCATTTTTCATGCTTCGGGCAATGCCTGGAGTGATTACTTCGACTTCGAGCGGGGAGTAGATCGGGCAGATACCTTTGGAGTGAAGACACTGACAAGCGGACAGTTCATGCCGTTGGAAATACGTAACCTGGCGTTGGGATTGATGGTGCCGGCGGTGGCTATCGGCCTTTGGCTGGTGGTTCGTACAGGACTTCCTTTGTTTTGGGTGGGAGTTTGCGGAGCGATTTGCTCATTACTTTACCCCTGGCTGAAATACCGTGCTTTCGGAGACTTTGTTATTTTTGTAGCTTATGCCATATTGCCTACCCTGGGGGTATCTTATATTACCGTCGGACGGTTCTTGCCCGACCTTTTGCTGATTATTGTCCCGGTAGGTCTGATTACCGTAGCTATCCTGCATGCCAATAATACCCGTGACATCGAGACTGACATACGTGCTAAAATCAGTACCCTCGCGATGCGTCTGGGGAAAAAGGCCGATGTATACCTCTATATATTCGAAGTCATCTTCCCGTTTTTGTGGATTATGGTTTGTGCGGTGTTGGGGTACTTCCCTTGGTGGTCGTTGCTGACTATGCTGGGACTTTTGCCTGCCATTGCCAATGCACGTGCCATGTTGCGTTTGCCTAAAGAGGGTATCTGTGCGATTTCCAATCTGGATGAAAAGACGGCAAAGCTGCAACTCCTGTTCAGTTTGCTGTTTACGGTTACATTCCTTATATAATATGAAACGAGTAATTATTCCTTTATTGATAGCCGCTTTTCTGTGGTTCTTCATGTTTTCACCCTGGACCAACGGGATATTCAACTTCTGGACAGCGATGAGTTTTTCTGCTATTGTGCTGATGAATATGGCTTTTGCCCTTCGTCCGCAGTGGTGGGTGGAAGATGTGAAGTTCGACTGGAAGAATATTGCCGGTGGCGTGTCGTTGGCAGTTGTTTTGTGGGGAGTCTTTTGGGTGGGAGATAAAGCCTCTGCCTGGCTTTTCGACTTTGCCCGTCCGCAGGTGGAACTTATTTACGGGATGAAGACCGGAGAAAACCCCTGGTTGCTTTCCGTTCTGTTACTTATCCTGATAGGGCCTGCAGAAGAAATCTTTTGGCGGGGCTATGTGCAGAATGCGCTTTCTAAACGATGGAATCCTAATGTGGGATTTATAGTTACGACATTGGTTTATGCATTGGTGCACATCTGGTCGTTCAACTTTATGCTGGTGATGGCTGCACTGGTGGTCGGTGGCATCTGGGGATTGGCTTACAGGCTGTATCCGCATAAGTTGGGAGCACTGATTGTATCGCATGCAGTGTGGGATGTGGCGGTGTTTGTCGTTTTTCCGATATAATGACTCACCACAGATTACAACACAGATTGACACAGATAGAAAATATCTGAATTTAAAATTCTGTGTCAATCTGTGTAATCTGTGGTGAAATAAAATAGAGATCTTATGAAATACAATTTTGATGAAATCATAGAACGCCGTGGAACCAACTCCGTGAAGTGGGACGGCGTTAAAAATATCTGGGGGCGCGACGATTTGCTCCCTATGTGGGTGGCCGACATGGATTTCCGTACCCCGCCTTTCGTAATGAATGCTTTGCGCGAACGTCTGGAACATGAAGTGTTGGGATATACCTTTGCCTGCGAAGAGTGGTACACCTCTATCTGTACCTGGCTGCACAATCGTCATCAATGGGATATAACCCGTGAGATGCTGACCTTTGTTCCCGGCATTGTTCGTGGCCAAGCTTTTGCCTTGCAGTGTTTCACTAATCCGGGTGATAAAGTGATGGTGATGACACCTGTTTACCATCCTTTCTTCCTGGTAACCGAACGTATGGGACGCGAAGTTGTCTATTCCCCTTTGGAGTTGCGCGACGGACAGTATCATATCGACTTCGACCGCTTTCAAAAAGATATACAGGGCTGCAAAGTGCTTATCCTCTGCAATCCCCATAACCCCGGCGGGCGTGTCTGGACAGTAGAAGAACTGAAGGAGATTGCAGCAATCTGCCACAATAGCGGTACTTTTGTTATCTCCGATGAAATTCATGCCGACCTGACTTTGCCTCCCTACAAGCATCATCCTTTTGCCACAGTTTCCGAAGAAGCTGCTGATAATTCACTTGTCTTCATGGCTCCCAGCAAGGCCTTCAATATGCCGGGACTGGGTAGCTCGTATGCAATTACCGTAAATGAAACCATCCGCGAACGTTTCCAGACATTTATGGAAGCCGGAGAGTTCAGTGAGGGACATTTGCTTGCCTACATCGGTGCTGCCGCCGCTTACCAGCATGGTGCTGAGTGGCTGGAACAAATGCTCGCTTATATAGAAGGTAATATAGACTTTACAGAAAACTACCTGAAAGAACATATTCCCGGCATTAGCATGATACGTCCGCAAGCTTCCTACCTTGTTTTTCTGGATTGCCGGAAGCTAGGGCTGAACCAGGAAGCATTAACCCGTCTTTTTGCGGAGAAAGCACATCTGGCTCTGAACGATGGAACCATGTTCGGCAAACCCGGAGAAGGATTTATGCGGTTGAATATCGGTTGCCCCCGTTCAGTGTTGGAGCAGGCTTTGCAGCAACTTCGCGATGCGGTGGTGCAGTAGCAAAGATTATATATAAAGGATTATACCCAATGAAGAAACTCTTATATCTTTTCGTCACAACTTGTGTTTTGTTGTGTGCTTGTAGCCGTACGGATAACACGACCGTACTCCGTCAGGCAGATGCCGTGATTTATGGAAATGCGGATAGCGCTATGAAGCTCTTGTCGCAGATAAAGAATCCGGAGCGGTTGCCGTTTGAGGAAAAAATGTTGTATGGCTGGCTGCGTACATTTGTGCACAATGTAAGAGGGGCTTCTATGGCGGAAGATTCCTTGATACTACCTGCATTCGATTATTTTGTTTCCGGCCGGGACACGGTGAAGATGCTGAACTCATACGTGCTGAAATCCAAGTATCTGTATTGGCTGAAAAAACATACAGAGTCTATGGCGGTGCTTGATAGTGGTATTGTGGAGGCTACCGCTTGCCGGGATACTTATCTGATGGTCAGTATGCTTGCTGAACAGGCGTATAGATATGTATATGTCGAGAAGGATTATAAGAAAGCGATAGAGGCTCACCTCCGGGCGATTGCCATTCGCGAAGATGAAGGACTGTGCTATTCTCTGGGGATTGCCATGGGATTGCAAGGAAATGATTCCGCTTCTTATTATATGGACCGCAGTATCGAATTGGTTACGCAAAAGAAAGATACGGCACGCTTGGTACACTATTTACGCAATTATGCACAGTTATTGTCTTACAAAGGACAAGATTACGAAAAGGCGATAAGAGTTTCAAAACGCTTGCAGAGTTTTCCTTCCGATAAATTAAATGATGCGATGATTACTCTTGTACTGACGGAATGCTATTTGAAAATTGGAGAATTGGATTCTGCCCAGTACTACCTCGACCGGGGGAAAGAGGAGGTTGGTCGTTTCAAAAAGTTCCTGACTACGGAAAATATAATTGCCTATTATCAGGGACTGATAGACTATACTCGCTACGGTACATTCGACTTTCTGGATGTAATGCGCTATAACGATTCCATCCACAACGCTCTCTATGCCTTGCAAAGCACTATCCGGCGAAAAGATGAAAGTAAGGAGTCTCTTTCCAATGCCAATCTGATGTTGACGGTGGAACGGCAGGAGGCGCAATTGACGCTCCTGTTCTGTATACTAGTGTTGGTGCTGGCAGGTGGCGGAGCTTTCTTTTATATCCGGGGGCGTCGCAACCGTTTGATTGAAGCGGAAGAACGTATTGAGACTCTGAACCGCTTGTTAGTAGAGGCCACGAAAGGGGATAGGGGGCAGGAAGATACTCCGGCAACAGAAGTGAAAGACGGG
This sequence comes from uncultured Bacteroides sp., assembly GCA_947071285.1. Lineage (GTDB taxonomy): Bacteria > Bacteroidota > Bacteroidia > Bacteroidales > Bacteroidaceae > Bacteroides. The sequence continues at coordinate 725 of CAMTFK010000270.1, read as the reverse complement.
CAGTTCTTCCGGAAGATACTTTTGCAACAGTTGGGTATTATTCGTTTAGTAGCCACGCAGCCTACATCCCAAAACCAGGAATTACTCCGGCGCATATCCGGCATCACCAATCATGAACTTCCCGTAGAAAGCTTGTTGGTGTGGGAGGACTTGTATCCCGTAATCGACCGTATCTATGATGGGTTCTATACCAGAATGAATCAACGTTTCGGCTCCGTACTCATTGATAAGGAACAGCAACTATGCTGTTTGCTTTGTGCTGAGTTCTCCACAAAGGAGATTAGTGTGGTGACACAGCAAAGCATTCCTACCATTTATCAACGAAAGACGAACATCCGCAAGAAGTTGGGGATGGGAGAGAAGGAAGATATTGTTGAGTTCGTTTTGGATAAATAATGCCGTTCGTAGTGTGTACTTTAATGAAAAGAATCATATCTGCACAGATATGAGCCAAATGATAAAGGAATATTCTTTTACGAAAAGCAAAGACCTAACCCGGGACATATATTTAGGCTACCTCAGTCGTATACTTAGGGTATCTCGGTATACGACTGAGGTACCCTAAGTATACGACTGAGATAGCCTCTATTTATATGTACTCATAATCAAATAGTTACGTTTTGTCGCTTAATTGGTAAGAAATTCAAATAAATAGAAAGCATCTCACTCATTTTTGTAGGGTTATGAATCAGTTACGAGCTACGGGCTACAAGCTACAAGTGCCT
>CAMTFK010000269.1 GCA_947071285.1 uncultured Bacteroides sp. | reverse complement strand
TGAATAATTATACTGTTTATTTACTCCATTGAAGTATCAGGTACATAGCCAAACCGTGTCAAGCCCGTACCAAGTCCGTACCTAAGCACATCAGCATACTATCAAAAAGACAACTCGTGTGCGAAAACAGTGAATATCCGTGAAAGAAATCTAAAAGGAACAGTAAACATAAGCTATAATTTGGAAGGAATATAGTAAACTGTTACATTTGCAATGTGATTTTTTTCATAGTATTAGATTTAAGGTTAACAAAGGTTGGAGTACAGCGGTACTCCTTTTTTTATGCCTTATAGCCAGGCATACCGCATAGCCCCAAATAAATGTCCGTTCCCGCTCGCATAAACCAGCTTCTTTTTATCGTTCGTAATCACTTATGTTTCTTCATTGAAAGTTCCGACTTAACGAATTATCAAGTAGAATATATGGGATTATCCATGGAAGATATGTAAAAGAGGCTACCCTTCCTCCAAGAGTATCACTTCCGTAAAATTGGTATAACAATCAGTAATCCGTATACAGCCGCACAACCTTGAATGCCGTAACTTTGTAACCGGAAGAAGGAAACCGCATCCCTTCCTCCGGTTCAGTCTTTTTTAATACCTCAAAGCAATACGGATATGAAGAAGTTAATACTTATTTTTATGGCTGTGGCAATGGTATTGCCCAACTATTACAACCCATTAAATGCACAGAATATGGAAAAGAAATCTCCTGAACAAACAAGTGTATTTCCCACAGGTGATAAACTGCCGGAAATGTTTTCACAGTATTTCATAGGGCAAGCCTATCTGGCCCGGCTGACGCAGAACAAGGACCTGAACTGCCCTATCTCTAACGTAACCTTCGAACCGGGTTGCCGCAACAACTGGCACAGCCACACGGGCGGACAAATTCTGGTTGCCGTAGGTGGCAAAGGCTACTATCAGGCACGCGGTGAAGCTGCCCGCCTGCTGTTGCCGGGCGATGTAGTGGAAATCCCCGCCAACGTGGAGCACTGGCACGGGGCGGCTCCCGACAGTTGGTTCTCCCACCTTGCCATCGAATGCAACCCGCAAACCAACGAGAACACCTGGCTCGAACCGGTAGACGACAAACAGTATACTGAGGCGATTACGGAGTAAATACTTTGCCAATGTTTTGCCATCCCTTTGGCAAACTTTTGCCATCGCAGTGGCAAGACTTTGCCAAAGGCATGGCAAGGGCTTGCCAAAGCCTTGGCAAAACATTGGCAATGTATCAGCAAGAACAAGTTGATACTTCCCAGCCGGCTTCTTACTTCTTAGCCAGCCTCTTCTTCCTCACCTCGAACGAGTACTTTCCTGATTGAAGTTTCAGCATCATCTTTCCGTCCTCTTCCCCCACATATTCTATTCCTCTGCGCATTTTACCGACAAACTTCCCGTTCTCTCTGATGTACTTCGCCGCCGTGGAAGGAAGATAGAGCAAAGCCGTCGTATTGCCGGGAACGGTAAAGTCATAATGAATCACCCCATTCTCCACTTTCCAGCTACTTTCAATGCGCCCGTACATGGAATCATAATAGCCCTTTGCAAACGTCATCTGTCCCGTCGGGTCTATCTCCGGTTTGAGCAGGAAGTGCTTGAAGGCAGGAGTGTTTTCATCCCGCTGTATGCCCAGAGAGTGGCCGTACATCCAGGCACCCACCGCACCGAAAGAATAATGGTTGAAGGAATTCATGCGGTTGTTCCCCCCGAAGCCATCCGTGTGGGTATAAGAGTTCAGACGCTCCCAGATGGTAGTGGCCCCCTGTTCTACGGAGTAGAGCCATGAGGGATAGCTGGTCTGTTGCAATAGTTTATAGGCCAGGTCGGCATACCCGTTATCGGACAACGCCTTGCTGATCCATGCCGTGCCGATGAACCCGGTCATTAAGGAATAGGCGGGGCATCGTCTGCCACTGTCGGTTGTATTCTCACGGACAACTGTCTTTGCCAGATTCGTCACCACCTTACTCTTCTTTTCCCGGTCGATAATATCAAAAGCCAACGGCAGCACGTAGGAAGTCTGTATATCTACAGAGGTACCTTTCTTTTCGGGGATGAAGGCTGAGAAGACGGTTTTCCCTGTTTCAGGCTCTATATAAGTCTTGTTGAAGAAGTCCTTCCGCGCCGCATGCAGCTCTTTGAACCACTCGGCATCCACCGTATTTCCCAGAGCTGCCGCCATCTTGCTCATCAGCTCCAGATTATAGATGAAATAGGCTTCCCATACGAGCGACTTATCATTCTTTTCGTCTTCCAGACCCAGCCAGTCGCACAAGTCTCCCCATGCTCTGTTCTGCACAATCAGGTTTGTTTCCGTCTCAATCGTGTTCTCGAGAATATAGAAGATATAACGCTTCATAGCATCGTAGTGTTCCGCCAGCAAAGCCTTGTCGCCGTATTGCTGATAGCACTCCCAGGGCACAGTGATTCCCGCACTTCCCCACAACAAGCCGCCAAAGCCGATGCCCAGAGGGGCAATGTCCGGGAAGCGCCCGTCGGCATGCTGCGAGTCGCGTGCCGAGCGCAGATACCTCCTCAGGAATTGCGGCACATCCGCCAGATAGGTTGCCGTGCGGGAGAATACCGAGATATCTCCCATCCATCCCAGACGCTCATTGCGTTGCGGGCAGTCGGTGGGAATGGAGACGAAGTTGCCATAGGAAGACCAGGTGATGTTCTCCCAGAGCTTGTTCACCTTCGCGTTGGAAGTTTCGTAGTGGGAAGCCAGGCGATGGATGGAGCTGAGCACCACACCTTTCACGGATTCCAGTGGCAAAGGCTTGTCGATGCCCGTTATCTCCAGGAAGCGATAGCCGTGGTAAGTGAAGCGGGGGTGGATAGTTTCCTGTCCGCCCCGGGCGATATAAATGTCCTGTGCCATAGCCGCACGGATATTCTCAAGCATCATCATGCCGGTGTTTTCCGCATATTCGGGCAAATCGGGATATTTCACCTCGGCAAAGCGGAGATTGATTTTCGTTCCCGGCTTTATGCCCAAAAGGTTAATCTTTGGCACGCCCACCATGTTCTGTCCCATATCATAGACAAACACACCGGGGCGGACTTCTTCAACCGAGATAGCTGTCAGTTCATCAATCTCTTTCACAGTCTGCCCGAACTGTCCGAGGAGTGCAAAGCCGGAGTAGTCATTCACGCCGGGGTATCCTTCCCGGCAGATATTGCTCTCCAGGGCAATCTCCTTGGCCGGTTTCCAGCCCGATGCACGATAACCGACGGTGCTCCAGCCTTCCACGTTGGTTTCTTTCAGGGCATCGTACACTTCGCCTTGGAAGAAACTGCCGTAGGCCACAGGTCCGTTATTGAAATATTGCCAAGTGGAGGGCTCGGTGACTATCACCTTTTCCTGCCCATCGGCATACGTGATGACCAGCTTTGCCAACAGTGACTGTCGGTCTCCGAAGAAGTTCCAGTAACCGCCCATAAAGGTGGAGCCACCACTCCACCAGCCTTCCGCCAACAAAGCGCCGAGGGCATTCTTACCGGAATGCAGATATTCCGTCACATCGAACGTCTGATATAAATGAGTTTTATTGTACTGGGTAATTCCGGGGTTGAAGTAGTCGTCTCCCACCCGCTTGCCATTCAGATAGATTTCATAGATGCCGCGTGCGGTGACGTACAGTCGTGCTTTGGCAACTTCCTCACCGGAAGAGGTAAAGACGGTACGAAGCATCGGGGCGGAGTTTCCTTTCGGGGTGAACGTTTCAAAAGCAGCGGAGGCATCGCCAGCCACTCGGTAATCCTTGTCCTTCACCGTTGCTATCACGTGCGCAGGACTTCTGAGATTGGCAATCTCCACTTTTGAGAAGGAAGCTGCTTGTCCGGCGGGAACGGCAAAGCCGAGGTCTCCCACTACCGGGAAGGCGATGAAGTCGCCGCCTTGTCCCAGAGGATTCAGATTGACAGAGCCGATTTCAGACTTTGCGTTGTCAGTTCCTGCCTTTGCCTGATTGCTCCCCGCCTGTGCATGGTTACGCTCTCCTTTCGCGCTATTGATATAGAATTTCGTAAAACCCAGTTCGGATGTAAGGCTTATCGTGTGCCGGGCATATTGATTGTCTTTATTAATCAAGTGTTGCGGAACAGGGAAACTCTTGAAAGGAGTATCCTGTTTGTCATCCGGATGATAACCCACCCTGTAGACGTTCAGCAGGGCTTCTTTGCCCTCAGTCAGTGGGGCGATATCGAGTTCTATCTTGATATAAGATTCATCCGGGCGGTTTTCCAGATGATACAGGTTCTTGTTCTTATCCATCAGGCGTTCGTCATTGGCACCGTAGATAAGAGCTGCACGGGTAGTTGCGGATGCTTCATCCAGTTGAAGGGAAAAGTTCAGCTTAAACACCGGAAGATAATGCGAATACAGCACCATGTCCTCATCTCCCCCGCCAATCCACTTGGCGCCGCTCCATCCCTGATAAGCGGAGTCGCTGCTCATCAGCCCGGTTTCAAACCAGGAGCTTGCCGAGGATTGCTCGCCTCTCTGGTTCCAGACGTTCACCCGCCAGGCATAGCGGGTGGCGGGTTGCAGAGGTTCACCGGCGTATTCGATGTTCAATGAAAGGTCACTCTTTATCTTTCCGCTATCCCACACCAGTTGCCCTTTCTCAGTGGCAACCAGAACCTGATAGTTCGTCTGGAAGTATCCCCTTTCGTGGTTCGCCACTTCCATTTGCCAACTGAAGCGGGGTTTCTCCACATCTATTCCTAACGGGGTTTCGGCATATTCTACTTTCAGTTTGCCGATGGAAACGGGGTTGCCTGCGGCATGCAGCAAAGTGACACACGAAATACACACGAGTAAGGCTGACAACAAGCGACTTTTATGGCTTTTCATACACAGTATTTTTTATAAATTACGTTCCGGTCACTAATAACACTTAGTGTTCAGTCACAAAGATAAGCCATCCAGTTAACAATCAAGCCTAAAAAGAATGCAAAAGAAGGGCACTTTTGAATCAAAAGCCAAAGAAAAGTCAAAAAGAATCACGTCCCTTCTGTTTTGAGAAGAACAATGAAGTGTACGCAAATAGTAAAAGCTGCCTTACACAGACAGCTTTTACATTCATTTATTAACCGAAAGAAGTCCGGTTTATTCCACCGGGCGAATTACAAAAGTAAAATCATAATCCTGATAAGGCATCAGATACTCTTCGCGCGGCCATGAACCCCAACTATTAACACACCCCAAGCCCAACTGCCGCCTGGGATTCGATAGCAACGCATTACCATTAGTGAACCAACTTCACAGCCGTGCCCAGGTGGCACCATTGGCGGCGGTAACGGAAGAAGACCTGGATAAAGAGTGGTTGCATGAGTTCGTATTCGAAGGCTTGCGCCGGACGGTGAACATTCGCTTCGGCACCTATTTCCAGCCTTGGTGGAACAAGGATGCGACTCCTACTTACAAGGGAGTATTCCCCATTCCGCAATCAGTGCTCAACAAGAATCCGAATCTAAAACAGAATCCGGATTATCAGGACCTAATTAAAACAGACTGTCATGAAGCTGATAAAAGCCATTATATCCATTATTTGTTGCCTCCTGCTCCTACTCGGAGCAAGTGCTTGCAGCAGCGGAAACGACTCTCCCGGTAACGGTGACGGAAAGCGGGAAATAGCTTCCCGGTACTACCCGCTCATCGGCCCGTATGCCATACAACCCCCTGAAGAGTGGAACGACGTGTTGGGAAGCCTGAAAACCAGCCACACTTTCCTTACGCTCTACACATTCTCAGCCAGTACACGAATGCCGCCGGAGAATATCTGTGGGTAGACGCACAACCGGAAAACACGGAACATGGAATTGCCTCTGGCACGAGGCGGAGGAGCGACGATAAGGATAGAGAAGATGTAAAGTTGAGATGTTTTTACTTATAATTGCCTATTTCAAACAATACTTTTGGGTTACATAAATCTTGTGCTGTAATCGTA
>CAMTFK010000268.1 GCA_947071285.1 uncultured Bacteroides sp. | reverse complement strand
CTTAATGAATCTTACGAACATTCGGAAGTATATGTGAAAATGAAACGTATTATTCAATCATATAAAAAAACAGATAAGTCGAGTGAACACTTTGATGAAGAAGACTGGAGACAATTAATTGCCGAGACTGATATGCGCTGGAATAACATAACCTTGCGTCTGGCAACAAAGTATCCCTTATCTCAAGACGAAATACACCTATGCTGCTTATATTTGACAGATATACCGACCAGTCATTTCAGGTATATAATGGAATGTAGCAGAGATGCCATCTATAAAAAGACCAAGAGAATATTGGAACAAAAGATGGAATGTTCTGAAAAATCAACTACACTTCGTGATATTTTAGAGAAATTTCTCTAATAAAGAAGAGAAAATCAACCAATAACAAGGCCTTTCACTACTTTTCTACACTTTTTATACACTTTTATTGGAGAAATTCTCTCTAAATTTGCCACCGTCATAACAAATTAAAAGTATATCTTATGAAAAAGTTATTATTTGTATTTTTTGTGTTAGCAGTAGTATTGGGCAATGCACCCTTGCAAGCCCAGCATTTTTCAATGGTTGGGGATGACGAAAGAGAGATTCCTCTGGACCCATCAGGCCCGGTAGAAGGAGGTCCGATAACTCGGAGTATCATCATCCAGCCTGCCAAAGCCTACATCTATAATGATGTGGTTTGTGTGGATTTCAACAAGGAAATGTCCTCTGTCAGTGTTTCAATTACGGATGCCTCTACAGGGGTAACTGTTTATTCCGAAACTTATTTCAACCCTACGCTTGTCACTATAGACTTAAGCGCCAAAGACCCGGGAGAATATTACCTGGAAATTGTATCTGGAGAAGTCCGGTTAAGCGGATACTTCACACTCTAAACAGAACCGAACCTAAACTTTAACTTTTTAAATCAAGACTATGCTGGGAGTTGATAATGCCACCAGTGAAGTAGTCCATCACTTTTTACGGTCGCTGACCGTAAAAGTGAGCAGGACTACCGTATGCCGTTTGCTCAACCATCCGTTGGGCAACACAATGCAAGGTATCAGTGATGCCTTAGACGTACTTCATGTAAAGAACGCAGTTTGCCAACTTCAACCCAACTATCTGGAGAAGTTGCGTCCCCCGTTCATCACTCAATTGGAAACAAGCCATTCCACGTTCTGCCTTGTCGAAAGGATAGAAAAGGACCATCTCATCATCACCACACCCGAAGCCAGCCACATGGCAATGAGCAAAAGCCTCTTCAGGTATCAATGGACGGGAGCTGTCCTGCTGGGTGAAACTACGAAAGATACGGTACATGAATCCCACTGCCTGCTCAGGAACATGGATTACATATGCAGGCAACACAAAATCCTGATTGCCGGAATCATCTGCCTGTTTCTGGTCTTCTCCTCCGTCTGGAGCAAGCACTATCCGGCAGGATTGCCACTTTATCTTTTCTCACTGACCTGCGGCGTACTTATTTCCACTGCAATCCTATATAAAGAAGTGGTAGACAAGCATTTCTTACATCGGTTCTGCCACATAGGTAAAACTGTGAATTGCAATGAGGTGCTCAGTTCCAAAGGTGCGCAAATAGCAGGAATAGGTATTGGAGAATTGTCCTGGATGTACTTCACAACCATGTTTTTCTTCACCGCCGTTTGTCCCGAAGAGTTCCATTGTCTGGCGGCTATTTTTGGTTTTGTGGCAATTGCATTTACGGTATATTCCATCATATACCAGGTATTCTTTATTCACAGGGTCTGCCTGTTCTGCATCCTCACCACTTTCACGGTCTGGATGACCGCCATATCACTTTATAGCATAAGGAATAACTTTGAATGGAAGTTTTCAATCCGGATTTTCTTCTCTCTGATTGCGGTTGCTACCATCTGCCTGATATGCTGGATACAAGCCAAAGCTCTTGTTTCGTCTGATAAAGAGAAACATGTGTTGAAGGCTCAGTTATCCGGTTTACTCAATCCGGGTACTTTTGGGAAGCTGTTATCATTAAAGCCCAAAGTCAGGGGAATGATTCATCCGGATATAGCGTTGCACAATTCTGTCAGCAACGTCCAAAAACGCCTGATGATAGTTGTCAACCCCAATTGCAAAGCATGTGCCAAGGTACACAGCCATATCCGTGAAGTTCCTGCTGATATAGCCATATCCTTAGTCATAGCCACTAACGACCGTCTGGGCGTACATGTGGCGCAAACCATCCTGTCCGCCTATCTTTCCGAGGGTTGGGACAGGGCCACTTACTTGCTGGAAGAATGGTATGAAACTCAGGAGATACCGGGAATAGAAAGGTATGACATTACCGAACTTGCCAAACTGCTTTGGAGGCAGCAACAAGAGTATTGCCAACGGAATAACATCGGCCATACGCCGGCAGTCATCATCAACGGGCACTATATGCCAAGTGTTTATCAGTTGACGGAGCTGAAGTATGTATTAGCGTAGAAGCCCCTATAATTGCTCTCAGAATTGCCAATTTCTTGCCACCGCATTGGCAAAGTTTTGCCACAGGCTTGGCAAAGTCTTGCCACTGCGATGGCAAAAGTTTGCCAAGGCGGTGGCAAAATGTTGGCAAAGTTAAGTGCTGATTTCATAGAAGAACTACCTTTAGGATACAACACCAAGATAGGAGAAATATCTCTGAAAAGAATCTATCAACGTACGGTTTTCTTGCTTTCTCATGAATTCTTTGCAGAAAACATCTGCCAAACAAGATATTTCTGTAACTTTAGCCTCGGATTACGAATTATGAATAGAGAACTGAAAATATTATCCTTATTGGCTCAATTTAAAGAGTTAGATATAGACAAACAGATAGATTATGACAAATTCTATCTCTACTCTATTATTACCCATTCCACAGCCATCGAAGGGTCTACCGTTACAGAAGTTGAGAATCAACTACTATTTGATGAAGGTATCAGTGCTAAAGGCCGTTCTATGGCAGAGCAGTTGATGAACTTAGATTTAAAAGCAGCATACGAGCAGTCCATTGTTTTCGCTAGAAATCATAGTGATATTTCCATCAAAATGATTCGCAATTATTAATTATCAATAGAAGACGATGATATCAAAGTGGACAAAGATGTCCGTGTAAATGTCCGTCAAAATGTCCGTGTAAAACTAACAAGTCGAGAGAATCGAATCATAGAGTTAATAGCAGAAAATAAAAACATAACTGTCCATCAACTTGCAAACGCTCTTAATGTAAACGAAAGGACTATCCGCAGAGATATTACAGATCTTAAAGAATGCGGCGTTCTAACCCGAATAGGTGCAGATAAAAACGGTATCTGGAAAATAGCCGGCAGGCACAATTGAGTTTAGACAATTAAGATAGTACTGCTTAATCATTAACTTCATTTCTGAGCGGTTATGAATCAGTTACGAGCTACGGGCTACAAGTGCCTTTCGGAACATAGCGCAGCCACTTGTAGCTTGTAGCCTGTAGCTCGTAACTTTATCCCTTTCTGCGGCGGATATAAACTAATTCCGCCAACGGGTATTCTTATTTTATTTCAACCAAGTCGCCCGTTTCCACAAATACTCCAACGGTCCATGAGCATGCCGCTTCATCCACCAGCAGCAGAAAGCAAACTGGACGAAGAAAAGAAGCACACCTACCAGGAAGCTGGCAGTAATGCCCAACTGAGAGTGCATGGCAAGCCCCCAATTATAGAAAATCAGCGAGCCGATGATGCTTTGGGTGATATAGTTGGTGAGGCTCATCTTACCATAAGGAGTAATCTTCATCAGCCACCCGTGCAGGTTCGTCCGGTAGAAAGCAAAGATGACGCCCGACACCAGTATCAGCATAAATGAGAACTTGGAAAGTGAAGTGATGATAAGGGAAAGAGGGGCAAGAATGGATTTATTAGTAATGAAATCCGGAAGCATATTGCCCAATCCGTACAGAGGGAAGAAAGCGATAAGGGCGCCACAAAGCACCTTATTCCATACTTTCAGGTTTTCTTTCAGGAAAAGTCCCCGACGTCCTATCAACAGACCAAGCAGGAAGAGAGCAGCAGTCTGGAATACACGTCCGTGGTCCCATGCCCAGGCAAGGCTGGCAATCTGCCCCTCCCACAAATTCACACGCACAGTTTCGAGGAATGTACCGTGGCTTTGGACTTGGAAAGCAGCTCCCCAGTAACTACCCGTAGGAATGGAAGGCGTCACAAAAGAGGAGTCTATGCAAGCGCGTATCACATAATAAAGTGGCAACGGCTGTATCAGCAACACGCAAGCCAGAACGAATAACCATTTATCCTTCAACCGGCAGGTAAGCGGCAGAATAAAACCTACCAAAGAGTAGAGCACCAATACTTCGGCCGTAAAGAATGCAGCATTTATATTACCAAAAATGAATAGCAGCACTAACCGCCAGCAGAAACGCAGACGGAAATCCTTGCCACGCATACGCTGGTTATTGTCCTGAATGAAGAAACTGAAACCGAACAGCAAAGCAAAAACAGCATAAGCTTTCCCTCCGAACATAAAGAAAAGTCCGTCCCATATCGCCTTGTCTGAAAAGTTGAGCCAGGCACTCTGGGTAGATGTATCAGGAAATGAATAGAAATTGAAATGCTCGATAGAATGTAATACAATGATGCCCATAACGGCTAGTCCGCGTAGCACGTCGGCCACATCAATACGCGTGTGTTCTCCTAATTTTTGTACCATATTATTATAAGTTCATTAGCAATCAGCCCATTTTAATGTTAAAATCGCAAATATAGAATTTATAATCCACTTTTGCCCCCAAATTCCCAATTTCTTCCAGAATTGCCCGCCATCTTTGCAACATAATCAGTAATAATCTGACAGAACAATGACATTAATAACTCTAAAAGACAAATAGCTATGAAATTGAAAATGTATTTCGCCCTGTTGGCCATGGGCATGATTGGCTTGCAAAGTTGCAGTAACGACGATGATGACGACCTCCCAAGTTCCCAAGTTCCCGAAGCTATACGCAATGCGTTCGACAGCAGCTTCTCTAACACAGCTAATCTGAGTTGGGAAACCAAAACCGTTTCGAAAGGACAATACTACAAAGCGGAGTTCAACAACAAGAGTGACAACGGGTATAAAACAGAAGCCTGGTACACTGCAGACGGCACCTGGTACATGACAGAAACGGAAATGCCGTACAATGCCATTCCGCAAGCCGTGAAAACTTCTTTCGAGAGCAGTGAATATGCTTCCTGGAAAAGAGACAATGAAGTGGACCGCATTGAGCGTAATGCTGTGAAAGAAATCATCTATATCATTGAAGTGGAATCTCCACAGGATGTAGATATGGACTTGCATTATTCGGCAGATGGCATCCTCGTCAAAGCCGTAAATGATGATGGTGACGGCGATAATGAATCGCTACTGCCGGACACACCATCGGAAATGGTGACTACCGCAACAGAATTTATACAGAAGAACTATCCCAATGCCCGCATCATCGAAATTGAAGCAGAGCATGGAGTGATTGAAATTGATATTATACATGACAACCGCAGCAAAGAAGTATTGCTCGGCACAACGTATGAATGGATTTCAACATCATGGGATGTGTATACACTCCCGGCAAAGGTGACAGAAGCCATCAATGCTTCACAATACAATGGTTACGTAGTGGACGATGCTGAATATTTTGAAACGCCCGACGGAAATTATTATCTGGTGGAACTGGAACAAGGAAAGAATGAGGTGAAAATTAAAATCACGGAAGACGGAGAAATTGTCTGAAGACAAATACTATATCACAAGTAAATGATAATTTAGGGGCGAGGCGCCCCGGCCAGGTTTCCTTTCGGCACAAGAGTATCTTCATTCTCCTCCTCTCGGGAGGAGGAGTACCCGTAGGGGGAGGTGGTAGGTGAAACAATAAAATACCTATTAATCATAAAAATAAGGAACTCCTTTCTCACCTACCACCCCGCCCTTTGGGCACCCCTCCTCCGA
>CAMTFK010000267.1 GCA_947071285.1 uncultured Bacteroides sp. | reverse complement strand
CTCTTCGTCGGCAGCGTCAGATGTGTATAAGAGACAGGTTTTATATTATTCCTATTCGTACTATAATTCCATAGTATCGGACAAAGTTACAAAAAAAGATTTTCCTACAGCAAATAAAATTAAGAAAAAACGTCCGGAAGTTCTCCGGATTTCCCTAAAAAATTGTAACTTCGCAGCATCATTTAAAAAGAACACAATGGAATTTACAGGAAAAATTATCGCTATACTTCAGCCAAGAGGCGGAGTGGCAAAGTCGGGCAACGAGTGGAAATCACAGGAATACGTGATTGAAGATCACGGCCAATATCCCCGCAAAATGTGTTTCGATGTTTTCGGAGCAGACAAGATAGAACAGTTTAACATCCAGATGGGCGAAGAACTGACCGTATCATTTGATGTGGACGCACGCCAATGGCAGGATCGCTGGTTCAACAGTATCCGTGCATGGAAAGTGGAGCGTGTCAGCACAGCAGCTCCTGCTGGCGCACCGGGTGCTCCGGTTCCGCCACCGGCACCGTCTGCTGCTCCTGATTTCCTTTCAGGTGATGCAAAAGATGACCTGCCATTCTAAAAAAAGACTTTAGATATAAACAAAAAAGGAAGATTTTTCTTCCTTTTTTTGTTTACGGTATATTTAGATTTTATCCCCTTTATATAAAAGCACAAGGTTAGGATAGACCGTATCCTCCACGCAAGTGAACTGTATGGCCAGTATGAAATGGCGGAAGAATTTCGCCTGCCTGAAAAAGAAATTAGGTATCAGGCGCACATACGTTTCCGGTTGGTGCAACATTTCTTCCATATCTACCATCATCACAAAACTATAAACCGGAGAAAGGCTGCCTATGCTTTCTTCATACATCGGGGTTTCGTCCAGCACTTCGCCATTCTCCATTGCATCAATATAAGCCGTAATACTAACAGCATCCGGCGCCATCAGCAGATGTCCGCGATAGAAGCATGCATAAGTGTAAAGGGCAGACTCCGTGATGCCTGTCAACTGAGTCATCAGAGTATTGCGGGGCAACACATAGCAGCGATGTCCCCTCGCTCTCGGATAAAGGTGGTATTCAGGAGAATCTTGTGGTGGAGGCGGCGCATCCACTTCCTGCGGAGTAGTATAGAGCAAGGATTGCAAACGGCGTTCGGCCTGCGATACATTCTTCACCGGAACGCTCATCACCGCGCAGGGATACTTCTTCACCGTATCTTTCGGCTGAAAAAGGCAAGCTGTCACTTCGTCACCTGCATACGTTTTCAGAAAATCGAGCCATTCTTCATCCCTCTCCTTGATATAATCGGAATAAGTAGCCTTAGCATATTCCTGCTCCGCCGTAAAACCACACATGGACTCCATGTCCGAAATGGCCCAACAGTCATAAAAGAAAGTGGAAAGCGGCAGGCGTTCTCCCGGAAAGCCCTCTACAGGTTGCTGGCGGCGCAAAGCGTTTATAAAGGTATGCGTCGTGTCCGAATCATGACTAATGCCCGAACAATAAATCGCATTCTCATTCAACTTCATATCAAATTCCGCCCAACTTCCCAGATAAGTCTGCGAACGAATACCATCCGTATTCTTACCCATCTCCACCGATTTGATGCGAACATATACCGTAGCTTGCACATTAGCATTCTTTCCCGCATGCATCAATTTGAACGACGGCATATCTATCAATGATTTCTTAGAAAGCCGGGCATCAATTACCTGCTCTATCAGCCGTTTCTGAAAGCTGATAGCCAAAAAGTCGGGCGTAAAATAGGCTGCCAGAAAACGTCCGTCAGGCATGGGGTAAATACTTATTTCTTCACCTTTGTAATCAAAGAATCTGGAGGGGAACGAACTGGCACAATATTTCCTCACAAATGATTCCACCAATTCATAATCACCTGCACCCAGACTGCAATACAACACCTGGTTCATCGGATTATCCGGTTCATGGAAGCTGATAAGCATTTTGTTCATCTGCTTGCTGAAGCCATGCGGAGTATCTTCGAGCAAGGTATGCAGATAATTTTTCAGATAAACAAAAAGTTCGGAAGCATAAAGGAAGTGATTATCTTTACTGCAACTTAACTGATTGATGTCGCCCACCAATTCCGCCATACGGTCGGTTTCCAGCACAGCTATTGCATCCTGAGGAACCAACGTATAAAGATTAAAATCTTTCTGGCTGTCTACTGCATTCAACCTAAAAAATGAATACACCCCGAAACCCGTACATAGCAGCACTATGGACACAATAACGGCAATTCTTATGATAAGGCGTAACTTCATGGTTTTTCAGGCATCAAGTTTCGGCAAAAATAACTATTTCTACTAATAAAACAAAACAAATGTTTCAAAAACTTTAGTAGATATAAAAAAGTTTTAGATTTTTTGCGTCTTAAAACTCTATTTCCATTCCATCAAAAGTCAAATGCACATGAGGCGGGAGCTGTTTTTCAAACTCGGCATGCAAACCTGCATGATGACTCATATGGATGAAATAAGTTTCTTTCGCACCGATGCGTTTCGCCGTCTCCAATGCTTCGGAAATACTCTGATGCGTGGGATGCGGCTTGACACGCAAGGCATTCACTATCAGAACATCCAAATCATGCAATTGTTCATAAGATTCTTCCGGCATAGTCAGCATATCCGTAATATAAGCCATACGCTTGCCGATGCGATACCCCAGAATGGGCAGGCGTCCGTGCATCACCTGAACAGGAATAATCTCCGTATTATTAATAAAGAAATTCTTCCCGGGCTCCACTTCCTGCAAGAATATCTGCGGAACGCCCGGATATTTATGTTCCAGAAAACAATAAGGCATCCGCACACGCAAGTGGGAGGCAGTATATTCATCAGAATAGATAGGTATTTCGCCAAAGCGGCAGAAAGGGCGCAAATCATCCAGCCCCCCCACATGGTCATAGTGTTCATGGGTTATCAGCACACCGTCTATCTTTTCAAACGAAGATGCACGCAGCATCTGTTCCCGGAAGTCGGGTCCACAATCAATCAGTATTACCGCGTCGTCCGTATGCAACAAAGCCGATGCGCGCAAGCGGTTATCACGCGGATCAGTAGAAGTGCAAACTTCGCACTTGCAACCTATTTCAGGCACTCCTGTCGATGTTCCGCTTCCTAATATTCTTAGTTTCACTCCAATTCAAAATTAATTATTAGCCATTAAATAAAGTTCACTTCGGGATGAATATCTATGCCGAATTTCTCGCGGACAGATGCCCTTACGGCATCTGAAAGAGCCACAATATCGGCGCCTTTCGCTCCACCCCGGTTCACCAGCACCAACGCTTGCTTATCATGCACGGCAGCAGGCCCCAGCGACTTGCCTTTCCAGCCGCATTGGTCTATCATCCATCCGGCAGGGATCTTTATCCGGTCAGCATCCATTTCATAAAAAGGCATCAGAGGATAATGTTCCTGCAAAGCTTCAAACACTCCACGCGGCACAATCGGATTCATAAAGAAACTGCCGGCATTGCCCAGCACCTTCGGGTCAGGCAATTTGCTTTCACGGATGCAGATAATGACCTGGCGCACTGTCTTCAAATCAACCACCGGACACTTCTCCAATTCCTGGCGAATCGTACCGTAATCCAGCGTATAATATTCCTTTTTACTCAACCGGAAGGAAACATGCGTAACAAACACCTGCTTCATTTCCGGGCGTTTGAAGATACTGTTCCGGTATGAATACTCACATTCATCCACCCGATAAACGCGTTTCACTCCTTGTATGTTCACAGTTTCCACTGAAGAAATCAGGTCTTTCACTTCCACTCCATAAGCGCCGATATTCTGCACTGCACTCGCCCCCACCTCTCCGGGAATGAGCGACAGATTCTCGGCACCATACCACCCATGCTCTACACAGTAGGCCACAAAATCATCCCATATAATGCCGGCACCTACACGCACCGATACCGTCTCCTCATCTTCTGCCGTCACCTCTATGTCGTTGATGCGCGAATGCAATATCACACCCTGATAATCACCGGTAAACAATAAATTGCTTCCTCCGCCAATATGCAGATAAGGAGAAGTGATGCGCCCTGCGGCAATCAACTCCTCCAGTTCTTCCACTGAATTGTATTCCAGAAATACGGCAGCTTCAACATCAAGCCCAAATGTATTGGGAATCTTCATTTAATTTTCAATTATTAATTTTTAATTATTAAATGCTTGTATCTTCATATTTATACAGCTCCCAGTCTCCCCGGTGTCTGCGAAAATAGAAGATATTGGAATATCCGTTTCCAATCCCGTTCACTTTCAGGATTTTCGTATTCGAGTTATCACTATTCTTTTGCCCGTAATTGATGTTGGACAACTTATCCACAGGCAATACCGGACGGAAAGCATACCATTGGTTCAGTTCGAGAGTCGTTTCCAGGATGGAGAATTCATCATCCGGGTCTATCGTTATATACTCCAGTGGTTCGCGGATATGCCTGCTTTGATAGAGACTATCCGTCACAAAGCGCGAATAGAAAGTAACGAAATCCTCATTTTCATCCTGTTCCATCTGTCTGAGGTTGATAGCCTCCAACATCCAGGCCCCCTTTATACGTTCAAAATAGTATTTCTTCACCATACGGTTTTCCAGGAAAATCCATTCCACCTGCACGGATGCAAGGGCCGTATCTCCCACCAGTTCCAAATCGTCTTCATTGTCGAAGAGCAATGTGTAATAGCTTTGCTGAGTGAACAGATAATCGTGCTCCCAATCCTCTTTTTCTATTTTAGAGGGAGTATCGACGTTGTAATAAGGCAACGGAAATTTTGTCCGTTGCTTTTGCAGGACATCATCCGAAGCATAAGCATAGACAAAGTCATCAAACGACTCATCCGCTTCTGTTGGTTTCGGGTCATTATCGACCTCCACCTGTGGCACTGTATCAGCCTTGTGTGAGGCTGAATCCACCATATTGGTGATTGTCACAAAAGGGTCTATCTTCGTTTTCTTGTTTCCACAGGACACCAAGAAAACAAGAAGACACAACCCCAATCCTATTTTCCTCATTCTTTACCGGACCCTTAAAGGTCACTTATTTAGTTTAGCTCTTAATTTCTCAAGCATGTCCACTGTCATGGATTCTAAATCATATTGTGGTTTCCAATCCCATTCTTCGCGGGCACAAGTATCATCCAGACTATCGGGCCAACTGTCGGCAATGGATTGCTTCAAAGGGTCAACCTCATATACCATTTCAAAATCAGGCACGTGCTTCTTTATCTCCTGATAAATCTGTTCCGGGTCGAAACTCATGGCAGCAATGTTGAAAGCATTCCGGTGTTTCAGTCGTGCCGGAGCCGCTTCCATCAATGAGATAGCTGCATTCAGGGCATCAGGCATATACATCATGTCCATATAAGTACCCTGTTTCAGAGGGCACACGAATTTTTCACCTTTCACGGCAGAATAATAAATATCCACTGCGTAGTCGGTAGTTCCGCCACCCGGAGGGGTCACATTGGAAATGATTCCCGGGAAACGGACCGCACGGGTGTCCACTCCATATTTCGTATAATAATAATCACTCAGCAATTCAGTGGTCACCTTGGTCACACCATACATGGTGCGGGGGCGCTGAATGGTGTCCTGCGGTGTTTTCACATGGGGCGTTGCTTCTCCGAAGGAACCGATGGAACTCGGGGTAAACACCGCGCAACCATACTCACGCGCCACTTCCAGCACGTTCCACAGTCCGTCTATACCGATTTTCCAAGCCATAGCCGGACGGCTTTCGGCAACTACCGACAGCAAAGCGGCCAGATTATAAATCGTATCAATTTTAAACTGTCGTGCCACAACTTCAATAGACTGACGGTCCGTAACGTCGGCAATAGCCGATGGCCCCGATGCTTTCAATTCCCCTTTAGGCATAGCACTCGGAATGTATCCGGCTATAACGTGGTCATCACCATAACGTTTACGCAACTCCAATGTGAGTTCCGAACCTATCTGTCCGGTAGCTCCAATTACCAAAATATTCTTCATACGACTTATTTATAAGGTGCTCCATCCTT
>CAMTFK010000266.1 GCA_947071285.1 uncultured Bacteroides sp. | reverse complement strand
AGATCTGCGCATGTCTCGTGGGCTCGGAGATGTGTATAAGAGACAGATATGGGAATCTCATAAAAAGCATATCGAGCTACTTGCTAAAGTAAACAATAGCTACGTATTTGTTGTAGAACAGCATATAAAATATCTCTACTTATCAGATAGTTATATTCGCTTTTTGGGATATAATCCGGATGCATTAGAATTTCAGAATAACGAAGAAAGCAATTTCGAGTCCCGTATACATCCAGAAGACTTAATTGCATTGAGTAATACACAGGAGAGACTGTTTGAGTATTTGCAAACAACTCAAGCAGATAAGATTTTAGAGTATAAACTTATTTATGAATTCAGAGTTCTAAATGCAGACAACAAATATGTTCGTATCATCAGCCAACATCAGGTATTGGAGTTAGATGAGCATGGTGTTCCCTGGCTTGTGATGGGTATCGCTGATTTATCCCCTAATACTGCGCCATTGGATAACATCAAAATTCAGGTAGTGAATTTTATCACTGGCAAAACTTTGCCTTTAAATAAGTTCGAGGAAAAAGAACTTATTGAATTTACCCCAAGAGAAAAAGAAGTATTACTTTTAATAAAATCCGGAATGCTTAGCAAAGAAATTTCAGACCGATTATCTGTAAGTATTCATACTGTAAATAAACATCGTCAAAACATTATGCAAAAGATGAACACCAGCAATGTACTCGAAGCCATTGAATATGCTAGAAAATTGGGGTTGTTAGATTAGATATTACAAAATTGGGAAATAAGATTTTGAAGATAAGAATTCTTATCTTCAAAATAAGTTATTTGAAACAATGAAAAGTTCAACAGACTAAAGTACTTCATCCAAATCCACTCAAGATTATGAATCAATTCCCATCAGCAGACAAAATTAATATCTCTTCCGGCAAATATCCGCTCCGTATCCTCCACTCTTGCGGATAAAGATTATTAGCACGGTTACCTATATTCTTTACGAAACCTAAAGGAATATTCATATAAGTCAGCAGCACATAACCGCGTGGAGCATCACCGGAAAGCACAATCGCTTCTTTGCGTAAATAAGCAATAGCCTGCTCATACGGCACTTCTTCACGGGGGAAAACATCATTACGCAATATATAGCTCATGGCAAGTGCATGATTGGGAATCAAGTCCTTCCCCTTCACTTCGGCAAGGGCAACACCCGTCTGAATGACACGAAGAGATTGTTGCAAAGCCGACAGTTCCGGTAGATATTCTTTTGGGAAAGCCGTAATATTCGTTCCGTTTACTGAAAGTTCATAATCACCCGGAGAAAGAAGCCATCCCCGGGCAACGTCCAGTTGCTCTTTGGAAATACCGGAAGCTACCTTTTTCTTTCCCTGCGCAGAAGTTAATTTATACTGGATTTGCAGATTACCCTCCTCCGGTTTGCGAAGCACGGCAAGGAAAAAGCCCTCACCTTTCGTCCGATGGGGAAGGAAACGATATACAGGGAAGTATTCTTCATCAATCAGGTTTCCAGTGATATTCCAATCGTCAGACACATTCACCGAAAGTATCTCCGCGCCGAATTCATCATGTATCCAGCGAATATTTTCTTCATCCTCCTTCGTATTATACGTACAAGTACTATAAATCAATAGTCCGCCCGGTTTCAGACTGGGCCAGATATCGGAAATGATACGCCGTTGCCGTTGCCAGCAAATATCCACATTCTCCGGACTCCACTCGCTTATTGCAACGGAATCTTTACGGAACATGCCCTCGCCCGAACAGGGAACATCAGTCAATATCACATCGAAAAAGTCCTCCAGGTCGGAGAAGTCCGCCGGGTCATTGTTGGTTACCACTACACCGGGATGCCCCCACTTAGTCAGATTCTCCGCCAAAATCTGAGAACGGTTACGGATTACTTCGTTGGCTACCAACAGGCTGCCCTCCGGCAATACACTGCGGGCATGAGTAGATTTTCCACCGGGTGCGGCACAAAGGTCGAGCATCACTGCGGGTGCCTCACCCACATATTGCCTCAATGCCTGCTCCACAAACATGGAAGATGCCTCCTGCACGTAGTAGCAACCTGCGTGAAACAAGGGATCGAAAGTAAACGTCAGACGGCGGTCGAGATAAAAACCTGTAGAAGACCAGGGCACAGGTCCGGCATAGCCATGAAAAAGACCGAATGAAGCATCGGGCAACTTTGCTTCATTCAGTCGGATACTTACGGGCTGTTCGTCATTTAAGGCGTCAGCCAGTTTGCTATATTCTTCATCTCCCAAAAGGGAACGGGTACGGTCTGCAAAAGATACGGGTAATTCCATGTGCCAAATCGTTTTATGCCTGCAAAGGTAATGCAAATCGAATGTATAACTTTCATGCTTGCATGAAAAAGTTATGCTGAGATGCAGCTTATCTTCTTCAAAGGTAATGCAAATCGAATGCATAACTTTCATGCTTGCATAAAAAAGTTCTGCTGAGGCACTAAAAGCTGAGCTTCACCCCTGCAAAGTAGGAACGGGGAGCACTGGGACCGTAAATATAACCGGAATCCCGGCTTGCCCCTTTGTCGAAATCATTCTGGTAAGAGTTGAAGATATTCTGTACTCCCACATTGAATTGCAGGCAGATGCCGGAGAAATCAACATCATAAGCCACCTTGGCACCCAGCTCAAAGAAGTCCGGACTCTTCACCAGCAAGTCGGCCGTGCCATCTACTTCGGACATCAGGTGAGGCACATACATCCGGCCCGTATAATTGCCGTTCAAGGCTATTGAGAGGGGCTTCGTTGGCGTATACGTAGCCGTGAAATAACCATAGAAATCCGGCGTGCGCAGTATCTTGTCGCTATGGCGTTCTGCATCTGGCAAATGTTCCTTGTCCGCACTCCACTCCTCTGGAGAGTCGTACAGACTGCGTTGCACGGTCAGACCAGCCTGCAACTGGATTTTATTACGCCAAGCTATCTTTCCTTCCAACGTGCCACCATATACTTTGGCACCGGAACCGTTGATACGCGTTTGTATCAGATAGCCGGAGCCATTGGGGGCTTCCACTGGAGCTGTCAGGACAAAAGGGTCGGACAATTTAGTGAAGAAGCCTTCCACCAATAGGTTCGCCTGAAAATCACCGAAGTAATGGTACCAGTCTACTGAGGCGTTCACGCTGCGCGAGCGTTCTTCTTTCAGTTTGGGGGAACGGACAATAGAAATCAGTTCACCACCTACATTACTGATGTGCAGGTCTTCGTCGAACGCCTGCGGGGCACGGAATCCTTCGGCATAGCTGAAACGGATGTTCACATCCTGCGTAGGATTGTAACGGACGTTGGCACGCGGACTGAAAATAGCTTTATCCATGATACTGTTCTTATCCACACGTCCGCCGATAAGGAAACTCCATTGCTCGTTCTTCCATTCATTTTGAAGATAAGCGCTCGATATATTCACAATCTGTTTTAGCGGGTCGGGGGTGTATTTTTCAATCAGTTGTTGCAGGCGGTCGCCCGTGGCAGCAGGGTCTTCGGCCAAAGCCTTATCACGATACTTCTGAACATCCGTTCCCCGGTCGTGCAGGTCGTCATGGTTAAACTCCAGTCCTCCGGTCAGGTCGGAGGGCATGAACAGGAATTTATCGAAATGATGAATATACTGTGCTCCCAGCACGCCGGTAAAGTCGGTTGTGGTGCCATACGCACTGTAATAGCTATCACGCTCGATGTGTTGTGCAGAAGCATATACATTGAACGTATGCTTCTGGTCCTTGGAGAAAGCACTGAACTTAAGTCCGCCCGTATTGATGGAATGCCTGATTTGTTCCACCAGTCCGGGTTCTCCCGAACCGTTGAGGTCGGCATCTTCGGCAATGTGGGGTGGCAGGTCGAAACGGTTACCGCCACGACGGAACTCTTCCATATGATGATATTCCAAACTCAGTTTGGAGTAAGGACTTGTACGGTAGTAGGCATTGACGCCTACTGTCTGATTCTTCAGTTTAGGCAATTCGGAGAAACCGTCGCCATTGGAGTCCCATGCAGAGCGATGCCGGTTTTGACCGTAGACGTAAGCCCCCATCTTATTGTCCGAAGAAACAAGGGAAAGATTCAGCGTAGTATTATTATCGAAAACACCGGAGCCGTCGAAGTTGGAAATGCTATGGGCAAACGAACCGGAATTGCGGATAGGTTCTTTCGTGATGATATTCACCGTTCCGGCGATGGCGGAAGAGCCAAACAGGGCGGAACCACCTCCACGCACCACCTCCACGCGTTCTATCATATTTGCCGGAATCTGTTCCAACCCATAAACACCTGCCAGGGCGGAGAAGATGGGGCGCGAGTCTATCAATATCTGCGTATATTTTCCATCCATACCGTTGATACGTACTTGCGAATAACCGCAATTCTGGCAATCGTTTTCCACACGTACACCCGGCTGGAATACCAGTCCTTGCGACAGTGTATGTGAATTGGTCATATCAAACAGCTTGGGAGTAACCACTTTGACAAGTGTAGGCGCCAGGCGGCGGGCTGTTTCATTGCGGTTGGCAGTGACCACCACACCGTCCAAGGCAACCATGTCTTCTTCCAACTCGAAGTTTTCTTCTAATGTTTTGCCCTGTTTCAGCATTACTTTACGCTCTTGCGACTTATACCCCACGGCACTGACGTAGAGCGTAAACTCTCCTTCGGGAAGATTTTTCAGAAAGTAATGGCCAGAAGCATCGGTCATGGTGCCGATAGTAGTTCCCTTCAGGGCTACCGTCATATAAGGAAGGTGTTCACCTGTATTTTTTTCTATCACGTGGCCGATGATATTGGCATCGGTACCTCTCAAATCTTCTGCATAAGTGTTCCGGGAGAGCAATGCGCACACTACTCCCACCACGAAAATGATATATTTTTTCATGTAGTTCTTTTTATATGAATGAGTTAGGGAAATGATAATTGAGCAGCAAGACTATTTGTTTGAGTACATTTTACTTGTAGGGGCGAAAAATCTTTCGCCCGCAAACACTGCGCAGCAACTCGTAGCCTGTAGCTTATAGCTCGTCACTAATCGCCGGTGGAGCCCGAAGACTGATGCCGCAACGCCCCTTTACGTACTTGATGCGTTCCACACCCGGAACAGCCAGTACGCACAATAAAATGAGGAAAGCCGGTGCGACAAAAAGAACAGTAGGAAGAGATGAAGTTACAAAAGACGAAAGGAAGAAAATCGTTTCTACCTGCGTTTCCGTATGTTGATGCTCACCTTTGAAGGGATGGGAGTGCACGATAATCACTCCATTTACTACATGCGAGTGAGTAAACAGCGTAATCCCTCCTAAGTATGCGATGAACAGCAAAGGAAGAAACCATTTCAATATGTTCCGTAACTTCTCCAAAAAGCGTATTTAAGATAGTTTGGCGAAAATAGTACTAATTACAATAACAAACAACCTGATTTAATTGTTTTAACCGGTTTTACCCCCAAAATACCTATATCTTATTAGTACAAGAAGCCTGATGCTACATGATGATTAAGAATTTGTTTTCATTTAATATTCTGGAGCTATAAATGATAATTTAGCGAAGCGGAGCTTCGTTTAGTGATTAGTGTTTAGTGATAAGTGATAAGCGCCATGCGGAATAATAGCGCAGCCCACTAATCACTAATCACCAAACGCTAATCACTAATAAATTATCATTTATCATTTCAAAACATTTTCTAAGTGAATCCCGCAAATGGAAAAAGAATCTGCCTGCAAACTAATATCTTCCCTCCTAACAACTAATCTCCGCACCGCAGCCAACTAATAACTCGTTGCCTAATTATTTTTCTTACAATAACTGTTGTAAGATACTATTATAACTAATGTAAGAAACTTACATAACTGTTGTAAGAAACTTATATATTTATGGTAAGAATATTTATTAGTATCCAAGATATTAGTTGGTAGCACACAAGATATTAGTTTCTTGCAACTCCGCCAATAGTTTGTTTCAACGAAAATACCAGCCTCCTTTACGCAACGAATATATCCCCCCGTAAGCTGAATATTCCAATAAATAATGCCGCATATTATCGATTTTCTAAAAAAAATATCGTCTCTTTGCAACTTTCTAACTAACATC
>CAMTFK010000265.1 GCA_947071285.1 uncultured Bacteroides sp. | reverse complement strand
ACATATACAGGCCAGCCTAACGGTACCTGCACCGCAAAAAGGTCCATCCATATCCTGTTGACATACCACGAGCTTACGGCACCGATAATAACTGCCGGTCCTGCCACATAAAGCACGTCACGCGACAACAATTCCAATATAGTTGATGCTTCAGCACCATTCACCTTACGGATAGCAATTTCTTTGGAACGGCGACGTACTTCGTCGGTAGTGTAACCGACCAATCCCATCAGCATTACAAAAAGCATCACGACGGCTGCCAATATGGTGGCATCGCGGAAGACACGTACAATGCTATACGCCTCCTGCATCTCCTGTTCCAACGGATAAAAGTCAACGGTTTTACCCGGAAAGGCTTCGGACGCCTGACTGTTCAGTTTACCCAGGTTCTCGACAAAAGGCTCTTTCAGGCGAATATGAATGCTATTGCCAAACTTACCACACCGGACAATAAGCGGTTGTTGCGGAACATAGAAAGAAGCTGTATGAAAGTCTTTCAACACTCCCACTACCTTGAGATCACCAAGGCTGGTATGACTATTGTGTACCACACGCCCCAGGATTTCATCTCCCCAACGCATTATCCGGGCAAAAGTCTCATTCACTACAGCTTCATTACGTTCACGCGCCATGCGTCCTTCTTTCAGCACCATTCCCATCATTTGCGGATAGCCTTCGGTCTCCACGCAATAGCGTGACGAAAAGATAGATTTACCGCTTTCATTCAGTATCATCATGCCACTCATTCCGATACATGGCGGATAGCTTGCCGATTCGACAACTTCTACATAAGGCAAACCACGGAAAAACTGACGGGCTACATCCCTTTCCGCATCATCGGCAAACTGTAGATCGCCAACAACTACATGCTTTGCATTGTAACCTGTCTCCTTATTCAGCACATAGTGATATTGTGCCATCACCACACACATCAGTCCGCAGATGAAGGCTACTCCCATGAACTGAATAAAAAGTAGCGGACGTTTCCAGCCCTTCTTACCTTCGGTGTATCGGCGGAATACCTGAGATACCGGTATACGGGCAAACATTCGTCCGGGCAATACACCACCTATGACGAATAACACAAGCACCACCAGCATCGGCACCCAAATGCGCCCCAATACAAAAAGGGAGGTTAGCTGAACTTCCATAGTCTCTTCTATTATTTCGCGGAAGTTGAGCAACAACAACACCATCACCCCTATCGATAGTAAAATAATAGCACCTGTTTCCAATAGGAACATACCGAAAACCGAACCACCCGAAGCACCATTACATTTATGTACCCCCACAGCTTTAGCACGATAGGAAAGCGAAGAAACAGAGATGAGAACATAATTCAATGCAGCTATAAAGAGAATGGCAAAACCAAGAAGACTCATAATAGAAATCATGCTCTTTACCGTATCGCTATTGAGATATACCTCACGAATAGGCTGTATCACAGCCGTGTACCCCACACTCTCTTTTTCTTCCTGTGGAATATAATTCTGGATAACAGCATCCAGACGGGCATTGAACTTCTCAACATCTATTTTCACGCCCGGGCGCAGACGGATATACTGGAAGTAAGAATCTCCGCCTTGCCAAGTATTCTCCGCCCACTCACGGCTCCATCCTGTGGCTATGGAGATGACAGCTTCAGGATTCATGGTTGCGTTTTCCGGTAGAGCTGCGTATGTGCCCTTCACTGTCAGTTGTATCTGTTTATCATAATTTATCACTTTCCCGATGGGATTTTCATCACCGAACATTTTCCGGGCCAAGCGGTCACTGAGGAAGACAACATCTTTCTGTTGCAGTTCCCGTACGGCATCTCCCGTCAGCACCTCAATCCCCATAGTACGGAAGAAAAGAGAATCAGCCATAACCTTATAGTCACTGAAACGTACACTACCATTATACAACGGACCAAAGACCATGTACTTACAGACATTGACGGCAGATTCCACTTCATCCGGAAAATTCTCAAGAATGAATCCTGCCACTACCGGTAAGTTCATCTCGTTGGGTTCGTCGTCACGTTCTCCATCTACGGTCCAGACGGAAAGCACCTGATAGAGTTGGTCATAGTCCTTGTAGCAGGTATTACAACTCTTCTCAAATGCCACGCGGGCGAAAAGCAGGATACTCATTGTCAGAGCCAACCCAAGGGAAATTACTTTGATGACATTAGAACCGCGACCGCGCAGCAACGTTTGAATGACATAATAGATTTGCTTCATACTCTAAAATTTCTTTATTCGCTCTTGATACTGTTCACCGGATTTTCATTCGCAATTTTCCAGGATTTCCAGATGACGCAAGCGACTATGATAATCAAAATGACTAATGCAATCAGCACATATACAACCCAGGTAAGCGGCACTTGTGTGGCAAACTGGTCCATCCAAATCCCATTAATATACCACGAAGCAAGCGTACCAATGATAACGGCAGGTCCGGCTACATAAAGTATGTCTTTAGAGAGCAATTCCAGTATGCCCATAGATTCCGCCCCGTTCACCTTGCGAATGGCAATTTCCTTTGAACGACGGCGCACCTCGTCTGTGGTGTAACCTATCAAGCCCATCAGCATGATAAAGAACATGGTCACTGCCGCCAATATGGTGGCATTACTAAACACGCGCACAGCATTATATCCCTCCAGTATCTGTTGCTCCATTCCGTCGAAATCTATTGTTTTGTCCGGATATGCCTCAGATACATCTTTATTCAGGCGACGCAGATTCTCTGCAAAAGGTTCCTTAAGCCGTACGTGAACGGTGTTACCAAAGGTACGGGTATAACCGAAGATAATGACATCCTGCGGTTGGTAAAAGGAACCTATATGAAAGTCTTTCAGTATACCTACCACTTTATAATTTTCACCTTCCATACGCAACGGGTGATTCAGAGCTTTATCTCCCCAACGCATCCGCTCCACAAAAGCCTCGTTCACTACGATTTCATCCGTAGCACGTGCAGGGCGACCCTCCTTCATGGTCATGCCCATCATCTTAAAATAATCTTCAGGCGCATGGCTGGTACGAGTTGAGAAAAGCGATTGTCCACTCTCACCTTGAATCATCGAGCCACTATAACTCCAGATAGGGGTACTGACGGCACAAGATACCTCTTCCACATAAGGTAGTCCACGAAAGAACTGCAACGCTGGTTCACTTTCTTCGCCTTTACCAAAATAAGCTCCCCCCACTGCTACACGGCGTGGGTTGTAGCCCATATCTTTATCTTTCACATAATTGTATTGTGCCATTACCACGTACATCAGTCCGCAGATGAAAGCCACGCCTGCAAACTGAACGAAAAGCAACGGACGTTTCCAGCCTTTCTTTCCTTCCGTGTAGCGGCGAAAGACTTGTGACACGGGTATCCGGGCAAATAACCTACCTGGCAACACCCCACCCACTATGAACAGAACCAAAGCTACGGCAAGCGGTACCCAGATACGATCTAGTGCAAAGAGTACACTTAGTTTGGCAGCAGTGGTATCTTCGATGAACTCCTGGAAGTTAAGCAATATCAGCCCCATCAGCATCAAGGCAAGTATGATAATGATACCTGTCTCCAGCAGGAACATGGAAAATACTGTGCCTCCGCTTGCACCACTGCACTTATGCACGCCCACTGCTTTAGCGCGGTAAGTAAGCGAAGAAATGGATATCAGCACATAGTTTAGCGCTGCAATAAAAAGAATAGCAAGGGCAAGAATGCTCATGATACTGTCCATACGTTTCACTTGGTCTTCGTTACGATACACATCGCGAATAGGCTTCACAAAGGCAGTGTAGCCATAAGCTTTCTTGTCTTCTTCCGGACGATATTTCTGAATCATGGCATCCAGACGGGCATTCACTACTTCTTTGTCGGCTCCCGGACGGAAGCGGATATATTCGTAATAACTGTCACCTCCGCGCCAAGAATAGTTACCCCAACCACGACTCCAGGCAGTGGGCATGGATACAACTCCCTCTGGACGCATTGTGGCGTTTTCCGGCAAGGCAGCATAGGTGCCCTTCACTGTAAATTGTAGCTCTTTGTTGTAACTTAACACTTTCCCGATGGGGTCCTCATCACCAAAAATTTTCTGTGCTAAACGGTCACTCAGAAAAATGACATCCGGCTGTACCAATTCCTTTTCCGGATTTCCACTCAGCACTTCAATGCCCATAGTACGGAAGAAAAGCGAGTCGGCCAGCAGTTTTCCATCATCGAAACGAACGTTGCCATTATACAGCGGTCCGCCAATGAAATAAGCAATACTGGTAGCTGCCTCCACTTCCTTCGGGAAGTTCTCAAGAATGGCACCCGCTACCGGGCCACAATTCTGCTTCTGAGGTTCAAATTGTTCTCCATCAGCAGAGAATATGGAAAATATCTGATACAGATTATCATAATCTTTATAACAAGTATCATAACTTTGCTCAAAGGCTACACGGGAAAACAGCAGAATACTCATCGTCAATCCCAAGCCAAGGGAAACTATTTTGATGATATTCGAGCCACGCCCACGCAGCAAGGTTTGTATTACGTAGTAGATTTGTTTCATTACATTCTTTATTAATTCGTTGCAACACTTGCCACAATACTACCATCGAAAAGATGCACAGTGCGGTGAGCAAAGCTTGCATCGTGCTGTGAGTGCGTCACCATGATAATAGTGGTTCCTTCCCGGTTCAGTTCGGTCAGTAAGTTCATCACTTCCGCGCCATTCTTGGAATCCAGATTACCGGTTGGCTCATCGGCAAGTATCAGTTTCGGATTAGTAACGACTGCACGGGCAATAGCCACACGCTGTTGCTGACCACCGGAAAGTTGTTGGGGGAAATGCTTGGCGCGATGACTGATATTCATACGTTTCAGAATATCTTCCACCATCCGGCGACGTTCGGAAGCTTTGATGCCGAGATAAGTTAAAGGCAACTCCACATTCTCGTACACATTCAGTTCGTCTATCAAGTTAAAGCTCTGGAATACAAACCCCAACTTACCTTTGCGAACACGTGTGCGCTCTTTTTCTTTCAAATCGCCAACCTCCTGTCCTAAAAGCTTATATGAACCTTCTGTCGGATTATCCAGCAATCCCAGAATATTCAACAAGGTAGATTTGCCACAACCTGATGGTCCCATAATGGCTACAAACTCTCCCTCTTTCACTTCGAGGTTCACGTGGTTCAATGCTACTGTTTCCACTTCCGTTGTACGGAACACTTTGCTGATGTCATTAATTTCAATCATAATGTTTCTTGTTATGTTATTTACTATTTCTTTATACTGTTCACAGTTTTACTATATCCTGTTTATATTAGGACAGAAAGCGTGCCAAAGCACAAAATCTGTTTATTATCAATAAATTAGCTTTTCAAACGTCCACCATTACTGTCTAATAATTAGACACCTCCGTCCAAAAATTAGACAGCCGGTAAAGAGAAACCTCATACGAAAGGGACAGAAAAAAAGAAGATAAGACAGGTATTTATCAAAAAGAAAACTCTATATTTGCCCGCAGTTTTCAAAAAGGTACTAATAACGTTAATATTGTAACACATGAGACTATCTAAACTCCTATTCATCCCGCTTATAGGGCTATGCATGAGCGGTTGTGATATGATAGATTATCATCCCTATGATGTGCGCATCAGTGGTCAGACGGATATAAATAATTATAACATTCAAAGGATAGAGGCAAGTTGCAAGGATAAAACCACTATCCGTTTTGCCACCCTAAGTGACTCACAACGTTGGTATGATGAAACCGTAGATTTCGTTAACCACCTCAATAAACGAAACGATATTGATTTCGTTATCCACGATGGAGACTTTAGCGACTTCGGAGTCACGGATGAATTCCTGTGGCAACGGGACATATTGAACAAGCTGAAAGTTCCCTATGTCGGCCTGATTGGCAATCATGACTGCATCGGTACGGGGGAAGACACTTTTCGTGCCATTTTTGGTGACCCCAACTTTGCCTTTATTGCCGGACGCATCAAGTTTGTCTGCCTGAATACCAATGCCATTGAGTATGATTACTCACGCCCTATTCCGGACTTTGATTTTATATCCAGTCAACTTGAAGATCGTCGTGAAGAGTATGACCGCACTATATTCTC
>CAMTFK010000264.1 GCA_947071285.1 uncultured Bacteroides sp. | reverse complement strand
TCAGGGAATACCGGGGCAAGGATATGCGGATCATCATTTTCCGTCACCGTAGCGAACGGCTCTTCCTCGGTGCATGCAGTAAATGTGGAGCCTACAGCGAGTAGGGCAAATAGTGCAATATATATCTTTTTCATAATGGATGATTGTTTAATAGTTAGTTTTCAGTATCCCACCACAGAAGGCTGTGCCAATTATCTGTTCCTCCCATGCGCTCGATGGCTTCATTGTAGCTTTTCTTATTATAGGAAGATTCCAATACAGGATAGCAGAGACGTACCGGAATTTCCGTTCCACCGGTGAGATATTGTCCGAACCCATATTCTGCCGGTGATTTCAACTTCGGATAACCGGAACGACGCACGTTTGCCCAACATTCGGCAGGATTGGTGAAGTGAAGAATCCAGGCCTGTGTATTGATAGCTTCAAGTTTCTGATTGTCCGTATGTCCGAACGTCCCTCTACCTTGAATGAATGCATCAAACTCTGCATCAGTAGTAGCCGTGCAACCGTAGTTGTCTGTCAGGAAATCCATAGCTGCACGCACTCCTTGCTTGTAAAGATCTTCTGCCGACACACTGCCGACATTCCATTTTTTCACAGTAGCTTCTGCCATCAGGAACTTCACTTCTGCAGAGGTCATCACTACGCCCGGATTGTCGCTTTTTAGGAAATTATTGGCAAGTTTGGGTTCCACTTCACGAGCCATGGTTGCTGTAACAGAAGGGTTGTTAACGGCTAATTCCTTACAAATATCGCTGTCGTATCCTGTAGGCCATGGCTCCCACGAGTAGGCACCCGGGTTGCGCGGAC
The DNA here is from genome assembly GCA_947071285.1 of uncultured Bacteroides sp. GTDB lineage: Bacteria > Bacteroidota > Bacteroidia > Bacteroidales > Bacteroidaceae > Bacteroides. The sequence goes on along the minus strand of CAMTFK010000264.1, from coordinate 5,309 downwards.
TGAAATCAATCCCTTTTTCAATCATCTCCTGGGTGATGTCGACACGATTGTCGGGACTGGTGGCACTCATCAGCCCGTCATAATAACAACGGGAAATTTTGAATGTACGAGGGTCACCGGATTGGCGTAGCTGATTAAAGAAAGTGGAGCAGAGGTAACTTGGATTATTAGCGGGGTCGTTGCCGAACAATAACTGTGACAATGAATTTCCGCGATAATCAGAGTAAGCTTCTTGTCCGAAACTAAATGCGATTGTCATGTATTTGATGAGCGCATCGCTTGAGGCGTCCGTTATCACACCCCCATTGGCAGCCAAAGCATTTTCAAATTCCGTTTGTGCCTTTGTAGGATTGACATTGGAGATTCGCATGGCAAAACGTAGGCGAAGCGAGTTTGCCAGTTGTTGCCATTTAGTTACATCACCGGCATAGATGAGGTCACCTGTCACTTTATCTTTGGTCGGATCGATTTTATTGACGGCATCTTCCAGCTCCAGAAAGAACGTGTTGTAAATATCTTCCTGTTTGTCATACTTCGGATTGAACTTTCCTTCAAGGAATCCCAGGCCGGCTTCACTGAAAGGAGCGTCTCCGTAAGTGTCGGTGATGATAGACATAAGATAAACCCGATAAATGCGGAGCACAGAGTTGATGTTCACTTTCTCTGCATCTTCGGCTGTGCGATATTGAGCATCAATGATATTCTTCAGGGATTGAGTGTAGAACGATGTCCAGATACGGCTCATTTCATTATTATCTAGCGTATGGCGTCCGCCGTAGTTGGTGGTGTTCCAACATCCCATCAGTTGTTGGGTGAATGCATAATGGTAGTTACGGTAGATTTCCATCATACTAAGGTCTCCGTACGTTTGCAGTTGGGCAGTGGTGAGCTGCGCATTCGGGTCGATGGTAGCGGCCTTGGAAGGGTCGGTATTCATGTTTTCCATGTATTCATCGCTGCAAGAAGCGAAAAACAGGGCACATGCCATCGTGATGATTGTGATGTATTTAGATTGTCTCATGATATATCTTTTTAGAATTTCACATTTACATTAAAACCATAGCTTCTGCGTGAAGGCAACGAACCGTATTCAAGTCCCATACCGGTGGTATTGTTGTAGTTGGAATCCGGGTCGATATTCGGGATATTCTTCCATACGATGAACGGATTGCGGGCAACGAACGAAACGGTCAGTCCGCTTACTACATTTTTCAGCCAGGATTTGGGTACATTATAACTCAACGTCAGTTCACGGCATTTCACGTATGAGTTGTCGTAAATAAACATAGAAGGTGCATTACGGCAAACGCTCATCCAGTAGTCTTCCGGATTGATGTAGATGTCGTTGGGGCGATACGTTCCATCACCGTTGTCGATGACACCCGGAGCAACGAATCCGCCTGTCGGCTTCCAGTTATCGGCTCCTTTTGCAATGCCGGCTGCCAATCTTTCTTCTTCCGAGCGATACCAGGCGTCGCGTCCTGCCAATGTCTCCGGACTTTTACCCGATTCATAAGCAGCACGGGCAGACATCGAATAGAGGTCGGCACCTACTTTCACATCGAATACCGCTACCAGCGAAAGATTCTTGTAGGTAAAGTTGGTGAGTAATCCACCTGTCCAGTCCCAAGAGGCATTACCCAATACGTGGTTGCTCTTGTCATATTGCGGCAGACCGGTTTGCGGGTCAATCAGAATATCTCCCTTTTCGTTCCGTTGGAAGTCCGGGCCTACAATAGAACCAAAGTTCTCGCCTACCTTAGCGGCCACCTGAACGTCGAGCCAAGATGCTTTTTCCAGTTCAAACATATCCGATTCGCCATCCAGTTCTTTTACTTTGTTGCTGTTTTTGGAGAAGTTCAGATTAATGTCCCAGGAAAAATCGCGTGTTTGAATCGGTCGTGTGCTAAGGGCAATCTCAATACCTTTGTTTTCTATCTTACCGGCATTAATCAAGCGATAGTTATAACCGGTTGTCCAGGAACTTGCCATTCCCATAATCTGGTTTTTACTGATTTGAGAATAGTAGGTGAAATCCAGTCCGATACGGTTCTTCAGGAATTTCAATTCCAATCCCATTTCCACGGAGTTTGTTTTGGTTGGTTTCAAGTCTTTGTTGGGGATGGTTCCGTTATCGATATATCCGATGGTATATCCGGGATAAGCATATTTGGATTTCGTATAGACGAGTCCCAATTGATAAGGATCGGTATCGCTACCTACTTGCGCCCATGACATACGCACCTTTCCGTAAGGCAGGAGGTCGCCCAGTTTTGTCAGCTCGGAGAATACAAAGCTGCCGGAGAAAGAAGGATACATATACATGTTGTTGCCAGTGGGAAGGGTAGACGATTGGTCGCCACGCAACGTAGCATCGAGGTAAAGCATGTGTTTCCATCCCACGTTCACTGCTCCGTAAACCGAATTAATCTGCTTGCGGTAACTGCCGGGCACTACACTGATCTCGTTGAAGCTCGTCAATGAAGGGACATCGCGTATCTTCATGTCTTGAGCGGTGGTAACGGTGGTCTGGTTGTTCACCTTATATACATTGCCGCCTAACGTAGCGTTGAAATCGAAATCACCCCAATGGTTGTTGTAGAGAGCCAACACTTCAAAGTTGTACATGCGGTTGCGGAAAGCACTGTTTTGAAGTCTTCCGGCTTCGAATCCGGGAGTGGTAGGTGCTTTGTAATCATCGAACGTGAACCAGTTGAGTTCGGCGCCCAGCGTTGCCTGAAGTTTCAGATGTGGGTCGATGTTCCATACGGCCTTGCCGTTCATGCGGAACAAGTCTTTCTTGGATTTATTGAAGTTCTTATAGATATCCCAGTACGGATTCACGTTGTAGGGATCCATGCCGTTCCAGTTGGAATATTCGCCGTCGGCAGTTTGATAGGTTTGCAACCATTCCTGGTCGTAGGTGGTGGCAAGGGTCATCAGGTTTTTACCGATATTGGACTTGCTGTCGCCCAGAGCCGGACGGTTCTTCACGTCTTCCCGTGTATAGTTGACGCTGAAATCCAGGTCTACCTTTCCTGCAGACGTATTGGCGCGCAGGTTGAAAATGTCACGGCTCATGTGCGTCTGGGGAACAATGTCTTTATTGCGCATATCCGTATAGGTAAAGCGAATTCCGGTTTTTCCGCTGTTCACACCTATGATGGCGGAGTTGGTGGCGGTGATACCCGTGCGGAAGAAGTTGGACGTATTGTCGGGGACAATGAGGAAAGGGCGTTCTACGCCGTCGAAATACTTCAGCATGTTTGAACCGTCCGCTTTGGGGCCCCAACTTTTGTTTGTGTTGGATATGGCATCATAGCTATAAGTACCGTTGCTTCCCATACCGTATATCTGTTGCACTTCGTCCCATTTGGCAAGTTGGGTGTCGAAAGTCAGCGTTCCGTTATATTCCACACTGACTTTATCCTTGTTGGCTCGCTTGGTTGTAATCAAGATAACACCGTGGCTGGCACGGCTACCATAAAGTGCAGATGCCGCAGGGCCTTTCAATACCGACATGTTTTCTACGTCATCGGCATTGATGCTCGAAATACCGTCGCCCAAGTCGAAGCCTCCGTTTGTGCCGGCACTGCCGAAATTGGTGTTGTCCAAAGGTACACCGTCCACTACATAAAGAGGCTGGTTATTGCCGGTCATTTCGGTACTGCCTCGCAGAATAACGCGCGTAGAACCGGAAGGACCACCGGCGGTCTGGCTGACTACCAAGCCCGGCACACGTCCTGCCATGGAGTTGATGAGATTCGTCTCTTTCGCTTTGGTCAAGGCTTCACCTTTCACTTCATCAATGCCGTAGCCCAACGCTTTGCGCTCTCTCTTGATGCCAAGGGCGGTAACTACCACTTCATCCAATGCTTTGGCATCCTCTTTCAAGGTGATGTTCAAAGGACCTCTTCCCGCTTTTACTTCTTCGGATTTATAACCCACGTAGCTGACAACGAGCGTAGCTCCCGCTTTTACATTCAAACTGAAATTTCCATCCAGATCGGTAATCGTTCCGTTGGCAGTTCCTTTCTCCACTACGGAAGCCCCAATGATGGGACCTGTGGCATCGCTCACTTTTCCGGTTACCTTGTTGCTTTGTTGTTGAATAGCCTGGGAACTTGGTTCCGTTGCTGCATACACTTGCTGGAAACTTCCCGCCATCCAAAGGGCGAGTGTTCCGCAAAACAGTAGATACTTACATTTTTCCATATTCATAGCATGTATATTTAAGATTCCTATAATATTTTCACCCAGTCGATGTACATATTCACTTTCTGACCGTCTTTCAGACCCGTCAGTTTATTAATGTCGGTAATTCCTGTAAACGCACCTCCCACGGCGAGGTTGAACAGGATGTAGAAGTTATCGTGGAAGTATGTGTTCGAGCTAATGTCGAACGTATGAAACTTGACGTTGTCGATGGATATTGTCAGGTTGTTTTCATCCCAATCCAGAGAGTAGGTGTGATAATTGCCGTCTTGCAGGCTGTTGGCAACATTGGCTTTGTAGTATTGCTGTTCGTGAGCCGCTGCGCTGGGGCCATAGTGAATGGCGGTGTTCACTTGTTTTTCCGAATCGCCCGCAGCCATTCCGCTCTGTTCTCCCATTTCCATAATGTCGATCTCCCCGCATGCCGGCCATTCTTTGTCGTTATCTCCCATCATCCAGAACGCAGGCCATAGTCCGCCGTTGGTTTTGGGAAGCTTGATGCTTGCTTCTATCTTGCGATACTTGAAACTCTTTTTCCCTTTTGAATTGATCCTGCCTGAATAGATTTTATTCCCTTTGCGTTCGGCGGTAAGAATCAGAACCGATTTATCCCCGTCTTTTCCAACCGATACATGAGCGGCATCGTATGCCTGTAGCTCTTGGTTGGTCCAACCGGGTTCATGAGTTTCTTTCGTCCATACTTTTTCGTCGAAAAAGTTGAAATCGTCTTTAAAAAGAATGTCTTGTGGATTTTCTTCCGGTTCCGTTCCAACAGAATCCGATGAGCAGGATTGTTGCGCGAAGCAAACGGATAAAAATAGGAATAGTGCTACTTTTTTCATCGTTTTAGCATTTTAAAGGTTAAACGTAATATGTGCTTTATACTTGTAAAGCTTGGTGCAAAGATGCTAATATCCGGCTAAAACGATGGTCATATTGCTGACATATTAGGTTTGATTGCTGACAAATCCGCTGATTTTTATCGAACGGACGTTATCTTACCCATTCTTTTTCGAAGATTATTGCTGTACAAGAATGAGGTAAATGATAATTTTGCGGAGTGCCCTGAAAGGGCTTAATTATATAGCGTAGGG
>CAMTFK010000263.1 GCA_947071285.1 uncultured Bacteroides sp. | reverse complement strand
AAACGTAGCATATTTGTTACGCGTTCTTCAACCAACTGTAAAAAGTAAGAAACGTCAACCCTCTACTTTTGCAGCAAATAATTAACGCACGCTAACATTTATGAAACGATTTTTGAAATTTGTCTCATTTGTTCTTTTGGTCATGAGCACAAGCGGTAACACTTTCGCAGAAGAAAAAGTGAACGTAGTCAAACAAGGCACTATCCGCGGACGCATCGTAGATACTTCCAAACAGACCCTTCCGGGAGCATCCATCTATATCGAAAAGCTACATACCGGGGTGACCAGTGATGTCAACGGTTATTATACTTTCGCCAATCTTACTCCGGGCACATACACCGTAAAAGTAAGCTACGTAGGCTACTCACCCGTTGAAATGAAAATCACCATTCCGGCCGGAAAGACACTCGAAAAAGACGTAATCCTGAATGAAGGACTCGAACTGCAAGAGGTAGTAGTAGGCGGAGCTTTTCAGGGGCAACGCCGCGCCATCAACTCGCAGAAGAACACACTAGGGATCACCAATGTCGTTTCAGCCGATCAGGTGGGTAAATTCCCTGACTCCAATATCGGAGACGCACTGAAGCGTATCAATGGTATTAACGTACAATACGATCAGGGAGAAGCCCGCTTCGGACAAGTACGCGGAACTTCGGCCGATCTTAGTTCTGTAACAATCAACGGCAACCGTCTCCCTTCTGCCGAAGGCGACACACGTAATGTGCAGCTCGACCTTATTCCTGCCGATATGATACAAACCATCGAAGTAAGCAAGGTAGTCACCTCGGATATGGATGGAGATGCCATTGGCGGTTCTATCAATCTGATTACTAAAAGTACTCCTTATAAACGAACCATCAGTGCCACAGCAGGAACCGGATACAACTGGATTAGCCAGAAAGCCCAACTGAACCTGGGTTTCACTTATGGCGACCGCTTCTTCAACGACAAATTGGGAATGATGGCAGCCGTTTCTTATCAAAATGCTCCGGTAGGTTCGGATGATGTAGAATTTGAATACGATGTGAATAAGAAAGGAGAAGTAGTAATGGTAGAAGCACAAAAACGCCAGTACTACGTGACACGTGAACGCCAAAGCTACTCACTGGCTTTCGATTACGAAATAAACCCGAATCACCGACTGACACTGCAAGGCATCTACAACCGCCGTCACGACTGGGAAAACCGCTATCGCGTCACCTACAAAGACCTCGACAAAACAGGACCGGACGATGAAGGCGAAATGCAGCAATCTGCCCAAATAGAGACTAAGGGAGGTACTCCCAACAACAAAAACGCCCGCTTGGAACTGCAACAGACAATGGATTTCAGCCTGGGCGGAGAACATCAGTTCGGCAAACTGTCAATGAACTGGGGAGCTTCTTACGCAGGTGCCAGCGAAGACCGTCCGAACGAAAGATACTTCAATCTGAAACAAGACTTTCTCGGATTTGACATCGTGGATGCAGGCGGCCGTTTTCCGTATGTGACAACCGATGTAAACCTGCACAACGGAGAAGTGGACGGTGAAAGAGGAAAATGGAAAGTGAAAGAACTAACCGAAAGCAACCAGGAAATCTACGAAAAAGACCTGAAGTTCAAAGTAGATTTCGAACTGCCGCTGGCCAACGGAATCTATGGAAACAGCCTGAAATTCGGAGCCAAATATGCATCCAAGACTAAAAATCGCGATGTAACCGTCTACGACTACGCAGACGCCTACAAGGATGCATACAAAACAGCGTATATGGACAACCTCACGAGTGAGATTCGCGACGGCTTCATGCCCGGCAATCAGTATAAAGCCACCGATTTCGTATCCAAAGAATATCTGGGTTCGCTCGACCTGAAAAACATGGAGGGTGAACAGGTGCTCGAAGAATCTTCCGGCAACTATCATGCTAAAGAGAATGTGACTTCCGCTTTTTTCCGCTTCGACCAAAACCTGGGAAAGAAACTAAAAATGATGCTGGGTCTCCGCATGGAAGCCACTCATATCAAATACGACGGCTGGAACTGGATGGTGGATGAAGAGGAAAACGAAACGCTTGAACCGACCGGAGATCATAAAAACAACTATGTCAACTGGCTCCCCAGCGTATTATTGAAATACGATGTGACCGATGATTTCAAAGTTCGCGCCTCTTTCACAGAAACATTGAGCCGCCCCAAATATTCCGCATTAATTCCATGTGTCAATATCAACCGCAGCGACAATGAACTCGTGATGGGTAATTCTGACCTGACTCCCACCCTCTCATACAACTTCGATTTAAGTGCCGATTACTATTTCAAGAGCGTCGGTCTGGTCAGTGCAGGTATCTTCTATAAGAAAATCAACGATTTCATTGTCGATCAGGTGATTGGTGACTATACCTACCAAAACAATGAATACAAGAAGTTCACCCAACCCAAAAACGCAGGTGATGCCGACTTGCTTGGTGTGGAACTGGCTTATCAACGTGATTTCAGCTTCATCGCTCCGGCATTGAAATGCATCGGATTTTACGGTACATACACCTACACTCACACCAAAGTGAACAACTTCAATTTCGAAGGGCGCGAAAATGAGAAAGACCTCTCCTTACCCGGTTCTCCCGAACATACGGCAAACGCCTCACTCTACTTCGAAAAGAAAGGTTTTAACGTACGTCTCTCCTACAACTTTGCATCCAGCTTTATCGACGAAATGGGAGAAGTTGCCGCACTAGACCGTTACTATGATGCCGTGAACTATATGGACCTGAACGCAAGCTATACATTCGGCAAGAAGTTCAAAACAACATTCTACGCAGATGCTACCAACTTATTGAACCAACCATTGCGTTATTATCAGGGCACTAAAGACCGTACCATGCAGTCTGAACACTACGGTGTAAAGATAAACGCCGGCGTAAAAGTGAACTTCTGATGCGAGCCAAACAACGATATTCATTCCTTTAAAAGGAAGCCCCCGTTGGTTTAAAAGGAACAGAGCATTGGTTTAAAAGAAACGTTCTCTTCCTTTTAAACCAACAAGCCAAAAGATTCAGAATAACTATCTATATATAAACAACTAATATACAACAGAATATGAATATGAAAATTAAGAGTTTATTGATTCTCGCATTAGTCTCCGTCTGTACATTCGTTCAGGCACAGTTGACGGACTACTCTATATTTGACAAGAAGTTTAACTTCTACGTAGCGAATGATTTAGGCCGCAACGGATATTACGACCAAAAGCCAATAGCCGAATTAATGGGTACGATGGGCGAAGAGATCGGTCCTGAATTTGTTCTGGCCACCGGAGATGTCCATCACTTCGAAGGAGTTCGCAGCGTGAACGACCCTTTGTGGATGACCAACTACGAATTAATCTACTCCCATCCGGAACTAATGATCGACTGGTTCCCTATCCTGGGAAACCATGAATATCGCGGAAACACGCAAGCCGTATTGGATTACACCCATATCAGCCGCCGCTGGACAATGCCCGCCCGTTATTACACCCAAACATTCGAAGAGAAAGGTGCCACCATCCGCATCGTCTGGATTGACACGACTCCTCTGATTGAGAAATACCGCCAGGAAAGTGATAAATATCCCGATGCCTGCAAACAGGATGTCAACAAGCAACTATCCTGGCTGGAATCTGTGCTTGCCAATGCAAAAGAAGACTGGGTTATCGTAGCCGGACACCATCCCATCTACGCTTATACTCCCAAAGAGGAAAGCGAACGACTGGACATGCAGAAACGGGTTGACACCATCTTACGCAAGCACAAGGTAGATATGTACATCTGCGGACACATCCATAACTTCCAGCATATCCGGGTTCCGGGAAGTGACATCGATTATGTCGTTAACTCCTCCGGCTCACTGGCACGCAAAGTGGAACCTATCGAAGGTACAAAGTTCTGCAGCCCCGAACCGGGTTTCTCTGTCTGCTCTATCGACAAAAAAGAGCTCAACCTTCGTATGATAGATAAAAAAGGGAATATACTTTATACGGTGACCCGAAAGAAATAAATTCTCTTGATGATATAAATTCTACTCTCAGTGAAAAAACACACAACCCGAGGCGTTCCTTTCGCGATGAAAGGGACGCTTCTTTATATAATTACCCTTGAACCTATTTTGTGGGATAATATACGTTTGCAGCCAACCAATAGTCAGCTACTTACTTCATCTTATTAGTGTTCTCCGGATGCGCAATCATCATCGGGACGTAACTCTATGCCTTTTCCGATACATCACCCTGCTCCGCTGTCTTCGCAGGACCGCTGTTTTTCACAGCGCCTTTCTGAATTGTCGATTCATTCCCATCCCGAACTGCCATATAGTGCGGTGACATAATTTCAATGCCGGCCTCATTAAATTTATCCTGAATGTTCTGATGCAAATCCGAATAAATCTGTGCCATCTTATCTGCCTGTTTGATATAAGCATTAATTTGATAGACCGGATACCAGTCGCTCAACGAAGTTTCCAACACAAACGGACGCGGATCATCCACCACTCCGGGAGTGTTCAACGCAGCGTCAATCAGTATCTGATTAACCCGCCGCCAGGGAATATCATAACCGATAGATACTTCCGAGTGAATAATCAGTCCATATTCGCGTGCCGAAGTACTATAGTTTACCGTATGAGACGACATGATAAATGAATTGGGAACAGTCACAACCTCATTTTTAGGAGTCCGGATGCGGGTGACAAGAGGAGTTTTTTCGATGATATCTCCGGTGGTATCATTCAATTTGATCCGGTCGCCCATCTTGAACGGACGCATATAAGTAATCACCAGTCCGGCAATAATATTACCGATAACCGTACTTGATCCGAGCGAAACGATCAATCCGACAAATACCGAAATCCCTTGGAACACACCGGAATCGGAGCCCGGAAGATAAGGATAAATCATCGCAATCATAAATGCATAGAGCAGGAAACGGGCGATATGGAAAGTCGGCATCGCCCAGTCCGGATAGAAGCCGTTGATTTTGAGTCGTCCTGCTTCCACTTCACGTGCCAGATACAAGACGAGACGTACCAAATACTTCACGGCATACCAGATGACGATGATGGTAAACAGTTTGGGCACATAATCGATAATACCCACAAAGATACCGCGAATCGGATTCCATATATAGCCCAACAGTTGATATGCCAGTCCTTCTGTCTGCGGGAAGATGATAAAAATCAACGGTACGGTAAACAGTAGCTGCAATCCCATCAGTATATACCGCCCGATACTGGACAGGAATACTAACAGATTCGCCTGTTTCTGCGCATCCAGCAATTCATATCCCTGGATGGCTACCGGTTTTATCTTCGTGTCTTTCAGGCGCAGGATACGCGCTTTCAGTTTACGGAACAACCAGTTGGTCAAGCGGAACAGGAAATACTGTCCTGTAATTACCAACACAAAATAGAGCACACGCTTTGCCATTCGCCAAAGTCCGTGCTCGGCTTTCATCTCATGCAGTTTGGTAATGACACTCTGCTGTCTTTCCTTAGCTAGCGAATCACGGGAAACTCCTTCCCATAAGGCATCCTGATCGGTAAGAGAAAGCAATACTTTGCTGCCGTACATCAAATCGGAAACTATGTCCGAATGGTCGATAGCCACAGAATCGGGTTGTAGATTGAAGCGTCTTCCTATTTCTTCAATTGCCGCACCGGTCATTTGGGCACGTTGCTGGGGAGTATATCCACCCCGTTTGGTGAAAAGGTAAAATAAGGTATCACCGTCCGCCACTACCGGTATTCCTTTTGTGAACTGCCGCAGGGAGTCGATACGCTGTCGCTGCTGTGCATATTTTACGGAGTCGGCGGTAGCCATCTGGAGTTTCATCTGCTCCATTTCCATCCTCATATTCGCCTCATTGAGCCGGGCTTCTTCCAATGATTTCTGCATATTTACCAGATGGATAGAGTCCGAATCCCGTTTCAAAGGAACATGTCCGCCCGTTATTGTATCTCCGGCAAATATCTTCTTAACCGCCTGTTCCAACTGTGCTTGCGCCCCGATTGCCAGGAAAGAAAAGAACAACACCAGTAACGACCGTTTTATTTTATTTATTTCCATACCTTATATTCCTTAATTATAATTAAGGTTAATCTAACATTTCATTAAAAACAGAGCAAACATACGGATTGTTTTTGACATTACCATTTCCAAATTGATTA
>CAMTFK010000262.1 GCA_947071285.1 uncultured Bacteroides sp. | reverse complement strand
TCTTTGTAAAAGCAGAAATAAAACCTAAAGAATCATAGTTAGAAAGATATAATACTTGAGAACAAATAAAATTACTAAGTCCTCTTGGAACCGATGGTAAATACAAAGTAGAGATAATATATATATTTGAACCTATAAATTAATAAAATGCCTATGGAACAGAAAGTTATCTACTAAAAAGAATAGCCTTGTGAGTCGTTCTTTGTTCCCTACCCTACTACTCTAAATGCTAAAAGCTATTTTAACAAATTATTTAAAATCATCAATATTATGAATGAAGATTACATGAACAAAAAAAACAGCACATAGCCGAGTACTCAAACACTCATAACTAATATATTATCCTGTATAAATAGGAGAAATTAACAGTTATATTATTGTATCTAAATGAAAAACAATTTAAACTATGAGACTCTTATGAATAGATTTAAGGAAATCTCAATGGGCATAGCTGCTATGCTAATAGTACCTGCTATCAACATAAATGCCAGTCCTAATGATATTGCAGGTAAACCAACTTCGCTTACTATTGAAGTAGTGCAACAACAGAAACAAATCACTGTTAAAGGTAAAGTCACCGATTCTGCAGATGAACCTCTCGCTGGAGCAAGCGTTCAAATACAAGGAACCAATCAAGGCGTAATTACTAACGCTGATGGAAACTATACAATTACGACTAAACAAGGAGCTATGCTCCAATTCTCATATATAGGTTGCAAACTACAAACTGTAAAAGTTACTAAGGCGCAAATTAATGTGCAAATGGAGGAAGATGCCAATATGCTGAACGAAGTTGTCGTTACGGAGTTCGGTTTGAAGCGTGTTCAACGCGGTATCGGTTCGTCTGTACAGAAAGTGACTGCAGATGAAATTGCAGAGTCGGGACGAGATAATTTCATCACGGCACTGCAAGGCCGTGTATCCGGTATGAATGTTGTCTCCAGTTCGGGTGCTCCGGGAGCGTCAACACAGGTAACATTACGCAGTATCACTTCTCTTTCCGGCAGTAACCAGCCTCTTTATGTTGTTGATGGTATTCCGATGAACAACTCTTCTTTCTCTGCAAGCAGCGGTATGGCTGTAGAGGACGTCTATAGTAGTCGTACACTGGACTTCTCATCACGTGGTAATGACTTTAATCCCGAAGATATCGAAAGCATCACAGTATTAAAAGGAGCAGCCGCAGCTGCACTTTACGGTTCGAATGCTTCAAATGGCGCCATTATCATTACGACAAAGAAAGGTACGGCAGGTAAGGGTAAAGTTTCGTATAGTAACCGTTTCCGTTGGGATACGTCTTATGGTCTGCCTGATCCGCAAACAAAGTATTCTAATGGTAATTATGGTGTAACCAACTATTACAATACCGCCCGTTTCGGTGGACTCTATCCCGAAGGTACTAAACTCTATAATAACCTGGATCAAATTCTGCAAACCGGATTTACGCAAGTACACAATGTGTCAGTAGAAACCGGTACTGAGAAGTTGACGATGCGTGCTTCAGCTTCATTTACCGATCAAACCGGTACAATTAAGAATACCGATTACCAGCGTAGTAATTTCTCTTTGTCCGGCAAGGCGGATATCACAAAATGGATGCGCTTTGAATCATCCATGCAATATGCATCCACTCAGAATAACAAGATGCCTAAAGGTACCAGTGGTCCACTTTATTATGCACTTCGCTGGCCGCTCGTTGATGACATGAGCAACTATCTCGACCCGGACCTGGTGCATATGCGTTATCCATATCCATATGTGGATGGTGATATGTATAATCCGTTGTTTTTGATGAATAACAACAAGTATTATGATGAATCCGACCGAATTATTGGTAATGTGACCGGTATTATCCAACCGAATTCCCACTTCTTCCTCCGGGCACAATATGGCTGGGATATAGGTACGCAAACATTTGAGACTTCTGAACATCCGTTGTGGGCTAAAAACAACTATGACATCCAACCTGGTCGCGGCGGAGTATACAATTTGGTTAAAGAAAACTTCTCAGACCTCTCTATGAATATGCTTGCAGGCTGGAATGATAAATTCTTTGATGGAAAATTGGCAGTGACTGCACAAGTCGGTTATCATCAGGTGGAAAACAAAATAACGCGCCTGAGCTCTTATGGAAAGAATTATATTGTATGGGATATGGCTTCTATCAACAATGTAGATGCAGCTACTATCGTCTCTAAAAAGCGTTCCACTATCCGTCGTATTCAGGCCATTTCTGCACAGGCTGAATTTGGTTGGGATAATATGGCGTTCCTCACTTTACGTGGACGTAACGACTGGGCTTCAACGTTACCTACTGACAACCGGAGCTATTTCTACCCGGCATTGGAAGCGTCATTCGTTTTGACGGAATTACCGATATTCAAAGGAAATGAGGCTATAAACTATCTGAAGTTGAGAGGTGCCATAGCACAAGTTGGTAAAGATACATCCCCGCTTTCTATTAATCCGGAACTGCAAGCTACGGAACTAAGGGGCGGCGGTTACAAATATGGCTATACAGGTCCGAATTCAAAACTGAAACCTGAAATGACTACCAGTTATGAAATAGGAGCAGAAGGCCGCTTTCTGAACGACCGGATCGTTGCAGACTTCACTTATTTCCGTACCCGTTGTACAGATCAGATTGTTACCGGTTTCCGATTGTCATATGCCACTGGCTTTGTATTGAATACCCGCAATCTGGGTGACTTTAAAACCTGGGGTTGGGAAGGACATATTGATGGGGATATTATTCATAATTACAATGGGTGGCGTTGGAATGTAGGAGTAAACCTCTCACATACCGGTTCAAAGACGATTAGCCTCCCGATGGCGGAATATTATGACACCTATACGAATGGAAATACGGCTGGAATCCGTTTAGGTACGATGGTAGGTGATCCTGTTACTTCTATCCACGGATTAGACTTTGAACGCAACGACAAAGGGGAAGTTTTGATTGATCCTTCAACAGGAGCTCCACGCGTAAGTGCGGAATGGACACATATAGGCGACCGTGAACCTAAACTACGATTCGGCTTTTCAACGGAAGTTACTTTCAAACGCCAATGGCGCCTTTATGCCATGTTTTCCGGTAAGTTTAAATCAACAGTAATCAACGGAACCGGTCGCTATCTGGCTCAAAACGGTATGGACTGGGATTCTGTGAAGAAACGCGAGCAGGGCTCTGTTATCATTCCCGGTGTGTTGAAAGACGGCAATGAAAACTCGGAGAATCCGACGCCCAATAATATCGCTATCACATATGGCAATTATGGTGGCACTATTTATGCCGGCTCTGCCCGCGACTGGGTTCAAGCCAATGTCAACTATCTGCGTATGTCCGAAATACGTCTGTCGTATACATTTACAGAAAAACTCCTTAGGAAGATAACCAACGGTCTGATCAGCTATGCTCAGATTTATGTATCCGGCAACGATCTTCTTACTATTACCAACTACAACGGTCTGGATGCCGTGGGTAACACGATGTCCGCTTCCGCCGGTGGTGTAGGAGGTGAAGGTTACGACACATGGGGGCTCCCCAGCCCACGTGGCATCACTTGTGGTTTAAGTGTACAATTCTAAGTCATAAATCCAATTAATATGAAGAATATGAAGAAATATATAATTGTTCCATTCCTGTCTCTACTGATGCTATTCAATACCGGTTGTGACGATTATCTGGATGTTAATAAGAATATTGACTCTCCGGATTATGTAGAAGACTATTTATATCTGTCCGGCATTCTACAATCTTATAAGGATGTTACGTTCGACTTGACATACGCCATTCTGCCTATGATCTCCATGTGGAGCACTACGCAAAGTTCATATGGTTCTAACTATGGTAATCACTATTATCCGCAGAGTAGTGATACGGGAGCATTGATTTGGCGCACAGTTTACTGGGATCAAGGTATGAATCTTGAGAATCTGATTAATCAGGCAATTAAAGCAGAGCACTGGCATCTTGCCGGTATCGGCTATGCCATTAAAGCATATAGCTGGGATATGCTAACCAAAGTTTATGGTGAGTTGCCACTTAAACAGGCTTTTGATAACGAGCGCGTACAGTTTGATTATGATTCTCAGGCCGATATTTATGACGCTGTCCGTGGATGGGCCCGCAAGGCTATCGAATATCTGGAAATGGAGGATAAGACTGCTTATAGCTCAAAAATTTCTGCCAACGATTGGGTTTATAAAGGTGATATCTCCAAATGGATTAAATTTGCTCATGGTGTAATCGTACGCAATCTGTCATCTTTATCCAATAAATCGGATTTTCTTGAAAAGTATGCCGATGAATTGATTGAAGCTGCCGGTAAATCATTGCAAACATCTGCTGATGATGCTATGGTGGAAATGGAAGGTGGCTCGGGAAGTGTTCCCTTCCCGGACTACAATAATTTCTGGGGAACACAACGAGGCAATCTCAGTACCATTTATTATCAACACGATTATATGGTACAGATTATGACGGGAACCATACCTAAATATGGAACAGATGGCCAACGCATCAAGCAGACAACGCCTCCTAATCCGTATTACCAATACGAACTGCTTGAAAAACAATACATAGCAGATACACTGATAAGCTTACCCGGGCACTACGATCCCCGTGTAGCGGTGAAACTGAGTACCGACAGTGATCCTGAATACTTGTATATTGACGATCCCGACAGCGTAAAAGCGCATCAGTATTACGGAGGAAGAAACAATACTACCCGCACTAATCCTGCCGGTATTAAAACTACTCCGCATCTTTACGGACGTACTACGACAGTAAAGAATTCTACTACGTCTTTGCCTAATGATGGTATCGGTCGCTGGTTATTCCGCGATAATGCCCCTTACGTATTAATGACTGCTGCTGAAATCAAACTTTGCCTTGCCGAAGCATATTGGAAGAAGGGCAATAAGGGAGCTGCTTACACAGCTTTCAAAGAAGGTGTCCGCAACGATCTGGATTTTACGGTTACGCCACTTTATCCGGGTACTAAGGGAGTTATTGGTGGGGGAGATAAAGTCACCAAGAGCGTTTACAGTGCTTTGGCAAATGAATATTATGCCGGCCCTTATGTAGAAGGACTGGGAGAAGGGAATCTGACTCTCTCGCATATAATGTTGCAGAAGTTTATTTCTCTTTATCCGTGGGGAGGAATAGAAGCTTGGACTGATTTGCGTAAGTATCACTATGACATTCAATATACTGGTGATTATCCGTCTAAAGGTAATGGCTGGGATGATACACGCCTGATTGAGGTGAAACGTGACGAAGATGATGCCAAAGTATTCAAAGGTTATTTTCTGGGTGCTGCAAGAGACATTGAATTTCGGAATGCGGCATATAATCTTTACAATGATGGCTCACCCTGCTATCGCATTCGCCCGCGTTACAACTCAGAGTATACATGGAACATCGAATCATTGGAAAAGCTGAAACCTATATCCGGCACGGCACCTAATTACCAGTGTTCTATCCCTTGGTTTGCTTATCCGGGTGAATATCCTGCTAATTAATGTTTTATTTAAAACGAATAAACGATATGAAAAAGATAAAATATATAAGTATAGGCCTTTTAGCTGCCTTTTTTATGGGGTCATGTGAAAAGATGGAGGTTGATTATGACGCTATTCCAGTTGGAGATGATATGGCTCAATTCCAAATAGGCCACTATACACCGGTAACCTCTTCGGCTGAAAACAATATCTATAAGGTAGAGTTGGATGGGAAGCTTCTGGCTAATAGTACCAATGTGTTGAAATACTATAACACAATTCCCGGTGCGGGCAGGTTCTATTATTCCAAACCGGGTAAAGTGAATCTGAAGTTGTATCAAGGTACTGATTTAAAGTTGGTGTTCGATCAGAATGTTACCTTAATTAAAGGGAAACAGAATGTTATCATACATGATTATAATGCCAATCCGCTCATTCTGGAACGCAATTTTGATATTCCTTATCCGCTGGATCCGTCCAAGGCAACTTTTGATACAGATACCATTGGCTATATTCGTTTCGTCAACTTAATGTATGAATCAGAAGGACATCCTACGACTATGAAATTGCAATATCAGTATCAGTATACCTTGCATCCGCTTTATACAAATGCAGATAAAGATGCCGGTCTCATTCCTGACGGAAAGAAAGTGGGAGACGCAACTGGAGATGCGACTAAGAGTGCATGGCTCAATCTGGGTACACC
>CAMTFK010000261.1 GCA_947071285.1 uncultured Bacteroides sp. | reverse complement strand
AATGCCGTAAAATCTCTCAAAAGAGATTTTCAGAGGTTTTAGGAGTATCCTATACTATGCTCAATGAGATACTAAACGGAAAACGCCCCATAACCAGCGACTTTGCCTTAATGGTGGAAGCGGCTTTGAATATTAATGCGGAACTGCTTGTCAACATGCAAACCCGTTACAATATGGCTGTCGCCCGTAAAGAAAGTTCGCTGAATAATAGACTACACGAAATACGCAAAATGTGCGCTTCCTTGTTATAGTCTTCTTTTAATAATTTATTCCCATATCCACCCATTAAAGAAATCAATCAGAATTATGAAACAGATAAGTATTGCAATTCTTCTTTGCCTCTGCACATTGGCAGGTTTCGCACAAGGCGGTCAGGCACTTGATTTAAAAGACATTGTATCGGGTAAGTTCCGTGCTGAAAACATTTACGGAGTGATTCCCATTCCCGGAGACGGAGAACACTATTCACAAATGAATGCGGAAGGAACGCAGATTATCAAATATTCCTTCAAGACGGGGAAACAGGTAGAAGTATTATTTGATGCCGCTACCGCCCGCGAATGTCCGTTCAAGACATTCGACAGCTACAGTTTTTCGCCGGATGGCGGCAAATTGCTCATCGCTACGGAAAAGACTCCGATTTATCGCCACTCTTATACTGCTATACATTATATATATAGTCTGAAACGGAACATCAACGGAGAAATCAACAATATCGTAGAGAAACTGTCCGACGGCGGTCCGCAGCAAGTGCCGGTATTCTCACCGGACGGAACGATGGTTGCTTTCGTGCGGGATAATAATATCTATCTCGTAAAGTTCCTGTATGGCAACAGCGAAAGCCAGGTTACGGAAGACGGCAAACGCAATGCTGTGCTGAATGGCATTCCCGACTGGGTGTATGAGGAAGAATTTTCCTTCAACCGTGCTCTGGAATTCAGTGCCGACAGTAAAATGCTGGCCTATATCCGTTTTGACGAGACAGACGTACCTTCTTACAGTTTCCCGGTTTTTGCCGGAAGCAATCCCCATATCTCTGCCTTTGAGAAATACCCGGGCGATTATACCTATAAATATCCCAAAACCGGAGAAGCGAATTCAAAGGTATCTGTACACACCTTTGACATCAAGTCGAAAGTAACCCGCAAGATGCAGGTGCCTATGGATACTGACGGATATATTCCGCGCATTCGCTTCACACAAGACCCTAACAAACTGGCTATCGTGACGCTGAACCGTCATCAGAACCGCTTGGACATGTACTTTGGCGACCCACGTTCCACGGTTTGCAAACAGGTGTTGCGTGACGAAAGCGATGCTTATATTAAGGAGAATGTATTCGACAATATCATTTTCTATCCCGATAACTTTAGTTATCTAAGCGAAAAGAGCGGTTATAACCATCTGTACTGGTACAGCATGGGCGGCAACCTGATTAAGCAAGTCACTGCCGGAAACTATGAAGTGAAGAACTTCTTAGGCTGGGATGCTGCTGACGACAGTTTTTATTATATCAGCAATGAAGAAAGCCCGCTCCGCCAAGCTGTGTATAAGATAGACCGCAAGGGAAAGAAGACTAAACTTTCCGCTCAGCCCGGTATTAACAGTGCCCAGTTCAGCACGAACATGAAGTACTACATGAACCGCTATTCAAATCTGAGCACTCCTACTGTTATCACCCTGAACGACAATACAGGCAAAGTATTGAGTACGCTGGTTACCAACGACCCATTGAAGCAAACCCTGACGAAATATAACATACCCCAGAAGGAATTCTTCACTTTCCAGACGCAAGACGGCATAACGCTGAACGGCTGGATGATGAAGCCGACAAATTTCTCCGCATCCAAAAAATATCCTGTACTTCTATATCAATACAGCGGTCCCGGTTCCCAGCAAGTGCTCGACACATGGGCTATCAGTTGGGAGACTTACATGGCAAGCCGCGGTTTCATTGTTGTCTGCGTGGACGGACGCGGAACAGGCGGACGCGGTGCGGAATTCGAGAAATGTACCTATCTCAATCTGGGTGTAAAAGAGGCGAAAGACCAGGTGGCAACCGCCCAATATATGGGTAGCCAACCATATGTAGACAAAAACCGCATCGGCATCTGGGGATGGAGCTACGGCGGATACATGACCATCATGAGTATGAGTGAAGGTACACCCGTCTTCAAAGCCGGAGTTGCCGTAGCTGCTGTGACCGACTGGAATTATTACGATACCATCTACGGCGAACGCTTCATGCGTACCCCACAGGAGAATGCCGAAGGATACAAAAGTTCTTCCGCCTTCACACGTGCCAATAATCTGAATGGAAATTTATTGTTAGTTCACGGTATGGCGGATGATAATGTCCACTTCCAGAATTGCGCGGAATACGCAGAACATCTGGTGCAACTGAACAAGCAATTCGATATGCAAGTCTATACAAACCGCAACCACAGTATCTATGGTGGCAATACCCGTTATCACCTGTATACGAAGCTGACGAACTTCTTTGAAAAAGAGTTGAAATGACAGACAGAGTACGCAAGCCTGAATGGCTTAAAATCAGTATAGGAGCCAATGAACGGTACACCGAAACCAAACGTATCGTTGACTCCCACTGCCTGCACACCATTTGCAGCAGCGGACGTTGCCCAAACATGGGAGAATGTTGGGGAAAAGGAACCGCCACCTTCATGATAGGTGGTGACATCTGCACCCGTTGCTGCAAATTCTGCAATACTCAGACAGGCAAGCCGCTTCCGCTGGACCCGGACGAACCTACTCATGTGGCAGAGTCCATAGCCTTGATGAAGCTATCTCATGCAGTCATCACCTCTGTAGACCGGGACGACTTGCCCGACCTCGGAGCCGCACACTGGGCGCGTACCATCCGGGAAATCAAACGACTGAACCCCGAAACTACCGTCGAAGTACTTATCCCGGACTTCCAGGGAAAGAAGGATTTGATTGCACAGGTAATCGAAGCTTGTCCGGAAATCATTTCCCACAATATGGAAACAGTGAAACGTATCACTCCGTTGGTACGCAGTGCTGCCCGTTATGATACGAGTCTGGAAGTGATAAGCCAGATAGCCGATAGCGGCATAACAGCCAAATCGGGCATCATGGCAGGGTTGGGAGAAACTCCGGAAGAAGTGGAAGAACTGATGGACGACCTGCGCCGGGTGGGTTGCCGGATATTGACAATCGGTCAGTACCTGCAACCTTCGCACAAGCATTACCCTGTGGCAGAGTATGTTACTCCTGCACAATTTGCTTCTTACAAAGAGATAGGTTTAGCCAAAGGCTTCGACCAGGTAGAAAGTGCACCTTTAGTACGCTCCTCTTATCATGCCGAGAAACAAATCAGATTTTATAAAAAAGAAACGAAATAAAAACCAATTGCTCTATTTATTTGTTATCTATGAGATAACGACAAAATAAAGTAGCAATGCCTAAAAAAGGAGTTCTATCATCTAAGTTCAATATGTCTTTGGGATTTATTCCTGCTATCGTATCTATCGTATTATGCGAATTCATAACCCAAGACATTTCCATCTACATTGGTGCAGGTGTAGGGGTCCTTTATAGTTTATTCACGCTATGGAATAAAGGAGCCAGGGTTCCTAATTTTCTACTTTACTGCACTACGGGCATGCTCTTGTTATTAACTCTTACCACCTTTTTCTTCGGCGACTGCTCCACTCGCGACATGTTTCCATTGACGTTGGAAATCAGTACGCTCATACCCATTGTCGTTATCTTCCTGAACAGAAGAAGATTTCTTGCCCACCAGATTTCCCAATCAAAGAAATGTTGCAAGCAGCTTTTTGCACAGGGGGCGGAGTCTGCCATTGTATCTACGCGGGTGGTTATCATTATCGCCTTTATCCATCTGCTGGCAATCTTCATAGCTATACTGATTCCCGGCCCTTTAAGTGATACTGCCCGGAATGTACTGTTCCGTTTTTGTCCGCCCGCCGTATTTATATTGAGTATACTGTTCAATCAGTTCGGCATCCTCTATTTCAACGTAATGATGGAACATACTGCTTTTGTGCCCATTGTCAACACGAAAGGAGATGTTATCGGAAGAAGCCTGGCAGTAGATGCCATCAACCGGAAAAATGAATATATCAACCCGGTAGTCCGTATTGCCGTGTCCCACAACGGCATGCTCTATTTACGCCCGCGTCCGCAACGTTGCACTCTCGAGCGGGGAAAAACCGATGTACCGATGGAGTGTTACCTCTTATACGGGGAAACGTTGGAACAAAGCATCGTCCGCCTTGTGAAACAGGCATTTCCACAAGCTCCGATACAGGATTTGCAGTTTAACATTATGTATCACTTTGAAAACAAAGTGACCAACCGCCTCATCTACCTTTTCCTTATTGATATAGAAGACGACAATCTTTTACGGGATAAACAGATAAAAGATGGAAAACTTTGGACTTTCCAACAGATAGAACATAATTTAGGCAAGAACTTCTTTAGCTGCTGCTTTGAGAATGAGTATGAGCACCTGAAAGAAGTTATTTGTACAAGAGAAAAATACAAGGAATTTTAGAGAGGTCGGGAACCCTTCCCTGCCACTCTTTCACTGTTTTGGTTTTGATATACTCCCCTTCGCACGTAATGTTCGCAGCAATACAGAGTTTGGTTTGCGGGCGGCAGTTACGTAAAATATCATCCACCATTTTATTATTGCGGTAAGGTGTTTCAATGAAAAGCTGTGTCTGTTGCTCGGCATAAACTCGCTGCTCCAGGGTTTTCAGTTTCTTGGCACGCTCATCCGGTTCGATGGGGAGATAGCCATGAAAAGCAAAACTTTGCCCATTGAATCCGGAACCCATGACAGACAGGATAATGGAAGACGGCCCTACCAACGGAACCACTTTCAGGTTCTTCCGTTGGGCAATTGCCACGACATCTGCTCCCGGGTCGGCCACTGCCGGACAACCGGCTTCAGAAATCACTCCCATAGATTGCCCTGCTATCAACGGTTTCAAGTAGCCGGAAATATCTTCGGGCGATGTATGCTTATTCAGTGGATAAAAAGTCAACGCATCAATATCTATCTCCCGATCCACCTTTTTCAGGAAGCGACGCGCCGAGCGCACATCTTCTACAATGAAATGACGAATACCAAGTATGACCTCCTTATTATAGGAAGGCAACACAGTTTCAATAGGGGTATCCCCCAGTGTGACGGGCAAAAGATAAAGAGCTGTTTCCACGTTGATTAGTGATTAGTGATTAGTGAAAAGTGAAAAAAGTTAGTGATGAGCGGTTTGTTTTGCGATGCCATCATACTGCATAGCCACTAATCACTCATCACTAACCGTTAATCACTATGTATTACCCATAGATAATGTTTCCATTTTCGTCCATATATTCATCCAGCCCCTTTTCATAAGTGGCCATGGCACGAAGACTCATACCTACACTGGAGAAACCACCGTCATGGAACAGGTTCTGCATAGTCACTTTACGGGTCAGATCGGAGAACATCACGATACAATAGTCGGCACATTCATCGGCTGATGCATTGCCCAGCGGAGACATACGGTTGGCGAAATCGAACAATTTATCCATACCCTTCACACCCGAACCGGCAGTTGTCATAGTCGGTGACTGAGAGATGGTATTGACGCGTACATTATGTTCGCGACCATAGATATAACCGAAGCTACGTGCAATAGACTCCAACAATGCCTTGGCATCTGCCATATCGTTGTAACCATAGAATGTGCGCTGTGCAGCCACATAGCTCAATGCAAGGATTGAACCGTAATCTGCAATGGCATTCAACTTCTTGGCAGCCTGTATCATCTTATGGAAAGACACGGCAGAAATATCCAGCGTCTTGTCCAGCATATCATAATCCAAATCATCATACGTGCGTTTCTTGCGAACATTGGGAGACATGCCGATAGAGTGGAGCACAAAGTCAATCTGACCGCCCAGTACTTCTACGGAACGCTTGAATACATTTTCCAAATCTTCTACGCTTGTAGCATCTGCGGGAATAACTTCGCATTGCAATTTATCTGCCAGTGCAGATACTTCGCCCATGCGAACTGCTACCGGAGTGTTTGACAAGGTGATTGTTGCACCTTCTTCTACAGCTTTTTCTGCTACTTTCCAGGCAATGGACTGCTCATTCAGAGCACCGAAAATAATGCCTCTTTTTCCTTTCAACAAATTGTAACTCATACCTATAATAATTAAAAGTTGACAAGGTTTTCAGGGAACAAGTAAGCAA
>CAMTFK010000260.1 GCA_947071285.1 uncultured Bacteroides sp. | reverse complement strand
GGCACCCACATCGGCAGCTTTCGTATAGATACCACCGCCTACACGGGCAAAGAGCGCTTGTGTGGAAGCACCCATACCGAAAGTCAGCATGGTGGTAGTGATGATACAGAGTTTATGAGTCGGAGTCAGGGCATCTGCGGGAATAACCGCGTCGAGCAAAAAATACCAGAAAGAAATATCGAGTAGTCCCAGCCCTACTACGACCAGTCCCATCACCGCACCGCTGCGGAAAGCCACACGCAATCCTGCGTTCAATGAACTACGGGCAGCATTTGCCGTACGCGCCGAAGCATACGTAGCCGTCTTCATGCCGAGGAAACCGGAAAGGCCGGAGAAGAAACCGCCCGTCAGGAAAGCAATCGGCACCCAATGGTTCTGCACATTGAAGCCATAAGCCATAATAGCAAAAAGGATAACCAGTCCCAGAAATACCCAGGCAACAATCTTGTATTGTTGCTTCAGATAAGACATAGCCCCCTTGCGTACAGCGGCGGCAATCTTTATCATTTGTGGAGTACCCTCGCTCTCCTTCATCATTTGCTTATGGAAATAATAAGCAAAACAGAGAGCCAAAACAGAAGCGGCCGGAATCAGCCAGAAAAGCAAACTGTCCATAGTGTTAGTATTTTAAGAATTAAGTATTTGAGGGCTAAATATATTAATTCTCTGCGAGAAAGACAAACAAAACAGGAATTACCTTTGCAGGGGAATTTGTTTTTTTGTGATAACGCAACGCCCAAAGAATGAGACTACTACAAGGGAATCTTCGGGTATAAAAAAACAGATGGTCTGTTTGCCATGAACAGACCATCTGTTTGGGGTAAACAGACCATGTATTTCAAGCAAACAGACCGTCTGTTTCGGGTGAACAGACGGTCTGTTTTATCATTCTACAGTAACGGCTGTGCCACAAGCAGTTACCATCAGCATACTGCCACTGCCGCCAACTGTTTCATAATCCAAATCCACACCAATCACAGCATTGGCTCCGAGTGCTCTGGCATGCTCCTGCATTTCACGCAGGGCAATGTCTTTCGCTTCGCGCAGCACTTCTTCATAAGAGCCGCTACGTCCACCCACTACGTCGCGGATGCTGGCAAAGAAATCACGGAAAACATTGGCACCAATAATCGTTTCGCCGGAAACTATGCCGTAATAGCGGGTAATACGTGCACCTTCAATAACAGGGGTTGTTGTTACTAACATAAGCTTTATTTATTTAAGTTATTTGCAAACTATTAGACGCACCATAAAGCAAAAAGTTGCAGTGACTACACATTTTATAGACTCCCATTATAATAAAAAAACAAAAAAGTCAACGCTTGTCTATGAGCTAAGTCAACATTTATCTATCTTTGTCCCCGAACAAATGGGAACAAATCATTTTATATTCAGAATAATCACATGTCTGGTCGTAGTGCTCTTCGCACTTCAACCCGAAGATTATAATGCCTTCTCAGAGAACGAACCGCCCTTTCTTGGCATTGAGCAAAGCGGGCAATATTTTCCCGCAGACTTCAACGACGAGGCCATCATGTCCCGTTCCCTTTCCCTGAACCGTGCACGCCAGCTTTGTGCAGAAACCACCACGACTTACAATTTCTCTACCGAGAATACGAATCTATACATATATAGCGACGGCAACCAGCCGCATAACCTCAGGAGTTTGTCCTCTCCCGAACGCTCCCTGCTGTGTATATACCGTCTTTAGCACAAGTCTTTTCCTTATTGCTTTTTTATTATTTATCCGGTACGAATCACTGATTCGTTCCGCTATGTTCAATTAATTAATTTATATATGGGACTTGTTTTATTATATTTGACCCTTGCATTATCATTATCATTTTTATGCTCCATTCTGGAAGCAGTTTTATTATCCACCCCAATGTCGTACATCTCTACCAAAGAGAAAACACACGGCAAAAGCGCCGCTTTATTGAAGAAGTTCAAACAAGATATCGACCGGCCTATCGCCGCCATCCTGTCGCTGAATACTATTGCCCACACCGTCGGTGCGGCGGGTGTGGGTTCCGAGGCAGTAAAGATATTCGGAGAGGCTTACTTCGGTGTCATATCCGCCATACTGACTATCTTGATTCTTGTTCTCTCAGAAATCATCCCCAAAACGATAGGTGCATGCTACTGGCGCTCACTGGCGCTTCCGTCGGCACGTATCATTAATTTCCTTATTATCATCTGTTATCCTCTGGTGTGGCTGTCCGAGCTGATTACCCGTCTGTTCTCTTCCGGCAAACAGGCATTGTCCGTCAGCCGTGAAGAAGTATCGGCCATGATTTCTATCGGAGCGGAAGAGGGTGTCTTCCAGATGAAGGAGAATAAGATGATACAGAACTTAATCAAGCTGGACAAGGTGAAATCGCAATCGATTATGACACCACGGACTGTGGTGGCAACAGCGTCCGAAAGTATGTCCTTAAAGGAATTCTATCAGGATGGAAAGTTCAAATTCTACTCCCGCATCCCTGTTTATAATGACAGCGAGGATTACGTCACGGGCTATGTGTTGCGGCAGACTGTACTCGAAAAGTTAGCAGAGGACAGATTCGATATGTGTCTGAAGGATGTGGCCCGCCCTATCCTTTCCTTCCCGGAGAATAGTCCTGTTTCTACGGTTTGGGAACAGATGCTTGAACGGAAAGAGCATATCTCAATCCTGATTGATGAATATGGTTGCTTCTGGGGAATTGTCACTATGGAAGATATTATAGAAACAGCTTTAGGCTTTGAGATTGTGGATGAGAAAGACAGCGTAACGGATATGCAGAAACTGGCACGGGATAAGTGGCAGAAGAAGCTGGCGGAAACGAAAGTTAGTGATTAAGGATTAGTGATAAGTGATTAGTGATAATCATCCGCATGGTACTAATCACTTATCACTAATCCCTAATCACTAATCAAAACATCTTGCTGACACGTTCGATACCTGCCACCAAGATATCTATTTCTTCTCTCGTATTGTAGAGTCCGAAGGAAGCACGCACTGTTCCCTCTATGCCGAGACGCTGCATCAACGGCTGGGCGCAATGGTGTCCAGTACGTACGGCAATGCCGAGACGGTCGAGCAATGTGCCCATATCGAAGTGATGGATATCACCTACCAGGAAAGAGATGACACTCCCCTTCTCTGCCGCTTCACCAAAAATACGCATACCGGGGATAGTCTTCAATCGCTGCGTGGCATACTCCGTCAGTTCATGTTCATAAGTGGCAATCTTATCCAGACCGATGGCGGATACATAATCCAGCGCTTTGGCCAGTCCTGTAGTTCCGATGTAGTCGGGTGTTCCCGCTTCGAACTTGAAGGGAAGTTCATTATAGGTGGTGTGCTCAAAAGATACGTGCTGTATCATTTCGCCTCCACCCTGATAAGGCGGCAGCCTGTTCAGCCATTCTTCTTTGCCATAAAGCACGCCGACACCCGTAGGACCATATACTTTGTGACCTGAGAATACAAGAAAATCAGCATCGAGGTCCTGCACATCCACCGCCATGTGGGGAATGGACTGCGCAGCATCCACCAGGAAAGGGACTCCATGAGCATGGGCAGTAGCAATCATCTCCTTGACAGGATTGACCGTGCCCAATACGTTGGATACATGCACAACGCTGACCAATTTCGTCCGATCAGTGAAGAGCTTTTCATACTCATCCAGCAGAAGTTCGCCCCGGTCGTTCATGGGGATAACTTTCAGGTTGATGCGCTTTCGTTCAGCCAACAGTTGCCAGGGTACAATATTACTATGATGTTCCATCACTGAAACAATCACTTCATCACCCGGATTCATAACTGCTTCACCAAAACTGGATGCCAGCAGATTGATGCTTTCCGTGGTTCCCCGCGTAAATACGATTTCATTCGTGGAACCGGCATTGATGAATTTCCGCACTGTCTCACGACTTGCCTCATGCAGTTCCGTAGCTTGCTGCGACAGGAAATGTACACCACGATGCACATTCGCATTGACAGAATAATATTCGTCCGTAATGGCATCCACCACTTGGCGCGGCTTCTGCGTCGTAGCACCGTTATCAAGGTAGACCAATGGCTTACCATACACTTCACGGGAAAGTATCGGAAAATCGGCTCTTATCTTTTGAAGGTTCATTGCTTCGCAAATTAATAATGAATAATGAAAGAATGAAAGCTGCGCGCTATCAGCCTGCAAAGCTTTCATTCTTTAATTTTTAATTCTTTAATTCTTGCAGATAGCGCAGCCCTGGCACTTATTCAGTTCTCCACGGAAACGCTTCTCCACCAGCAGATGCAAGCGGTCTTTCAATGCATCCAGCCGGATGGTGTCAATCACCTCATTCACAAAAGCGAACATCAGCAACAGGCGGGCTTCACGCTGCGGAATACCGCGCTGGCGCATATAGAACAAAGCAGTCTCATCCAACTGTCCGACTGTGGCACCATGACTACACTTCACGTCATCGGCATAAATCTCCAACTGCGGCTGGGTGTACATATGTGCTTCGCGGGTAGCGCAAAGGTTACGGTTCGTCTGCTGCGAACTGGTATGTTGTGCATCCGGACGCACCAGCACCAAACCGGCGAAAGCACCGACAGACTGGTCATCGAGTACATACTTGAAAAGCTCATTGCTGGTACAATTGGGCACAGCATGGTCTATGCTTGTATGATTATCGACATGCTGGTTCTTATCTTCAATTGCCATGCCGCAGAGATTGATTTCAGCACCTTCGCCTGCCAGCAACACTTCAGTGGTATTGCGGGTAGTGCCATTATACAAGGTCATGCCGTTCAGCAGTACATTGCTGTTTGCTTCCTGCTTCACGTGCAGGCTGCTGATGCGCACTGTACTCGTGTGAGTCTCTTCCAGCTCATAAAGGTCGAAGACCGCATTCTCTCCCACAAAGACTTCTATCACTTGCGTAGCAAGGAAGTTCACATTATCCATAGCATGGTCGCATACCAGCATACGTGCCTGTGCACCATCTTCCAGAACAATCAGTACCCGGCGGTTCACCAGGAAGTTCACGTCACCACGAAGGATATTCACCAACTGTATGGGGCGTTCCACTACCACATTCTTCGGCACATACAGCAGCACACCGTCTTGTGCAAAAGCAGTGTTGAAAGCGGTTACTCCATCTTTCGAAGTGTCCGCCAACTTACCGTAGTATTTCTTCACCAGTTCCGGTTGCTTCTCTGCCATCTCTTTCAAACTGCCGAAAATAACTCCTTCGGGCAGGTGGGATGCAGGCAGAGCCTTATTATAGAAAGCATCGTTCACTACAAAGTACAGGGACGTGCTCATATTGGGCACATCGCATTTGAACACTTCATAGGGGTTCACCGGAATATCCAAACGGTTCAGGTTCAGACCATAGTCCGGTTCAAAGAACTTGCTGACATCAGTATATTTATATTTCTCCTGCTTACGGGTAGGAAAGCCAAGCCGCTCAAAATCGGCAAACGCAGTGGCACGGGGAGCATTCAGCACCTCGGCACTATGCTGGCATATCATAGCTTCCGTCTGGGAGAAAAGATCTATGTATTGTTGTTCTGCATTCATAATTTATTCTCCCAACTCCTTCTTAATCCAGTCATACCCCTTCTCTTCCAGTTCCAGAGCCAGCTCCGGTCCCGCAGTCTTCACGATGCGGCCTTTGTATAGCACATGCACGACGTCAGGTTTGATATAATCCAGTAAGCGTTGGTAGTGGGTGATGACAATGGTGCTGTTTTCCGGTGTCTTCAGTTTGTTCACACCTTCGGCAACGATGCGCAGGGCGTCAATATCCAGCCCGGAGTCCGTTTCGTCGAGGATACTCAGACGCGGTTCCAGCATAGCCATCTGGAAGATTTCGTTACGCTTCTTCTCGCCACCGGAAAAGCCTTCATTCACCGAACGGTTAGCCAGTTTATTGTCCAGTTCCACAACCGCACGCTTCTCACGCATCAGTTTCAGGAACTCACTTGCACTGAGGGCAGGCAAATGGTTATATTTACGTTGCTCATTCACCGCCGCACGCATGAAGTTCACCATGCTCACACCCGGAATTTCCACCGGATACTGGAAGCTGAGGAAGATACCTTCGTGACTGCGGTCTTCGGGCGAAAGTTCCAACAGGTTCTTACCGTAGAAAGTCACACTGCCCTTTGTCACCTCAAAAGCCGGGTTACCTACCAACACAGCCGAAAGGGTACTCTTACCGGAACCGTTCGGCCCCATAATAGCATGCACCTCGCCTGCTCTCACCGTCAGGTTGATGCCTTTCAATAT
>CAMTFK010000259.1 GCA_947071285.1 uncultured Bacteroides sp. | reverse complement strand
GAAAGCGGGGATTTCTTAGGTTGGCACGAGGGTTATCCTTTCTATACGATAGGACAGCGCAGAGGTTTGGGGATTCATTTGAACCGTGCCGTGTTTGTCAAAGAAATCAGAAAGGAAACGAATGAAGTAGTGCTTGCCCCTCTCTCATCCCTATACAAAAACGAAATGCTGCTGAAAGACTGGAATGTGGTAGATGATGTCCGGTTGCTCCATCGTGACGACGTCATCGTCAAGATACGCTATCGCAAACAGGCGAACCGTTGCACAGTCAGCCGGGCAGAAGAGAATTATCTCCATGTACAACTCCACGAGCCACTCGAATCCATTGCCTCCGGACAGGCAGCCGCATTCTATGATGAAGCGGGGCTGCTGCTTGGGGGAGGAATCATAGTATAACGTTCCCATCAATTATTCTTTCATTTGTTTCCGAACAAAAAATAGTTTACTCTGTTTGTAATAGAAAGACGTCTTGTTTTTGTGAAACAATTAAATTGAACGACCGTATGAAACGTATATATTTTATGATGTTATTTGCCGCTTTGGCAACAATCGTCTATGCCCAGACGGATGATAAGGGATATAAAGAGGGCGCATGGGTACTGAAAGGTGTGACAGGTATCAATATGTCGCAAACTGCTATGTCGAACTGGTCTGCCGGTGGTGAGAACTCCATAGCGGGCAATGCTTACCTGAATGGTTCGCTGACACATAAGAGTGGAAACTGGTTGTGGGTGACGAATCTGGTGCTCGATTATGGTTTGTCGAAGACCAAATCGCAAGGGATGAGAAAAAGCTCCGATAAGATAGGATTGTCTACCCAGTTGGGATATTCTACCAATAATGTATGGTTCTATACCGTTATGGCAGATTTGAATACCCAGTTCGCCAAAGGATATAATTATCCCGACAAAAGCCATTATATCTCCAACTTCTTTGCTCCGGCTTACTCCAATGTTGCTTTAGGTATGGAGTATCGTCCGAAGAGTAATTATTCCATCTTCCTTTCTCCCGCATCTACCAAGATGACCTTTGTGTCCGATGATTACCTTTCGGATTTAGGCTCCTTTGGCGTCGACCCGGGCGACCACTTCAAGATTGAAGCCGGTGCTTTCCTCAAAGCGCGTGCCGAACTGCCCGTCATGGAGAATGTGAACCTGATTACTACTGCCGATTTCTTCACTCCTTATAGCAAGGACTTTGGCAATGTGGATGTCAACTGGGATGTGCTTATCAGCATGAAAATCAATAAAGTGCTGTCTGCAACGCTGAATATGACCCTGAAGTATGACAACGATGTGAAGACTTTTGAGGATGATGGCACTCAGAGAGGGCCGAAGGTACAGTTCAAAGAGATATTGGGAATAGGACTGGCTTATAACTTCTAATAGGCGTGTGAGTATGCTTTCAATGGGATAATCATTCCCGTTACTTTGCCAATGCTTTGCCACTGCGATGGCAAACTTTTGCCACCGTGATGGCAAACTTTTGCCACTGTGATGGCAAGACTTTGCCACTGTGATGGCAAAACTTTGCCACAGGCTTGGCAAAATATTGGCAATACGGTGTGGAGAATCGGGATGAGTTTTAGGAAACTTTATTCAGTTCCAGCATTTCCTCAATATACTGCCTTGTATTGCTCAGGCGTGGAACCTTGTGCTGTCCGCCCAGTTTTCCTTTCTGTGCCAGCCAGTCATGGAACAGCTCTTTGCGGGCAATAATCACTTCTAACGGTTGCAGGGCAAGGTTATTCTGGCGTTTGGCTTCGTAATCGGAGTTTACTTCTTTCAGTGTGTCATCCAATATCTTAGCAAACTTTTCTACGTTATCCGGCATTTGGGCAAACTCTATCAGCCATTGGTGGCGGCATTTGGCTTTGGCATCCATAAATACAGGTGCTGCCGAATAATCGGAAATGAGTGCTCCGGTAGATTCGCAGGCTCTTGCCAGACCTCTTTCTGCATTATCCACAATCAGCTCTTCTCCAAAAGCATTGATGAAATGCTTTGTGCGCCCGGTGATGACAAACTTATACGGGTCTTTCTGCGTGAACTTTACAGTATCCCCAATCATGTAGCGCCACAGGCCGGCGGAGGTGGAGATGACCAATGCATAATTCTTTTCCACCTCTACTTCTTCCAGGCAGTAGATGCGCGGATTTTCTTTGTCCACATCTTCCAGAGGAATAAACTCGTAGAAAATTCCGTAGTCAATCATCAGCAACATGGAGGGGTCGTTTGGATCGTTCTGTGTGCCAAAGTAACCTTCGGAAGCATTGTACGTCTCCACATAGTGCATATTGGATGAACGGATTACTTCTTTATATTGCTCACGGTAAGGAGTGAAGGCAACACCACCGTGGAAGAAAACTTCCAGGTTGGGCCATATCTCTTCCAGCGATTGTTTACCGGTCTTTTCAAGAATATGTTTGATGAGCACCAGCATCCATGAGGGGACACCGGACAGGTTGGTTACATTTTGGGAAATGGTGCTGTTGGCTATGGCTACCATCTTGCTCTCAAAGTCACTCATAAGAGCAATCTTTTTGCTCGGGACGCGGACACAATTCACCAACGGATATACATTCTGTATCAGGATGGCGGAAAGGTCGCCTACCAAGCTGTGTTTGGAATTGAGGTTGGGGCTGTGGCTTCCTCCCAGAATCAAGCCTTTTCCGGAGAAAAAACGGCTATCGGGATTTTGTCCCAAGTAGATGGCGACTGCATCTTTGCCACCTTGGTAATGAGTATCGTTCAACGACTCTCTGCTGACAGGCAGGAATTTGCTCTTGTCGTTCGTAGTACCCGAAGACTTGGCAAACCAACGTATTTCCGACGGCCAGAGCAGGTTCTGTTCTCCTGCACGCAGGCGTTCTACATACGGCTTAACTTCTTCATAGGTTTGTATGGGAAGGCGTTTTCTGAAATCCTCATAAGTGTGAATGCTCTTATAATCATATTTCTTTCCCCATTCCGTATTTTCGGCCATACGCACCAAACGGTTCAGTACCCTGTGCTGCAGTTCTCCTGCGCGGTTGGCATAGAAGTCAATTTTTCTTAGGCGAGGGGTAAAATACACCTTATTCAACAATGTTGTGATATTCATCTCTCTTAGTTAAAACTATTTTGTTGCGCAAAAATAATCTTATTTATCGGCTTCTCTATCTTTTTTCTCTTTTTTTTCTATCTTTACGGACGTAAAGAACAATAATTCAAACAAAAGTGTCATGAGAATCGGTATTTTGACTTCGGGGGGCGATTGTCCCGGCATCAATGCCACCATTCGTGGAGTGTGCAAAACTGCAATCAATCATTACGGGATGGAAGTGGTAGGCATCCATAGTGGCTTTCAAGGGTTGCTGACGAAGGATGTGGAGTCGTTTACCGATAAGTCTTTGTCCGGTTTGTTGAATCTGGGTGGGACGATGCTCGGCACTTCACGCGAGAAGCCTTTCAAGAAGAACGGAGTGATTTCCGATGTTAATAAACCGGCACTGATTGAGCAAAATGTGAAAGAATTAGGGCTCGATTGTGTGGTTTGTATCGGTGGTAACGGTACGCAGAAGACTGCTGCCAAACTGGCTGCAATGGGGTTGAACATCGTATCTGTGCCTAAGACCATCGACAATGACATTTGGGGAACGGATTTTTCTTTCGGTTTCGACTCTGCCGTCAGCATTGCTACAGATGCCATCGACCGTCTGCACTCTACCGCCAGTTCGCACAAGCGGGTGATGGTGATTGAAGTGATGGGGCATAAGGCCGGCTGGATTGCACTCTATTCCGGTATGGCTGGCGGGGGCGATGTTATTCTGATACCCGAAATCCCTTATAATATCCATAATATAGGAGAGACAATCCTGAACCGTTTAAAGAAAGGAAAGCCTTATTCCATCGTAGTGGTTGCCGAGGGCATACAGACTGACGGGCGGAAACGTGCCGCCGAGTATATTGCTCAGGAAATAGAATACGAGACGGGCATTGAAACCCGTGAAACGGTGCTTGGCTACATCCAGCGCGGTGGTTCGCCTACGCCTTTCGACCGTAATCTTTCTACCCGTATGGGGGGACATGCCACGGAACTTATTGCTACGGGGCAGTTTGGCAGGATGATTACACTGAAAGGAGATGAGATTTCTTCCGCTCCACTGGAAGAGATAGCGGGAAAGCTGAAGTTGGTGACAAAAGATAACGATCTGGTTGTTCAGGGACAGCGGATGGGGATTTGTTTCGGATGATATATATATCCCGGCACTCGCTTATATAGGGTGCCGGGATTATACCTTTATAGCAACACCTTTATAGATAACATCACATCTGCTCTTATCACTTTTATACGATTCCATTTATCTAATTTCAGGGTTTCTTTTTCCCCTTCTATAGATTCTTTCAGTGACGAAGTATGACCGCCCATTACTGATATATTGGCACCCATATATAAGTTCTTGTATAGATGGCGGGTGAGTGATAAATCCGCATTGGCACCTATAAAGCCTTTTTTACATTTGCGTTCTGCCTCGCTGTAGAGGCTTTTGCTTTGATAATGCATATAGCCGGCACCTGCCATACAATCGAGGCACCACTTTTCCGTAATTATTGTGCGATAGCCTATTTGCGGTGCAATATAAATCAGTTCCAGGTCATCGGTAACCTGTGTTCCTTTTGTCAGATCGTAATTCTCTGATGCCGAGAAAAGGTTGAACTTAAATCCGGCTTGGAATGTTTTGTTCAGCAAATAAGAGGCTTTAATGTTTCCACTAAATCCACTTTTATATTCTCCCCGATAGTTGACACCATAGGATGACAAGTTGGAGTGCCCGAAGAGGTATCCTGCTCCCAAATCTACTGATACGGAAAGCTTGTCATTGGTGAGGGACTGAGCATTGATAAAGACTGTACTAATGAGGCACAGTATGAAAGTAAAAATCACTTTTCTCATAATATTAAATCTTGAGTTGATATTCTGTTCTTCATTTTTTTTATTCGACCACCCAAAGAACTGCACTGTTAGCGGCTACTTCAAGTCCCGATTTCAATATTTCTTTTTGTGAGTCAGTTAAATTTGAATTTTCGATAACTTGCAAATAGCCTTCCAAGTACTTCTTTACTAGTTCTGTACTGTCAGTAAGACTTCCGACATTAGTAGCAAAATCGTCAAGGACGGATAGCTCATCGGAGAATTCTGGATAGGCATTTTTTAAGAGTATAATTAGTTCTATATTAGGATCCACATCATCTTTAGGAATAGTTGAATTGACTTTATGAATTAGGATGCTCTGCTCCGTTTCTGAAATGGTAAGATTATATTCTTTCATTTCTGTGACAATGTATTTGGCCATTGTTTCCGAACTGACAGATTGCTTGTAAACATCTGGATGTTTTTGGTTTATCTTGCTAAGAATTGTATTATGTAAGTATCCAATTCCGGAATTAGTGACAGTCACATTTGAGTTTATTGTACCATAACCCTGATTTTCAGGATTCGCAGGTTCCATGTCTTCGGGATTACGAGTTGCGGGAATACGAGTAATTGGCTTGAATATAGTGGTATCTATTGTTATGATACCATCGTCCTTGCTCTTCATTTCATGTTCGGCGTAAGCAGGTCCTGCTACGGCAGAACAAAAAACAGCTCCAAAAAGGGAACCCCATCCACCGAAAACACTTCCGATTAATGCTCCACCAGCATCTGCTAATAAATATCCTTTCAGTCTTTTCCAAAAACTTCGTGTCTGTGGAATATTGTTCTCGCTCCAAAATGCTGCATTATAGGTTGCCAATTTTTCATTTAGTTCGCTATAAATATTCAGAGTCTTATCAGATTGAGTGTATGTGTTTTCATCAGACGAACAAGAAGATATACAAATACACATAATTAGAAGACTTATGATATATTTTTTATCCATAGTATTATTTCTTATGATAGGGTTGAACAATAAAGAATTTCTCCTGAATAAGCAATAGTTTGTGTCTTTGCCATTTTAAGTTTTTGAATTAAGAATCAAAAGGTTTAGACTCCATAGTAGTTGTAGGCGAAATCTTTTCTAATTCTTTAATGAAAAGAGTGGCAAGCCCTTTCCTTTATAAATTAGTTTGTTTTCTACAAATGTCCTATCTGTCTTTTATATTGCAAAAAAAAGGGAAATATTAATTTGTAGTTACTTTTTTGATGTGCATTTAGTGTGCATTTATGTGTCTTTAATGTAATATTGGTGTACAAAAATGTGCACTGATATAAAGCTGTCTCTTATACACATCTGACGCTGCCGACGAAGAGGATA
>CAMTFK010000258.1 GCA_947071285.1 uncultured Bacteroides sp. | reverse complement strand
GCGCTTCGGATGTGCTGATGGCGTCGTCGTTTTGCTTCCGGTCCTCGTAGAAGGAAGACAAATCACCGTAGAAAGTGGACAGCAGGGCCAGTTCGCGCACGTTGTCGTTGCCTTTCAGCAGGTTGACGGAACGGAGCATATACTCCAGTGCTTGGACGGGGTTCTTCATACCTTGGTATATTCGTCCAATGGTGAAAAGCAATTCGCTCTCGGCGCTTCTCTGCTTCAGTTGCTGGGCGAGGGAAAGGGCCTCGGTGCAGATGCTGATACCTTCTTCATATCGGTTCAGGCGGTCGAGGGTGGAAGACAGTTGTGAAAGCAGACGCAGTTTGCGTGCAGGCACCAGTTGCACGGAGTCGCTCTGCAAGGCACGCCGCAGGCAGCGCTCTTTGAGGGTGTACATGGCCTGGCTTTCGTACACCATACTGCGCAGGATGTCGATGCGAAACGGAGGCATGGAGGGGAGGCGGCGTTTTTCAGCCTCGTCAAGCAGGTGGAGGGCACTGTCAGGTGCAGATATGTATATTCCGCGGATCTGTTTTTCAGTCAATAGGCTGTCCGGAACGGTACTTGTTCCGGAGGCAAAGGCAGGAGAGAAA
Source organism: uncultured Bacteroides sp. (assembly GCA_947071285.1). Classification (GTDB taxonomy): domain Bacteria; phylum Bacteroidota; class Bacteroidia; order Bacteroidales; family Bacteroidaceae; genus Bacteroides. Next base: position 5,695 of record CAMTFK010000258.1, on the reverse strand, counting down.
GTCGGTAAAATGCACGCCAATATGAGCATGGACGTGCGGAAATAATGGGTGATTTGCATATCATTTTGGTATTTGTCGCGATAAAGGTAGGTATTTCTTGGGTAATATTTGCTTGCATTTCTTTATAATCTACCCGGAATAATGTACATTTGCCCAACAAATTGTTTATTGACCTATATGAAACATACTATATTATCCCTTATACTCTTTGCATGGGGAGTGCAGGCTTATCCGCAAGCGGGTGGAGGTGCGCAATCTCAGGCTACTTTTACTCCTCCTTTCGATTTTCCTATTACCTTCTCCGGTAATTTCGGTGAGATACGTGCCAATCATTTCCATGGCGGACTCGACTTCAAGACGGGCGGCACCATCGGCAAACCCGTGCGGGCGCTGGCCGACGGATACATTTCGCGTATCCGCGTCACTCATGGTTCGGGCTATGTGCTCGATGTGGCATATAATAATGGATATAATACAATCAACCGCCACCTCAGTGCCTTTGTGGGCGACGTAGCCCGCCGGGTGGAAGATTTGCAGTACGAAAAGGAGACGTGGGAAATAGAGATTACCCCCGAGCCGGGCGAGTATCCTGTACGTGCAGGACAAATAATCGCTTTGAGTGGCAATACCGGATATTCTTTTGGTCCGCACCTGCATCTTGATGTGTTTGAGGCGGATACGGATGATTATATCGACCCTCTGCCATTCTTCAAGAAGAAAGTAAAAGATACGACTGCCCCCCGTGCCGAAAGCATCATGCTTTTCCCGCAACCCGGCAAGGGAGTAGTGGACAGGACCCAGAAGCGACAGTCATTCCCGCTCAACCCCAAACAACCCATCACTGCATGGGGACTGATAGGAGCAGGTATCCGCGCTTACGACTATATGGACGGAGTGTCCAACCGTTACGGCGTGCATACGGTTATTCTGGAAGTGGATAGCATGGAAGTATTCCGTAGTGTGGTGGACCGTTTCTCGGAGAATGAAAACCGCATGATAAACTCCTGGACCTACGGGCAATATATGAAGTCGTTCATCGAGCCGGGAAATACGCTGAGGATGCTGCATGCTTCAAATGATAACCGGGGACTGATAGATATTAATGAAGAGCGTCCGTACCGCTTTGTCTATACGCTGAAGGATGCGCTGGGGAATACCTCGAGAGTGCGTTTCACCGTGCATGGAAAGCGGACGACGATAGCTCCCGTGGAACATCGTGAGAAGTATACTTTCCAATGGAACAAGGTGAACTATCTGCAGGAACCCGGATTGTCTCTGGTGATTCCGCGCGGGATGCTGTATGATGATGCATATCTGAATTATGCTGTGCGGGCGGATAGTGGGGACATTGCGTTTACTTATCAGTTGAATGATACACGTATTCCCTTGCATGGTCGTTGTGAGTTACGCATCGGGTTGAGGCGCAAACCATTGGAAGATATGTCGAAATACTATGTGGCAAGTGTGAATGCCCGTGGAAGAAAATATGGCATAGGTGGCAAGTACGAGGATGGATTCATGAAAGCCACTATCCGGGAGTTAGGCACTTATACCGTTGCCATAGATACCGTGCCGCCCAAAATCACTCCGTTGAACCCGAAACAGTGGGGAAGTACGGGGCGCATTGTCTTTAAAGCGAAGGATGAAGAAACCGGTATAAGCAGCTATCGCGGCACCATCGACGGGGAGTATGCCTTATTTGGCAAACCTAATTCCATCAGCGGAAACCTGGTATATGAGATTGACCCTAAACGAGTGGAACGGGGCAAGCACGTGGTGGAAATCACTGTGACAGATGGTTGCGGCAACCGGACAACAGAACAGTTTACTTTTGTCTGGTAAACAAGTCTGTGCCATCTCCGTGTCTGCTCCGTACCAAGTCCGTACCATCTCCGTATCTTATAGGTACGGAGATCATACGGAGATGACACGGAGATAGTACGGACCGGATACGGAGATGATACGGACTTGGTACGGAGATAATAGATACGACACACGAATCAATAATTAAAATAACAGAAGTATGAAAAGCAAAAGACTGACTCTTTCCGTTTTATTTGTGGCGGTTGCAGTGGTGAATGCACTGGCTTGTACCAACCTCATTGTTGGTAAGAATGCCTCCACAGACGGTTCTACAATTGTTTCTTATTCTGCCGACTCTTACGGGTTGTTTGGCGAGTTATATCATTATCCTGCGGGAATGCATAAGAAAGGTACATTGATGGATGTGCATGAGTGGGACACCGGCAAGTATCTGGGACGGATTGAGCAGGCACGCCAGACGTATAACGTCATCGGCAATATCAACGAATTCCAGCTTACCATTGCAGAAACCACTTTCGGCGGACGTCCCGAACTGGTAGACACAACCGGCATCATCGACTATGGAAGTCTGATTTATCTCGGTCTGCAACGTTCCCGCACCGCTCGCGAAGCCATCAAGGTGATGACTGACCTTGTGCAGGAATACGGCTATTATAGCAGTGGCGAGTCTTTCACTATCGCCGATCCGAATGAAATCTGGATTATGGAAATGATTGGCAAAGGTCCCGGTGTGCGTGGTGCTGTATGGGTGGCTGTACGCATCCCCGATGATTGCATCTCGGCACATGCCAACCAATCACGTATCCATCAGTTCGACATGAACGATAAAAACAACTGTATGTATTCTTCCGATGTTGTCTCTTTCGCCCGTGAAAAGGGTTACTTCAACGGAGTGAACAAGGACTTTAGTTTTGCAGACGCCTATGCCCCGTTGGATTTCGGTGCACGTCGTTATTGCGAAGCCCGCGTATGGAGTTACTTCAATATGTTTACCGACCGTGGTGAGGAGTTCCTTCCTTATATAGAAGGTAAAACCAACCAACCTATGCCGCTTTATCTGAAAGCCAACCGCAAAATCTCCGTGCAAGACGTGAAGAATGCCATGCGCGACCATTATGAAGGTACTCCGCTGGACATCAGCAAAGATTTCGGTGCCGGTCCTTATCACACCCCTTACCGTCTTTCTCCGCTTTCTTTCAAGGTGAACGGTCAGGAATACTTCAACGAGCGTCCCATCTCTACCCAGCAATCCGGTTTCGTATTCGTGTCTCAGATGCGCTCTACCATGCCCGATGTTATCGGTGGGGTATTGTGGTTCGGTACGGATGATGCCAACATGACTGTTTTCACTCCTGTATATTGCTGCACGGATAAAGTGCCCGTATGCTACACTCGCGTAGATGGTGCCGATTATATCACCTTCTCCTGGAATTCTTCTTTCTGGATTTTCAATTGGGTGGCGAACATGGTTTATCCCCGTTACGACTTGCTGATTGATGATGTACGTGCCACTCAAACCGAACTGGAAACTACTTTCAACGAGGCGCAGGAAGGTATTGAATCTGCTGCATCCAAGCTCTACTCTAAAGATCCGGCACAGGCAAAAGCATTCCTGACTAACTATACGAACATGACCGCACAAAGTACTCTCGACACTTGGAAACGTCTGGGTGAGTTCCTTATTGTGAAATATAACGATGGCGTAGTGAAACGTATGAAAGATGGTAAGTTCGAGCGTAATGCTATCGGCCAACCGGCAGGCGTGGTTCGTCCCGGATATCCGAAAGAGTTCCTGGAAGAATATGTGAAGCAAACCGGTGATCGCTATAAAATGCCGGAATAATGCCCTGTTGCAGACTTTGCTGATTTCACAGGAACAATCAAAAGCCTGTGAAATCTGTACAAAGCTGTGTAAATCTTTAATGAAAAAGTAGGATAATTGAACTTATTCGCCTACATTTGTGTCTTACAAACAACAGATATATTTTAACCTCTAAAATAACAATAATTGTATGGAAAATCAGGAACTTATCAAGCAGGTAACTGAGAAAGCCCAGAAGTGGCTCACCCCGGCTTATGATGCCGAAACTCAGGCTGAAGTAAAACGCATGTTGGAGAACGAAGATAAAACTGAACTGATAGATTGTTTCTATAAGGATTTGGAATTCGGTACGGGTGGCTTGCGCGGCATTATGGGTGCAGGAACCAATCGTATGAATATCTATACCGTAGGCGCTGCTACACAGGGCCTTTCCAACTACTTGAACCAATGCTTCAAGGATAAAGAACAGATTTCCGTAGTGGTGGGTTACGACTGCCGCAACAATAGCGATAAATTCGCAAAAATCTCTGCTGATATCTTCTCTGCAAACGGCATCAAGGTATATCTCTTTGATGATTTGCGTCCTACACCGGAAGTTTCATTTGCTATCCGTCACTTCGGCTGCCAGAGCGGTATCAACATCACTGCCAGCCACAATCCGAGAGAATATAATGGTTACAAGGCTTATTGGGATGACGGTGCCCAGGTACTTGCTCCGCATGATACCGCTATCATTGACGAAGTAAACAAGGTGACTGTTGATGATATTAAATTCAATGGCAATAAAGATTTGATTCAGATTATCGGTGAAGACATTGATAAGATTTATCTGGATAAAGTTCATTCTATCTCTATTGATCCGGAAGTGATTAAGCGTCAGAAGGATCTTAGCATTGTCTATACTCCTTTGCACGGTGCAGGCCGCGTATTGATTCCCGCTTCATTGAAGGAATGGGGATTTGAAAACATCAATTGCGTGCCCGAACAGATGGTGAAGGATGGCAATTTCCCGACAGTGGTATCTCCGAATCCTGAAAATGCAGAAGCTCTCTCTATGGCTATCGCATTAGCTAAGAAACTCGACGCCGACATTGTAATGGCGAGTGATCCGGACGCCGACCGCGTGGGTATGGCTTGCAAGGATGATAAGGGCGAGTGGGTGCTTATCAACGGTAACCAAACTTGTTTGATTTTCTTGTATTACATCATCAAGAACCGTATTGCAATGGGTAAGATGCAGCCGAACGACTTCATCGTAAAGACCATTGTGACTACTGAACTGATTAAAGCTGTAGCCGACAAGAATAAGATTGAGATGCGCGATTGCTATACCGGTTTCAAGTGGATTGCGCGCGAAATCCGTTTGAGCGAAGGCAAACAACAATATATTGGTGGCGGTGAAGAAAGCTACGGCTTCTTGGCAGAAGACTTTGTTCGTGACAAAGACGCTGTTTCTGCCTGTTCACTGCTGGCTGAAATTTGTGCCTGGGCAAAAGACCAGGGCAAGACGCTGTATGATGTGTTGATGGACATCTACGTAGAATATGGTTTCTCTAAGGAAACTACTGTAAACGTAGTGAAACCCGGTAAGAGCGGTGCGGACGAAATCAAGGCTATGATGGATAATTTCCGTGCTAATCCGCCGAAGGAAATCGGAGGTTCACCCGTCAAGCTGATTAAGGACTATAAGACATTAAAAACTATCGATGCTCAGGGAAATGTGAAAGATCTGGATATGCCGGAAGCTTCCAATGTGCTTCAATACTTCACGGAAGACGGCACAAAGATTTCTGTTCGTCCGTCGGGAACCGAACCGAAGATTAAGTTCTATATCGAGGTGAAGGGTGAAATGGGTTGTCCAAAATGCTACGCTAGCGCGGATGCAGAAGCAGAAGAAAAGGTGGTGGCTGTTCGTAAGTCACTCGGTATCTAAAGATAAATTGCTGTAAGGCAGAAGGAAAGGTGTAATCCTGCGAAGGGTTACACCTTTTTTGTTGTATGACGGGCATGTTATACATCTGTGGTGAAATTCCATACGGGGCGTAGTTG
>CAMTFK010000257.1 GCA_947071285.1 uncultured Bacteroides sp. | reverse complement strand
ATGAGTTCAACAAGGTGGCCGTCACCCCGCTTGAGGAGTGGATAGAGTATCTGAAGACCGGAATCATCCGCCCCGATACGAAAGCTCCCGGACTGGAAGAGGCACGCCGCAAACTGATTTATTACAATATGGACAGGGCGGAACAACTGGCGTATGACGAGCATATCAATGCCGTGATGATTCAGAATGATGTGCTGAGTACGGCGGCGGATGAAGGCAGAGAGGAAGGAAGACAAGAAGGATGGCAGAAAGGTATACAGGAGGGCATGCAGAAAGGTATACAGGAAGGTATGCAGAAAGGTATACAGGAAGGGCTGGCAGAAGGCCGACAGGAAAGAAACATAGAGAATGCCCGTACGATGAAAGCCTTGAATATCTCCTCCGAAGTCATCCACCAGGTGACGGGTTTACCCATCAAGGACATCGAAGAATTGTAAACAGCAAGATACTATTCATTTTCGTCCCGCCCGATTTTCGTGTTGAGAATCGGGCGGGACGTTCTGTTTCCCGGCGTAGTTCTTTTTACGTACACCCCGGGTCGGTTCATGCCTTTAAGTTAAATTCGCTTTTACCCCCTGTTTTTTCGTTTTGCTTCTTTTGCCGCTGCTGCGTCTCGATAATTTTGTTTTTCTTTGCAGAAAAGAAGAAAAAATATATGTCCTCATTTGATACCTATATAAGTCGTAAACTGCCGCTGGTCAGCCTGATTAGTGCGGTTTTCATTATATATCCCAACATAGCCTGCCTCCCTTGGGATATAAAATTCTGGGGAGTTTGTGCGGGCTTTTATTGGTATTTTGCCTACCGTTTCTTTTTCTTCTGGGGACTGATTAGTCTGTTGATACGCTATAATCTGCGTCGGCTGCCGGATGCACAGTTTAAGGAACGCTTTGCCCGCAACTTCGGCTATTCGTTGCTTGCCTACGCGGGGTTTGCATTCGTTTCCTACTGGATTGCCTCGTATGGCATCCGCACCGACTTTCTGGGCAGCACCTTGCTTTCCCAATTCTTCATCCTGTGCTCCCTCTGCACGCTTATCGGCCACATCTCCATGCTCTATTCCAAACAACGGGAGAAGGAACATGAGATTGAGCGCCTGCGCATAGAGAACCTGCAAAGCCGTTGCGATGCATTGGCCAACCAGATAAACCCGCATTTCTTTTTTAACTCACTGAACGGAGTGCAATCGCTCATCCGCAAGAAGGATGACGAGAAAACACTGATGTACGTGCATGAGTTGTCCGACATCTTCCGCTACATTCTTCAGAGTGACAAGAAAGGACTGGTCACATTGAGGGAGGAACTGGAATTCATCCAGTCTTTCCGCTACGTGATGGAAGTGCGCTTTGCCAATAAGCTGGTGTTCTCCATCCGGGTAGATGAGGCTGTGCAGGATGAACTGACATTGCCGGTGCTTTCATTGCTCCCACTGGTGGAGAACGTGACCGTTCATAATATGATAGACAGTGAACACAAGATGGAAATCTCTATCCGGCTGAACGGACAGAATGAGTTGGTGGTGTCCAATCCTGTTTACCCCAAACTCTCTCCGCCCGATACCAACGGAACCGGATTGAAGAATCTGGAAAGCCGTTTCGCTTTGCTGATGAACAAGCAAATCCGGGTGGAGTGCGATGAAGAAACATTCCGGGTTTATCTCCCTTTAAAATAAAAATAGAATCAATATCAAAACAAAAGAGTAGCGATATGAGAGTGCTTATTGTAGAAGACGAGACTGCCGCTTATGAGAATCTGGTAGATATTCTCAAGGAAGTCTCCTATGATATTCAGATTTCCGGTAATACGGAAAGTGTGACCCAGACTATCCATTGGCTGCAATCCAATCCGGCTCCGGATTTGATATTCATGGATATACATTTGTCGGACGGCTCGGCATTTACCATCTTCGATAAAATGGAACTGGAAACCCCCATTGTTTTTACGACGGCATACGACCGTTATGCGATAGAAGCTTTTAAGGTGAATAGTGTGGACTACCTGCTGAAACCGGTGAAGGTGGAGGATGTGAAGCATGCACTGGATAAGTATAGCAAGCTGACTCATCAGGATATTCTGCAATACTTGTCTCAGTTGAACCTGTTGGCGCCGGCGCCCAGATATAAAGATAAGCTATTGATTCCCTATAAAGATAAATTGCTGCCTGTCAGTCTGAGGGATGTTTCGTGTTTTTATACGGCGGATAAGAATACGTGTGTGTATCTGAAAGACGGGACCATGTATCCGTACTCCAAGACGTTGGAACAGATAATGTCCTCTCTGAATCCCGCCGACTTTATCCGGGCGAATAAGCAATTCATCATAGCCAGGAACAGCGTGACGGATATAACCATCTGGTTCGATAGCCGCCTGCTGGTGACGCTCGATGTGGAGGTTCCCGAGCGTGTCTATATCAGTAAGAATAAGGCGTCGGAGTTCAAGTCGTGGTTGGTGAGTAATAACGGTTAGGTTACAGGACGTTAATCAGTAATTTAGGTATGTACTACTGTAATTTGTCTACAGGTTCTGTAGGCGACAGTCCCTATATTTGCAATCGAAAACTATTATAGAATATAAGAGTAATTTTAAAGATGAAAAAAGAGAGAACGATACTTGCATTATGTACAGGCTGCCTGATAAGTGCGGCAAGCCTGCAAGCACAAACCGGTAAGGACAGCACACAGGTAGCGAGAAGCTACGCTATTAATGAAGTGGTGGTGACGGGCACACGCAGCGAAACGGATGTACGCCATCTGCCCATGACCGTATCAGTGGTGGGACGTCCGCAACTTGAAGCGAGCCAACAGGCTTCCGTGCTTCCGGTGCTGAACTCCCAGGTGCCCGGTTTCTTCTCCACTTCACGCGGTGTGATGGGGTATGGTGTGGCCACAGGTGCATCAGGACAGATGTCGCTGCGTGGAATCGGAGGTCCTGCACAGGCGGGGTTACCCACTACCGGACTGTTGGTTTTGATTGACGGACATCCTCAATATATGGGTTTGATGGGACATCCCATCGCCGATGCTTACCAAACGATGATGGCGGAGCGAGTAGAAGTGCTTCGTGGCCCGGCATCAGTGCTTTACGGCTCCAATGCCATGGGGGGCGTCATCAACATCGTCACCCGCAAGATGCAGGAAGACGGTGTGAATACAAGCATCAACATCGGTGCCGGTTCTTATGGAACCTTGCAGACCGAAGCTACCAACCGCATCCGGAAAGGACGTTTCAGCAGTACGGTGACGGCTTCTTATAATCGCACGGACGGGCATCGGGCCGATATGGGCTTTGAACAATATGGCGGTTATGCCAAGTTGGGTTATGACTTCACGGACAACTGGAAGCTGTGGGGAGATGTGAACATCACCCGTTTCAATGCCACCAATCCGGGGTCGGTAAGTCGCCCTTATATCGACAACGACCAGCGCATCACTCGCGGTATGACCTCTTTTGCTCTGGAGAATCATTACGAAAAGACCTCGGGAGCATTGAGTTTCTTCTATAACTGGGGAGACCACTGGATAAACGACGGTTACCAGCCCGGCGGAAAACCGCTTGACTACCGCTTCAACTCCAACGACCAGATGCTCGGTGTATCATGGTATCAGAGCTTGCAACTTTTCAAAGGGAACCGGGTGACTGTAGGAGCCGATTATTTTCATTTCGGCGGTGAAGCATGGAACAAATTCTCTGACGGACATCGTGAAACCTCGGCGGATAAATCCCTGAATGAAGTAGCCGGATATGTAGACTTCCGGCAGGACATCGTCACCTGGCTCACACTGAATGCCGGTGCACGCGTAGACCATCATTCGCAGACAGGGACGGAGTTTATTCCACAAGCCGGTCTGGCCTTCCACCTCCCGAAAGATGCGGAAATCAAGGCAATGGCAAGTAAGGGATTCCGCAATCCAACCATTCGCGAAATGTATATGTTCCCTCCGCAAAATCCGGATTTGAAGCCCGAGAAACTGTGGAATTATGAATTTTCCTTCTCGCAGCGCCTTATGGAAAACCGTTTGTCATACGGCGTAAATGTGTTCTATATCAATGGTGAAAACCTGATACTGCGTCTTCCCAACCCGGCCGGAAGCGGTATGCTGAACCAGAACTCCGGTGAGATAGAGAACTGGGGAGCGGAAGCCAACATAGGATACCGGTTCAATCCGGCATGGGGTGTCACGGCAAATTATAGCTGGCTTCATATGGAGAATCCTGTACTGGCATCTCCCGAACATAAACTTTACGGAGGCGTGAACTTCAGGAAAGGACGTTGGAGCGCATCTACGGGCATCCAATATGTGAAAGGACTTTATACCGACCTGGATGCGGAAACCAAGGAGAACTTTGTGCTGTGGGATATGCAGGGTAGCTTTAAAGCGACCCATTACCTGTCGTTCTATGTGCGTGGCGAGAACCTGCTGGCACAACGTTACGAAATAATAGCCGGCTATCCGATGCCGAAAGCTACTTTTATGGGTGGAGTAAACATCAATTTTTAATAAGTATATAGATTATGAAAACAACAACTATCAGACTGTATTCTCTGGATTACGGCAATGTGAAAACGTATTTTGCCGCTGCTCTTTTCATTTTGGGAAACCTGGCTCTGCCTCAGCTTTGCCATCTTATTCCGCAAGGCGGCCTCACGCTGCTTCCCATTTATTTCTTTACGCTTATCGCAGCTTATAAATATGGTTGGAAAGTAGGGTTACTGACTGCTGTCTTTTCTCCGGTTTTGAATCATCTGCTTTTCGGTATGCCTGCTGCGGGCATGCTTCCGGCTATACTACTGAAATCGGTCTTGCTGGCGGTGGCTGCCGGAACTGTTGCCAACCGCTTCAAGCGTGTTTCTGTCCCGATGCTGGCATTGGTGGTTCTGGCTTATCAGCTTGCGGGCACACTGGGCGAGTGGGCCATGCTGGGTAACTTCACTCTTGCCTTTCAGGATTTCCGTATCGGTATTCCGGGAATGGTATTGCAGGTGCTGGGTGGCTATCTGTTCATTAAGTATTTGGTTTATAAATGATATTCCATAAAATAGAAGTATGTTACGAAAAATCAGACTAACGGTTGCCATTTTCTTCTTTGTGCTGATTACGCTGCTGTTCCTCGACTTCACGGGGACACTGCATGGTTGGTTCGACTGGATGGCTAAAATTCAATTCTTGCCTGCGTTGTTAGCCTTGAATGTAGGGGTTGTGATAGCCCTGATTGTGCTGACGCTGCTTTTGGGCCGTGTGTATTGTTCGGTAATATGTCCGCTGGGTGTCTTTCAGGACGTGGTTTCATGGCTGGGCAAAAAGCGGAAGAAGAACCGCTACTCTTATTCGCCTGCACTCAATTGGTTGCGCTATGGAGTATTGGGCGTGTTTATATTGGCTTTGATAGGGGGCGTCGGTTCTCTGGTGGCGCTGCTTGCACCTTACAGTTCGTATGGTCGGATTGCCTCCAATCTCTTTGCCCCGGTTTATCAGTGGGGAAATAACCTGCTTGCCTATCTGGCGGAACGTGCGGACAGCTATATGTTTTATTCCGTGGACGTGTGGATGAAGGCTGCGGGGACTTTTGCGATAGCTGCCCTGACGTTTGTCATTCTGGCTGTGTTGGCTTGGCGCAACGGACGTACATATTGTAATACGATTTGTCCGGTGGGCACGGTGCTGGGATGCCTGTCACGCTTTTCTTTGCTGAAACCGGTGATTGATACAAGTAAATGCAATGGCTGTGGACTGTGTGCACGCAACTGTAAAGCGGCCTGCATCGACCCGAAAGCCCATAAAATAGATTATAGTCGCTGCGTGGCTTGCATGGATTGCATTGGAAAGTGTAAGAAGGGAGCCATCCGCTATGAGCGTCCGCGTAAAGAAACACTGCAACCGATGGCTACCGGAAAGGTGAATAGCGTTTCACCGGAACAGGTGGATAATGCACGCCGTGCCTTCTTCTCTGCCGGAGCCATATTTGCCACAAGCACCTTGCTGAAAGCGCAAGAGAAAAAGGTGGATGGCGGACTGGCGGTTATCGAGGATAAAAAGATTCCCAAGCGCACGACGCCTATTTTCCCGGCAGGTTCATTGGGAGCGCGCAACTTTACGGAGCATTGTACGGCTTGCCAGCTTTGTGTGTCGGTGTGTCCTAATCAGGTATTGCGTCCTTCCGGCAATCTGATGACATTGATGCAGCCGGAGATGTCTTATGAACGTGGTTATTGCCGTCCGGAATGTGCCAAGTGTGCCGAGGTGTGTCCGACGGATGCTATTCATCTCACCAGTCTGGCCGATAAATCGTCTATCCAGATAGGCCACGCCGTGTGGATTAAGAAGAACTGCGTGCCCCTGACGGACGGGGTGAATTGTGGAAACTGTGCCCGTCATTGTCCGGCTGCTGCCA
>CAMTFK010000256.1 GCA_947071285.1 uncultured Bacteroides sp. | reverse complement strand
GAGGAGGAGAATTGAGATAGTGCTGTTTATCATTTGCCTAATTACTAATCACTAATCACTAAACGCTAATCACTAATCACTTTTGTTCCTTTCTTATCATTTATAAATCAACTCCGCCAACAGTTACCGAAATCTATTAATCTAACTATCCATAATCAAGAATGCCATGAAGAAACTGTTTTATCCTCTTTTCGCCGCTTTGCTGCTGACGGCTTGCGCTTCGGAGCAACAAACTCCGATAGACCGTGAAGCACTTGTGACTCGTAATAATCCCCAAGTATCTGAATTTGATTCGCTGGCTTCGCTCAGTGTCGGCAATGGTGAGTTCGCCTTCACGGTAGATGCCACTGGCTTGCAGACATTCCCAACTATGTATAGTAAAGGTGTACCTTTGGGCACACAAAGCCAATGGGGGTGGCATAGTTTCGCCAATCCGAAGAATCTGAAACACGAAGAAACCCTGAAAGCTTTCGACTTTGGCCGTGGGCATGAGGAACTTTATGCCTGCCAGTTCAAGGAGCCGGGGCGCCAGAAAGAGGCTTCCGAGTGGTATCGTATAAATCCGCATCGCTTACATCTGGGCACTGTCGGTCTGGAACTGGGCGAGGAGGTGAAAGCTTCCGATATTACAGATATCCGGCAAATACTGAATATGTGGAAGGGTGAAATTACCAGTCACTTTACGTTGAATGGCAATGTCTACGACGTGCAAACCGTTTGCCATCCCAATAAAGATATGATTTCCGCTTGTGTCACCAGTCGTGCGCATGGCGGTGTAAATCTGCGTTTCCCTTATCCTACAGGTGGGCATGCGGATGATGCCTGTAACTGGGATGCTAATGACCGGCATTCCACGACCATTGTTTGTCAAGGCAACCAAAGCGCTGTGCTGAAACGCGTGCTCGATGAAACCACTTATTATATAACCCTCTGTTGGGAAGGCAAAGCCAGTCTGGTTGAGAAGTCGAAGAACTACTTCGTACTGACTCCCGAAGAAGACCGGCTGGCATTCTCCTGCCTCTTTACCCCCAACTTCTCGGGAACCATATTTGAGAGCGAACCTCCTGTATATGCTGCTGAAGTGCTGCCCGCTTTCACTGAAACCTCTGCCGCCAGTGCTGTCTACTGGATAGATTTCTGGAAGAATGGCGCTGCCGTCGATTTCTCTCATTGCACCGATCCGCGTGCCCCGGAACTGGAACGCCGTGTGTTGCTTTCGCAATATCTCCTCGCCATCCAGTCCGCCGGTAGCGTGCCTCCGCAAGAAACCGGTCTGACTTATAACTCCTGGTTTGGTAAGTTCCACCTCGAAATGATCTGGTGGCATCAGTCCTGGCAGGCATTATGGGGACATGAGAATCTGCTGGACCGCACCTTGGGCTGGTATGAAACCGTTGAACCAGTGGCTCGTGAAATCGCTCGCCGTCAAGGCTTCCCCGGTGTGCGCTGGATGAAGATGACTGATCCCAGCGGTACGGAAGCCCCCTCCAATGTAGGTTCTTTCCTGATCTGGCAACAACCACACTTCATCTATCTGGCAGAGCTTGTCTACCGTGCCAATCCTTCGGACGAAGTTATTAAGAAGTACAACCGCCTGGTGCAGGAGACTGCCGAGTTCATGTATGCCTTTGCCACTTATGATGAGTTCCATGGCCGCTTCATTCTGAAAGGTGCCATCCCGGCACAGGAAACGCTGCGTGCGGCTACTACCATCAACTCACCTTTCGAACTTTCTTACTGGCACTATGCCATGCAGACGGCGCAGCAGTGGCGTGAGCGTGCCGGAGAAAAGCGTAATCTGGAATGGGATGAGCTGATAGACAAACTATCTCCGCTTGCTTACAATGACGACCATCTCTATCTGGCTTCCGAAGACGCTGTGGATACTTATAAAGATATTCGTTTCACCAGCGACCACATGGCTGTGCTGGGTTCTGTGGGTATCTTGCCGATGAATAAACTTATCCGTGACGATTATATGAAGAATACCCTGCATTGGGTATGGGACAACTGGAACTGGGGCAAAACCTGGGGATGGGATTATCCGATGACTGCCATGAATGCTACCCGTCTGGGCGAACCGGAAAAAGCGGTCGGTGCCTTGCTGATGGATAAGCGTACGAATACTTACCTGCTGAACGGACACAATTATCAGGACAGTCGCCTGCGCTGCTATCTGCCGGGTAATGGTGGTTTGCTGACTGCCGTAGCACTGATGTGTGCCGGCTGGGATGGTTGCCAGGTGAAGAATCCGGGCTTCCCGCAAGATGGTACGTGGGATGTTCGTTGGGAAGGATTGAAGCCAATGCCGTAAAAGAAGGTGATTAGTGATTAGGGGTTAGTGATTAGTGATAAGTATTCCTTGCGGCATGTACGTGCTAATCACTAATCACTAACCCCTAATCACTAAATACTTATCACTAATCACTAACCACTAATCACTATGAAACGTTCTTTTCTCTATACCCTGTTTTCCTTACTGCCCGCTCTTGCCTGTGCGCAGTATACCACCGGTAATAAGCCCCAAGGTGCAGGAGATCATATTGAGTCCACCTCCTTCAACGACCATAAGCGCGGCTCTGCCCGCACGCTCCAATATCATCCCGATGGTGAAGACTTTGTCCGCGTTAACGGTGAGAACCGCTATACCCGTGCCCTTTATGGCAGCCACACCGCCTTTCGTCTGGAAACGAGCGACCGTCCTGTTTTTGCTGTTTATGATAAGCGCGACAGTAAGAATATCAGCTTCCGTCTTCAACTGCCGGATGGTTCGGTCACCCCGTTGGAAGAAACCGCCTGGTGCGAATCCCGTTATACTCCCGGCCGACGTTCCTATCGCCTGACACATCCCACCTGGGGAGCCAACGCGGAACTTCAGATTTCCGCATTGGCTTTGTCCGATGAAGATGCCGCTATCTGGAAGGTTACCCCTGTCAACATCCCCGAAGGTGCTGTGCTACGCTCTTTGTTATGCGAGATTCGTCTTCCTAAACTAAGCCGTAATGGTGATATGGGAGCCGATCCTCCGGGCTGCTTCGATGCGCCCGAGCATCCTGAACATTTGCAGACAGTAGATGTCCCCTTCAGTTCCACTCTATCCCGGCATGCTGATTCCGGGCTTTCCGGGCAAGGGAACTCTTACTATGTCCTTGTTCGTGATTATTCTTTAGTGATTCCCTCGCAGGGGGAAGGCGCTGCCCTTTATGATAAGTCTGAACGCGCACGTGCCGAGCTTGCTTCGCGTATCCGGATAACCACTCCCGATCCGTTCTTCAATACCCTTGGCGGCGCGCTTTCCGTAGCAGCCGATGGCATTTGGGATGGTGAAGTTTGGCTGCATGGTGCCATTGGCTGGCGTATGCCTCTCAGTGGTTGGCGTGCCGCTTATACCGGTGATGTTCTCGGCTGGCACGACCGTGCCCGTACGCACTTCGATGCTTACGCCGCCAGTCAGGTGACTGATGTGCCGAACACGCTCCCGCATCCCGCCCAAGACTCTGCGCTTGCCCTGGCCCGTTCCGTGAAAAAGTGGGGAACACCGCAATATAGCAATGGCTACATCTGTCGCAATCCCCGTCGCAACGATCAGATGCATCATTATGATATGAACCTTTGTTATATAGACGAACTGCTGTGGCACTTTAACTGGACCGGTGACCTGGATTATGCCCGCCGCATGTGGCCTGTTCTCACGCGCCACTTTGCATGGGAAAAGCTCAATTATGACCCCGATAATGACGGCCTTTATGATGCTTATGCCTGCATCTGGGCGAGTGATGCCCTCTATTATAACAGTGGTGCCGTCACTCACTCCTCAGCTTATAATTATCGTGCCAACCGTCTTGCAGCCATGATTGCTGACAAGATTGGAGAAGATGCCACGCCCTACCGCGCAGAGGCTGATAAAATACTAAATGCCCTGAACGCCCGCCTCTGGATACCTGAACGGGGACATTGGGCTGAGTTCCAGGATTTCATGGGACATAAGCGCCTGCACACCAGTCCGGGTGTCTGGACCATCTATCATGCTCTTGATAGTGACGTTGCCGATCCCTTCCAAGCCTATCTTGCCACCAACTATGTGGATCGAGAGATTCCCCACATCCCTGTCCGTGGTGAGGGGCTGAAAGATGAAGGTTATGCCACCATTTCCACTACCAACTGGCTGCCTTATTCCTGGAGTATCAACAACGTAGCCTTTGCCGAAGTGATGCACACCGCTCTTGCCTATTTTCAGGCAGGCCGTGCTGATGCTGGTTTCAAGTTGCTGAAAAGTTCTATTCTGGATGGCATGTATCTGGGCGAAAGTCCCGGAAACTTCGGGCAAATCAGTTTCTATGATGCTGCCCGTGGCGAGTGCTATCGTGACTTCGGCGACCCTATTGGCGTGGCTTCCCGCGTGTTGATACAAGGACTTTACGGCATTCTTCCCGATGCCATGAACGGACGCTTGCTGGTGAAGCCCGGTTTGCCGTCTGACTGGACGTCTGCATCCTTGCACACGCCGGATATTGATTTTGATTATCACAATGCTTCCTATACCATTACCCATCGTCTGCCTGCTGTACACACGCTGGAACTCCAGTTTCCTGCGCAGCGCTCGAAAGTGGCGAAACTGACAGTCAACGGAACTCCCACTGCCTGGAAGTTGGTGGAGAACTCAATCAGCCGTCCGATGCTCTCTGTTGTAGTACCTGCTTCTTCCGGTGAAAAGATGGAAATAAAGATTGAATGGGGCGGGGAAGAATTCAATACCCCTACGGACTCTCAGATAGAAAACATATCTGCCGAAGCTCCTGTAGGCTTTGTCCCGATGCAACAGGATGAAATGAAATGGTGGTGTCCTGTGGATAAGTCGAAGAATAAAGAAAAACATAGCCTTGCACAGTCTGCTGCCTTCGCTAATGTCAACTCCGCTACATGTGAAATGGTCGTGATGGATGCGCAATTCAATTCCTCGGTAACAGATATTTTCCGTAATGAGTATCTTTCGCCCCGTTCTCCCTATACTACTTTGCAACTGCCGAAGCAAGGCATAGGAGAGTGGTGTCATCCTCTGCATACGGTGGATATCAATGACTCCGGTCTGCGTTCTTCCGTTCGGGAAGGTGTACTGAATACTAAACCGGGAGTTCCTTTCCGCACTCCTGCTGAGGGCCGGAACATTGCTTTCACTTCTTTGTGGGATAATTATCCTGATAGCTTGACTGTTCCACTCAAGGGGGAAGCCTCCCGTGCTTATTTGCTTATGGCGGGCAGCACTAATCATATGCAGTGCCACATCGACAATGGACTTATCCGTGTGTATTACAAAGACGGCACCTGCGATGTCATGCCTTTGCGCAATCCGGATAACTGGCCTCCCATTGAACATATCTTCTTTGAAGATGGTCTGGCTTTCAATCGCCATGCCCCGGCTCTCTACCGTTTGCGTCTCAAGACCGGTGAAGTCAGCAATAACTTCGGTGAAGAATTGGGCTTTCCCGGTGCTTCCCGTGAGTTGGATGGCGGTGCTGCCGTATTGCTCGAAATGCCTCTGAATCCAGATAAGAAGCTCTCACATCTTGTTCTTGAAACGCTTTCCAATGATGTGGTAATCGGTTTGATGAGCATTACGCTACAACGATAGCCTTCACAAAGCACCATATAAAATATCCGCAAATCACTACTTTGAATACCGTTCCTATCAGGAACCCCATTAGTGCACCGATGCCCGATTTCAGGGCATCCTTTGCACTTCTGTCTCCCAGCAGTTCTCCGATGAAAGCGCCCCCGAACGGGCCGATGATAATGCCCCACGGACTGAAGAAGACAATCCCGACGATTGAGCCTATCAGGCAGCCCCAACTGCCCCATTTAGTTCCTCCACTGTATTTGCTTCCTATGATGGGAGTAAAGTAGTCCAGTACTTGCACAACTACCACCAAAAGCAGCCAAATCAGTAATTGTGATGTCGAAAACTGCACTTTATCCGTAATGTGAAGCAGTAATAAACCTGCGTATGAAACAGGCGGTCCGGGAATCATTGGGATAATGCATCCCAGCAGTCCTATGATGAGGCATATTCCTCCCAATGTGATAAGTATGATGTCAATCATGCTATAGTGAAATTAAGTAAATGTTGTTCATTGAAAGTCAGTATAACAAAAAAGGTCTAACTCCTTTTGAGAATCAGACCCTTTTGTGTGTCGGAATGAGGCGACTTATTGTGCAACGTATCCGCTTTGTTAAAGTGCTGATTATTAAATAGAATAAATTCATATATTTCATATTTACGTCCCGATTTCGTCCCGGTTAAAGGTACTGTGGAAAACCTGTAATATATTGATATTTATTAATTTATCTCTCAATAGCCATTCTGGCTATTTTTTATCCATAAGAATTTGAATCGTTCTTTCTTTCTCTTTTAGCAATTCTTTTAGATGCTCTATTT